>JBFESZ010000006.1:0-41359 GCA_041548245.1 Sulfurimonadaceae bacterium
ATAACCGCATGCGGACAGACCAGAACACATTTGTTACATTGTATACATAATTCGGTATCCCATACCGGGATCTCCTGCGAAATATTACGTTTTTCATACTGAGACGTTCCACTTGGCCACGTTCCATCTGCAGGGATTTTACTTACAGGAAGATCATCTCCCCTACCCTGAATAAGATGAGCTGTCACATTCACAATAAAATCACTCACATCACCCTTAATGGAGTGATCTACTACCAAATCACTGTCTGCAGATTCTGGTATCTCGACCTCATGAAGGTGAAGCAGTGCATTATCGACTGCAGCAAAGTTTAACGCTACAATCTCCTCGCCTTTTGTACCATAACTCTTTTCAATCGACATCTTGATCTCTTGAATCGCCTGTTCATGGGTAAGAATATTCGATATATAAAAGAAACAGGTCTGCATTACCGTATTAATATGCCGACCCAGTCCACTCTCTTGAGCCACCTTATACGCATCTATCACATAAAACTTGATCTTCTTTTCAATCAGCTCTTCCTGAATGTTCCGTGGCATACGTTGCCAAATACTATCTATCCCAAAAGGAGAGTTCAGGAGAAACACAGCACCTTTTTTTGCATGCTGTAAAATATCAAACTTTTCCATAAACACGCTTTGATGACAGGCAACAAAATCAGCCTTTTCGATTAGATAGGTCGAGCGGATGACGGAAGGTCCAAAGCGAAGATGCGATGTCGTCATTGCACCTGATTTTTTTGAATCATAGACAAAATAACCCTGAGCATAGCTGTCAGTATGCGTTCCGATAATCTTGATGGAATTTTTATTTGCACCGACTGTCCCGTCTGATCCCAGTCCGAAAAAGATCGCCTCATATACCCGTTTATCTTCGATCTGAAACATGCTGTCCCATATCAACGACATATGCGTTACATCATCATGAATGCCGATAGTAAAATGCTGTTTAGGACTCTCTTTTTTGAGTTCATCAAAAATAGCTTTGATCATTCCCGGTGTGAACTCTTTTGATGAGAGCCCGTATCGTCCGCCGATAACCTTTGGCATACTGAATGGAAGCTCACCATTTTGCCTGGCCTCGTTTAAGGCAGCCACTACATCTAGGTAAAGCGGTTCGCCTATGGAACCTGATTCTTTTGTCCTATCAAGCACGGCAATCGACTTTACCGTCGTTGGAAATGTCTCAATAAAATCTCTCATCGAAAATGGACGATAGAGCCTTACCTTGACAAGAGCGACCTTTTCGTCCAATGCATTCAAATACTCGACACTCTCATGCACAGCCTCTGCTCCTGAACCCATAATTACAATAATACGTTCTGCATCCTTACTACCTACATAATCAAAAAGCTGATATTTCCGTCCTGTTAAAGCGTAAAAATCGTTCATACACTCTTGTAACAGAGAAGGCACCCTCTCATAATAGATATTGACACTTTCACGACCCTGAAAATAGACATCAGCGTTTTGCGAAGTTCCACGTATAAAAGGGTGATCTGGTGTCAATGCTCTTTCCCGATGTCTTTTTACAAGATCGTTGTCAATCATTTTTCTCATAATCTCTTCATTAAGTAATTCGATCTTATTGATTTCATGAGAGGTCCTAAAACCATCGAAAAAGTGTAGAAAAGGAATACGTGATTTAAGAGTAGCCGCCTGTGCAAGCAGGGCAAAATCATGGGCTTCTTGCACAGAATTGGAAGCCAGCATCGCAAAACCACTTTGGCGTACCGACATCACGTCCGTATGATCACCAAAGATAGAAAGAGCCTGTGCTGCAACTGAACGCGCAGCAATATGAAAAACGGTCGGCGTCAGTTCACCTGCAATCTTATACATGTTCGGAATCATCAGAAGTAGACCCTGTGAAGCTGTAAATGTCGTGCTTAGTGCTCCACTTTGCAAAGCCCCGTGTACCGCACCACTCGCTCCCCCTTCGCTTTGCATCTCCATGATCTCAGGCACCGTATCAAAGATATTTTTTTCACCCTGTGCAGCGTAAAGATCGCTCCACTCACCCATAGGAGATGCCGGAGTAATCGGATAGATCGCAATCACTTCGTTCAACTTATAAGCAACACGAGCGACCGCTTCATTACCATCAATGGTTGCTATTAACTTTTTCATACGCCATCCCTCTTACTGTTTGAAAAGATGATATACTCTATCTTTGCTTCTATTCTACCTGAAACACCTGATGCCCATTGAGTCTAGGCATAATAAATTGTTATACCGATAACTACATTCTACCATAGCTTCAGCTATGATCTTTATCACATCGATAAATCAAAACAGGAAGTTAAGTATTAGTAAAAGCATAGACAAGACATTCTCTAAAAAATGTTGTTTCATAACAAAAATATTAGTATTGATAGATGACAATTCTTATCGTAAACAGAGGTCTGCGATATCTCTGTATGAGGTTATGCCTCTTGGTTATTCACTTAGTGATGGAGAAAAAGCCTTCGTATTGATATAGACACTCTGCCCAATTTTAAAACTCTTCGCCTCTTTATCATCCAGAACTACTTCGACGATCTGTTGACCGACAGAGACGATGGCAATATAGATGACATCGGCCTTGATAATATCGAGCAGTTCCCCTCTTAGTGAGAACTTCTGACTTCCGTATGCTTTTAAAAAGACCTCTTTTGGTGATGCATCTTGAACGACCCTTCCCTGCTCCAGCATAATCACTCTATTCGCCAAACGATAGGCCTCACTGGGATCATGTGAGACCATTATTGTTGTTGTGCCGAACTCTTTATGAAGCACCAGGATATCATGCTGCAGCTGGCTTCGCATCTGCGGGTCAAGTGCAGAGAAGGGTTCATCCATCAGTAACAGTTTAGGTCTGTTCATCAGAGCCCTGCAGAGCGACACCCTCTGCTTCTGTCCCCCGCTTAGTGTTGCAGGCAGACGATCTTTGAGTTCATACAGACCTGTAATCTCAAGTAGATGTTTTGCCATGACCTTGTCCCTATTCACATACAAAAGGTTATGCTGGACACTCATATTTTCAAAAAGAGCATAGTCCTGAAACACAAAACCGATACCACGTTTTTTTACGGGTAGGAACTTTGTCTCGTCTAGCCAGAGCTCATCATGGACTTTGATCTTACCTTCCGCGTTTTCCAATCCAGCCAAAATGCGTAGAAGTGTCGTCTTCCCGCTTCCGCTTTGACCTGCCAATGCGATAAACTCATGCTCATTGATCGAGATATCTACATCCAACTCCATCGGACCAATACTGCCTTGAAGCAACTTATGAATATTAATATCAATCATGAAGATAGCCCCATACGACGGTTGTGACGCTGATTAAAGAGGTAAACGCCAAACAGCACCACAAAACTGAGGATCAACATCAGGGCACTGTAGAGATGTGCCTGTGCATAGTCCATCACCTCAACCATCTCATAAATAGCGACTGAAGCTACCTTCGTCTCACCCGGGATCGAACCACCTACCATCAGGACCACGCCAAACTCACCTACTGTATGGGCAAAAGTTACAATCAGTGCGGTTAGCAATGCCGGCTTAACATTGGGCAGAGCTACAAATAAAAGTGTCTCAAACCCACTCTTTCCCGCAATATATGAGGCTTCAAGCATACTCTTGTTCAGCGACTCAAAACCACCTTGTAAAGGTTGAACCATAAAAGGGAACGAATAAAAGCAGCTCGCGATGACGAGCCCTGTAAAATTAAAGACTAGATTGATCCCGAATGTCTCTTCAACGAAAGCACCTAATGGCGAATTGTATGAGAGCAGATAAAGGACATAAAACCCAATGACTGATGGGGGCAGTACAATAGGAAGAGATGTAACGGCCTCTACAAAAGGCTTGCATCGGCATTGTGTTTGCGAAAGCCACCAAGAGATAGGCAAAGCAATAAAAAAAAGGATCAAAGTCGTCATCCCCGCAAGCTTAAAAGAGAGCACAAATGGTTGCCAATCTAATGCAGCGATATCCATCATTCGACCTCCATGATAAAGAGTTCACTTGATTTGACAAGGGCGACGACGCTATCACCCACTTGAAGCCGCATCCGTAATGCTGACTCTTTAGTAATGATACTCTCTATAATAGAACCAGCAAAAAAAAACTTCACACTGCTAAGCAATTCTCCAAGCTCAATACTTTCTATGCATACGTTAAGCTGGTTAGAAATACTTATGGCATCATTTGACTCTCTCGCCAGGGCAACATGTGTTGCTTTAACACCCAACACTACCTTCGAACCTACATGAAGATTTCCATCCAGTTCTAATGCCATCATACACATCTTTTGGCCTTCAACATTAAAACTGACAAGGTTAATCGTGTCCACACTTTGAATATCGATTATTGTTGCGGGAATAAGATTCATTTGTACAGATATCCATACTTTTTGAAAATAGCTTTGGCTTTATCGCTGAGAACAAAGTCATAAAAAGCCCTATATTCTTTATTCCCCTGGGCATGTTTCAAAAGAACAATACCCTGCTGAATAGGTGTATAGAGTTTTGAATCCACATCCGCCCAATGGATGCCTTCTTTATAGTGATGCAGTTGAGGACTGTACAGAGAGGACTTGGAAATGAAACCGATATCTGCCGCAATCATCGCATAAGATAGCGTTTGTGAGATAGACTCTGCAAAAACAAACTTGGATGTAATATCATCATAGACCTTTGCATTTTTCATCGCTTCTGTAGCTGCCAGACCATAAGGAGCGGTCTTTGGATTGGCTATGGCAATTTTTTTAATCCTATCGCTCTTAAGTAATCGTATCCCATTGGAAAAATCCTGCTGTCGCATACTCAGATATACCAATGTTCCTTGGGCATAAACGACAGGTTCGATTAATGCCATTTTATCCTCATACAAGGATTTCGGATACTTCATGTTTGCTGACATAAAGATCCCAAAAGGTGCCCCGTTTCTAATCTGGGCGGTTAACTTTCCGCTACTTCCAAGTGTCACTAAAACCTTGATATCGGGATTCATCTTGACAAACTCGGCTTTAAGTTCTTCCATCGCATAACTGACATTGGCTGCTACTGCGATATTGATCTTTCCGGCAAAAAGTATTTGCGCTAATAATAAAATAATTATTGATATTTTGGGCACTCTTCTTCCCTTCTCATTACACTATATTATTAGAATAAGATATTTAGTTCGTAGTATACCTAAGTATATATCGAAAAGCAAATAGTAGTTGTTCCTGCTTCTTTTACATAAAATCTAATTAAAAACCTTAATAGTGTTTTTATTCTGTAAGCGTTAAGATTATTGAGTACGTACAATAACCCAAGAGAAAGGAAGCCCATGATCGAAATGATTTTCACGGCTTTAGGTCTCAGTTCATTTTTCGAAGCACGCTCTAAAGAGTTGAGTGTTATGCCGCTTGTGAATGAATACAGATCGGGTGAGTACAGAAAAGATCATCTATAATAATATTTACTATCAGTGCAGGTTGCTGAGCAATATAGGCGTTTAAGAGAAAATGCCATTTATTCACTGAGATAGAAAGAGTTTTATAGATGTGAGAAGATGCAAACCTTAGTTTCAGACGTTGAAAACTTGCTCATGGAAGCATATAAATGAAGGGCGTTGACTCCTCTAAAACGATCTTTTCTATCGCTGTTGCGACTCCCTGTGATGAAGCCTTTGATCAGGATCTCAAGTCCTGATCGCCCTTTAAATTGAATCAACTCTAATTCCTACTTCTTATACCTGATTTTACTTAGCCATTCACCCATCTTCTGCTCATAACCGATTGGCTTGAACTCTACAAAACATAGGTCCTTACTCAAATACTTCTGCTCTACCCAGCCACCAAAATCATGTGGATAGAGATAGTTCTCATTGTTCTGCTGTATCGTCTTTGGTATCTCTAAGATATAGCCATCTCGTATCGCAGCTTGAGCCTGATTTATCGCATTATACGCTGAATTGGACTTTGGTGAAGCCGAAAGATAGATAACCGCTTGTGAAAGGATTATACGAGCTTCTGGATAACCTATCTGTGCGACAGAAGTCATCGCTGATGTACACAGAGTCAAGGCCTGCGGATTGGCATTGCCAATGTCTTCAGAAGCCAGAATCACCAGACGTCGTGCAATAAAAGCCGGGTTCTCTCCCCCTTCTATCAAACGTGCTAGATAATAGACTGCTGCATCCGGGTCGGAGCCTCTTATCGACTTGATCATCGCTGATATCAAGTCATAATGCACCGATGCTTCTCCTGTACCGTCATTTAAGGAGTGGGGACGTAAGGCCTTAAGATCTTCAAGAGATATCTCTTTTTTGCCTATAGAAACGAACTCCAGAAGTTTCAACATAGCTCTGGCATCTCCATTACTCGAGATGACCAGATACCGCATTGCCTCATCGTCCAAAGAGAGCTTCTCTTTCTTGCAAGCTCGTTGTGCCAGAGCACGCAGGTCCTCATCTGTATGCGCTTTTAACTCAAACAACATCGAACGTGAACGCATCGCGGCCGTAAGACTGTAATAAGGGTTTTCTGTAGAAGCACCGATCACTAACACCGTGTTATTTTCCATAACAGGCAATAGAACCTCCTGCTGATTCTTTGCCAAACGGTGCACCTCATCGATGAATATCAGAGGTTTTTGCAGAGCATTCTCATATTGGGTGAATATCTTACGTAATTGATCTATCTTAAGTGAAGTAGCATTAAACTCATAAAACGGAGTGTCAAGCTCGTTGGCAATAATACGCGCCAAGGTCGTCTTTCCACACCCTGGAGGACCATAAAAAAAGGCATGAGGCATTTGCGCATTTTGTAATAGCCGTCGTAATGGTGAATCCTGAGATACTATATGAGGTTGTCCGACAAAGTCATCAAAGACTTTGGGACGAAGAAGATAGGTGAAGTCTGCCACACTTAGACTCTATCGGTTTTAATGAAGTTAAAAAATTGATTCATAAAACTAACCTCTGCTGATGACATAACAAAGTCCATTCATACCATCAACGTCTATGTCAGCCGTTGATAACTTTGATGATAATATCACGCTCTTCACGAGGACCATCAAACTCACAGAAAAAGGCTCCCTGCCATTGACCAAAAAGTGGAAGACCGTCAACAACAGGAATACTTATAGATGCCCCCGTCATAGCAGATTTTAAATGGGCTGCAGCATTTCCACCTTTGTGAGAATACTCTTGATCAGATAGATACTTCTTTAACAAGGTCAAATAATCACGACGTAAATTCTGATCGATGTTCTCAAACAATATCACAGAAGCTGTTGTATGTGGCGTAAATACCACGACGATACCATCTTTGACACCTGATGTGATAACCGCTTCTTTTACATCTTTGGTAATATTGATCATTTGAGTCTTATGTTCTGTCTTGAGCTGTAGTTTAGTCATCGTCTTAATCCTTGTCATCTTTTAAAATGCTTTTCAATCTATTTTTGACCTTATTGATACGCTTGCGCTTATCTTTGTCCTCTTCCATCTCTTTAAGCTTTTCGACATCTGCTTCCGCTTTAAGTTTCTCTTTTTCTGCTTGCTCTTCTTTGCGCTTTTTAAAATTCTCTCGTTGAGCATCTGTTTTTGTCATCTGATCAACATAATCACGTACTGAAGCATACTCACTTCGTGTGAGAAACCGACTTTTCCCATCCGGAAGGTTGTTCAGCTCTATACCGCCATATGAAAGACGTTTTAGGTCGGCTACTTCTGTACCAAAATGTGCAAAGAAACGTCTTAACTCACGATTTTTCCCCTCTGTAATACCCACCTTCAAGATAGAATATTTTTCTGTATTCTTTTCTATCCTGTATCCCGCAAACGGGGCAAAGGTCATAGATGTGACTTTTGAATGCGAATGAGCACCTGCCGAAGCATCTTTAAGCTCCAACCCTTTTTTCATCGCCTCTTCCATTGCTTCGCTTACAGGCCCTTTTATCTTAACCTTATATATGCGTTCAAGATCTGAGTTCATTAGCACCGTTGCTACAACTGAAGAGTCGGTTAACAATAAAAGCCCCTCTGTTGCAAAATCAAGGCGTCCTACGGGAATAAAATGTCTGAACTTATGATCCAATGTATCATAAATAGTCTTTCTGCCACGAGGATCTTTCTTTGTGACCAACTCACCTTTTCGCTTGTTATATGCTATTACTGTAATGATATCTTTTGGTGAGACTTTTTTGCCATGAACATAGACCTCAGTATACCGCTCATCAACTTGCGTTGCAGGATTGTCTTCAACCTTACCATCGATCTTTACAGCACCTTTTAAAATAGCTGCATCGGCCTCTCTACGAGAATAGGTAGAGTAGTGGGCAATAAATTTGTTTAAGCGCATCATCTATTTAATGCCCTCCTCAATGAGTTTGTGGATGTGTAAGACACCCTTGACTTGGTCGTTTTCATCTGTTACGACCATCAGCTGGATCTTTTTGTTCTCTATAAGTACCAAAGCATCCGAGGCAAGCATATTCTCATCCTTGATCGTCATCGGGTTCATTGTTGCATACTTGGAGATCTTTTCCTCAAGTGAAAAGCCTTCTTGCATTAGAGCACGACGAATATCTCCATCTGACACCAATCCCAGAAGTGTCTTGTCTTTATCCACTAAAAGCGCTGTTCCTAAACGCCCCTCACTAATCGCTAAGATAGCATCCTTCACTAAGGTGTCTTTTCCGATAAAAGGAAGATCATCCTTTCGCATAAGATCAGAAACTTTGACAAAAAGCTGCCGTCCTAGGGATCCTCCCGGATGGAAGGAGGCAAAATCCTCCTTCCTAAAGTCTCGAGCATGCATCATACAGATAGCCAAAGCATCCCCCAAAGCGAGGGTCAAGGTCGTTGAGGAGGTAGGAGCAATTCCTAGCGGACATGCCTCTTTTGCTATTTCGATGGAGAGCACAATGTCTGAGAACTTCCCGAGTGTTGATTTACTGTTACGGGTCATTCCGATAAGAGGGATATCAAAACGTTTAATATGCGGGAGAATTGCACTCAACTCTCCGCTTTCACCACTGTATGAAATAGCCAGGACAACATCATCTGTCCCAATCATGCCAAGGTCACCATGAAGGGCTTCCGTCGGATGTAAAAAGAAGCTTGGCGTCCCCGTCGATGCAAAAGTCGCTGCCATCTTGGCACCGATAAGTCCAGACTTCCCGACCCCTGTAATGATCAGCTTTCCGCGACATTGTAAAATGCACTCGACCGCCTCGTTTATCTCCTCTGAGGTACGAGACAGAGCGTTCAATAATGCATCAGCTTCGATCTGAAGTGTCTCTTTGACAATTTCAATATAGTCGTTACGTCTATTTTTCATAGTGAGATTCTATCACAACCCTACTTTATTTAGCCCCAAGTTCAAGTTTGGTTGGAATATATTCACTCTCTTTGCCATTCTCATCAATTTCAACACTTTGCAGAGCTTCCAAACGTTCCGCTTCGATGCCTTTGTCAACAAGAAAAGAAATAATATTCTGTGTTCTCTCTCTTGCCAGTTTTTCAAGATCTATCTGGGATACTTTTTGATCTTGTATCAACTCGTTCATCATTTCCTTGTGCAGCAAGTCTTTCTTGGAATCCGAGCTTATCTCCTGTGCGTCAATCGTCTCTTCTTTGTTTTGCAATTTATCTTTTCCAAAATGGAGTATATACATCTCACTTAAAAGATCATTCAAATCATCCCTGTCCATACTGCTCAAACTTGTCGAATTATCCTCCAGTTTGATATATGCCTCCTGATGAAACTGTTCTGTTTTCATGGCCAACATGTCACCTTCTTTATCGTAAGTACCTGCAATTTTCAATATAAGCATCTTTTTGGAAGCCAAAGCTGTTGACAATTTATCAAGCTTTTCACGTTCAGGTGGTAAAAGTTTTGTCCTGCCGACTTCAAACTGAATATTTTCAAGTTCTTCAGCACTGATCCCAAGCATGTTACCCAAAAAGTTAAATGGTGCCGTTGCTATTCCCACGATGAGATTTTTAAATGCCGTCCAAACCACATGCCCTATAGCAAAATCTGGTGCATCCACATCTCCACTGACTGGCACATCAAGATCTATCACACCATCACTGTCTTTGAGTAAGGCTATCGCAAGACCAACTGGGGCAGAGATTGCGTCCTCGCTTTCAACTTCATCGCCAAGTGTCAGTCGTTTCAATACGACTCTGTTACCGCCTTGCATCTGTGAATGCTCAATCTTATAATCAAGTTCAACATTCATCTTTCCTTCCTCAAGTTTATAACCTATAAACTTTCCTGTATATGGCGAAAGATTTGTCATATCTATATTTTGGAATTTAACTGCCATATCTGTGAACTGCTTTGGATTAGAAGAGAGAAGTTCACCCTTGATCTTTGCCAGACCATATTCATCTACGACACCATCTATATCGACACTGCTTTTAACCTCAGCAACATTTCCTAAACCAATCATATGCCCGTTCAGATCATGTATGTCTGTTTTGAAAGGCAAAGGCAGAGACAGGTCGGAAAACTCTCCCTTTCCTCCCTTGAAATTAACTTTTCCGATAAAGACAGGAAATCCCTTTTTCTCTTGATCCTTTTGTGTCTGTGATACTTTTGGTTCACGCGGGGCTTCAGTACTTATCACCAGGTCTGTAATATTAGATGAGCGGTTTTCATCGATCTTCATTCGAGCATAGGGCTCATAGATATCTACAGTAGAAATCTTCATCTGGTTTGGGTTCAAAGAAAAATCAAGATCTTGGATCAATAGCTTGGAAAAAGCGAAAAAGGTTTTACCCTCACGACGCTCGGACAAGTTAAGATCGCTTATACGTGTGTTAGCAAGCAGATGAGTTGATTTTTCTTGAGCTTGTGCTTTGAAATCCAAATCGAGTCTTCCTTTATTGATGTCCATATTGGCATATTTATTCACATAAGGTTGAAAAGAGGCAATGTTCAGATCTTTGAGTCTAAAATCACTATCTACCCTTAAAGGAGTATGACGGATTTTGCTCTGCATGAGCAGCTCTCCTGTTTTGTTTACCCTAAGTGCCACTTTGCTCTTCGCCCAGCTCCCCTTTGAAGAGTGCAGGTTGGTAAGTTCTGCATTTACCCTATCGAGCTGAACCAATCCATCAATAGCATTGAACTGGTCTTTGAAATCAACTTTGGCATTGTTAAGTGTGAAGCTTTGTACTTTCCAATCCAAGGCCATAGCTTCACCCTCTTTTGCATGTTCTTGACTGGTCTTTTTTTGTGTTTTAGGAACAAGCCTTGTAAAATTAAGCCTACCCTCTTTATCCATCAGCGCATCTATACTCAAACCGTTAAGATTGACCTGTTCTAAGTCTAGATCCAGCTTTTCGCTCTTGCTCAACTTTCCATCGACAGTAAAGGTTTTAAATTGCAACCACTTCTCTTCTGCTGCCATTGGGAACAGTGAAAACTGTGATACATTAGTATCAAAGTGGTTCACATTTATATTCTCCTCATGCATGGTAATTCCATCCATCCCAAAACCAAGATGCTCTATATTGACTGCAAACGGCTCTTGTGCAAAGTTCTCTTCGTAAATAAGCTGATCCGTATGAATACCTACAGTGGCGACATGGACGTTCCATGGGTTTTTCTCTTCTGCATTTTTGCTCTTTTCTATAGGTTCAGCCGCAGGAAAGTAGGTAGACCAATTAATAATACCCGCCTTGTCACGAATTACCTTCATAAAGAATCCATCAACATTGAAGTCTTTAATATTAATCTGTTTAGATGCAATATCCGCATCGCCGTTGAGACTCAACAACGGTACCTTCAATACATTCTCTTTTGTCACAATATCTTGCAGACGCAGTTTATCGATTTCAAGATGATATTGATTAATATTCAACTGCATTGGATCTGCCGAAAGATCTGCTGTATATTCCAGCGAAGCATCGAGCGCCCCATCTGCAACAACAAAGCCTAAGGAGTCCCTAAAATATTTCCACTGGGTATAAAGTCTACCCGAATGCAGTTCCAGAGCACCTTCCATACGAAGCGGTTCAAGTGAGTTTATCTTCCCTCTATAGTCGATATAGGCACCATCATCAACCTCTATATGAAGTGAAAGCTGGTTATCACGTCCCTTTTTTGTTGAAAAATCACGTAATCTAAAATCGATTGGTGTTAATGATGCTTCAAAAGGCTCGGAACCCGATTCATCAATAAAATTCACATTTCCGTTGACAATAGATAGCTTTGTAACAATAACCTCTGGCAGCTCAACCGTTGAACTACTTTCATCTTTTTCGGTGTTTTTCTCTTCTGATACTAGTAAATCTGCAAAGTTGAATTGACAATTCTGGTTCTTATGAATAGTTACAAAAGGTCTTGTTATCTCAATAAACTTGACATCTATATTGCCAAAAACAAGATTGAAAGGGTCAACATTGACATCTAAATCAGTAAAGCCCGCCAATGGATGTTTAGCATTCTTGCCGTGTATAATCATTTCGTTGATATTAAGTTCAAATGTATACGGGTTCAATGAGACAGCATGAAGGTCTACTTTTCGTTTTAATACTTGTTCTGCATTTTGAACTATCTGATTCTTTATAATACCGGGTAAAATAAAAAACCCGACGATTCCATAAATAAAAAACAGTGCTAATATAATCTTTAGCCAGAGTCTCTTTTTAAACATCAATTGTCCTTCTTAGGCATACTTGTTCTATTGTAACAAATCTTTAATTGAATTTTATCGTTATGTTTACACTTAATCGTGACTTGCGCGGGGTGTTTTAAACTTCGTAGTAATATTCATTAATATGAGGGAGTATAGCTTCATCCGCATCAATGCCGGCAATGGCATCAATGATTACGAGCTTACATTACAAAGACGGTTGGAACGATAAGAGGATATTTCTTCATCTTACGGTAGATGTGTTTACGGACGACTTGACGAAGATCATTTTCTAGTGCTCTTTGGTTCTCGATAAGCCCAGGCTTCAAGTTAAGCAAGAAGTGCTCAAGTACATCTTCCATCTCTTTTGAGAACGCTTTGTCATTCTTATCCGCAACTAGACCGAATGATGTCACACGCGGTTTAGAGATAAGAGCTGAGTCTGTCTCATTCACTTGAGCGACGATCATTACAATACCCTCGCTTGCAAGTTTTTGTCTGTCAATAACGATGTCATCAGCAATCTGGTGGTTGTTCTGGTTATCAATATATGTCTTACCGGATTTGACCTTTTTGACCTTGCGCATATACTTAGGGCTGACTTCAATAGTCTCGCCATCACCCATAATAAGGATATTACGCTCAGGAACACCACACTGCATACCTGTCTCTCTGTGCTTCATCGTATGATTAAACTCACCATGAATAGGCAAGAAGAACTTAGGGTTTGTTAAACGCAACATAAGCTTTTGCTCTTCTTGTGCTGCATGCCCTGAAACGTGAATATCTCTAGCCTGCTCGACTCTTGCACCGGCGCGCTGAAGATGATTAAGCATACCTGAGATAGAGCCTTCATTACCTGGAATCGCACGTGAAGAGAGTACGATCGTGTCTGTCGGTTTGATTTTAATATGTCTGTGTTCGCCCGTTGCCATTCTAAACAATGCTGAACTTGGCTCACCTTGTGAACCAGTTGTAATGATCATTACCTGTTTGTCTTCCATACGGCTCACATCATCGGGATCAACAAAAATCTTCTTGTCAAAGCGGATATAGTCATAAGCCATAGCGACCTCAAGGTTTCTCTCCATTGAGCGACCAATGACACAGATCTTTCTACCATACTTTTGAGCATAGGCGATTGCCTGCTGCAAACGGTGAATATTTGAACTGAAGGTCGAAAGGATAACACGCCCTTCTGCTTTAGCGAAGAGTCTGTCAAGCCCTGGAGCCACAGAGAGCTCAGATGGCGTTGCTCCGCTATTATACGAGTTAGTCGAGTCAGAAAGCAGACATAAAACACCCTTTTCACCATAGTGTGCAAGACGGTGAAGATCTGTAGGATAGCCGTCAACTGGCGTATGGTCGATCTTAAAGTCACCCGTATGAATGACTGTCCCGGCAGCAGTCGTAATCGCCAATGATGATGAGTCAATAATCGAGTGTGTCATATGCATCCACTCGATCTCGAAATCATTACCAATTTTATAGACCTTACGTTTTTCAATAGGGCGGAAATATGACTTGTGCTGTTTGATATGGTGTTCATCAAACTTATTTGCAATCATAGCCAGTGGAAATGCTGTTCCGTAAATTGGATACTGCATCTCTTTAAAGAAATACGGTACTGCACCAATATGGTCTTCATGGGCATGGGTGATCAATACTGCAACGATCTTGTCTTTAATCTCGCGAATATAAGAAAAGTCCGGAACCAGGATATCGACACCATGCATCTCTTCATCCGGAAATGACATCCCGATATCAACAAGGATAGCCTCATTTTCTGTTTCGATGACTGTTATATTTCCACCGATCTCATTCAGACCGCCAAGCGGTGTAATACGCACCTTTGCTTTTGTGTTAAGATCAAGCTTATGATGAGGGTTAAGACGTTCTTTGTGAACCTCTTGATTTCGTACAACACACTCTTTAAGCGCCTTGTCTGATTGTACACCGCCCGGATTGAACCCGCGACGGAAACGATTTTTATTACCACTGCCACCTTGTTGGCGATTTGTGCTATTACGATTCGTACCTTGACGATTTCCACCCTGCTTTTCAGTCGGTGCTTTATTCCCATCGACTTCTTTAGGCTGGACATTTCCATCGACCTGTTCTTCTTTAGGTTTTCGATTCCCATGAGGACGACGATTTCTATTTCCTTGCGGGCGTCTGTTTCTATTTTCGTTTTGTGGGCGACTCTGTGTCGCGCTTATGTTTTGTTCTTCCATCCAAACTCCTTGGTAGTATCTTATAGAGTTGGTGATAATTAGCCGTTGATGTTTGATGCGGACGAATTGTGGGAATCAAGCTCATAGATTCCATAGCATTAATGACTTCTTCTTTATTATATACGGCCGAAAGATTTTTGAGCAGAGTTTTGCGTGGCTGAGCAAAGGCCACACGCAACATATCTTCCAGTCCCGTGTCTGTACTGCGACTTTCACGTTTAACGATCTTCAACACAGCCGAATGAATCTTCGGTGGCGGGTTAAACGCTTCTGGCGGTACTTCAATAACAATGCTGGCATGCCCTACCGTCTGGGTTATGACGGAGAGTGCACCAAAGTCTTTATCGCCAGGTTGAGCAGAAAACTTCTCTGCCACCTCGCGCTGAACCATAACGAGTAAAGAGTCACAATGAGGATCGGCTAATGCTTTTAAAATAATATTTGTTGCAATATAATAGGGCAGATTTGCCACCAGATCATATTGTCTGTCTAATAAATTAACCTTCCAGCCTTCAAGTACATCGCCGCAGCGAAGCTCAAATCTGCCGGTATTCATCTCTTCTTTAAACTCTTCGTTAAGGAGCTTACACAAATCGGTGTCCACTTCAAAAGCAATCACGCTTTTGACGTTTACTAAATGTTTAGTCAAATCACCTAAGCCAGGCCCAATTTCGGCAATAATGTTTCCGTTATGGGGCATCGCTTCGACAATTCTTCTGACAACACTTTCATCGATAAGAAAGTTCTGTCCAAACTTCTTTTTAGCAACAACATCTTTTTTCATAGAGTAAAAGGATAGCTAAAAAGCGCTTAGATAAGCATTTAATCTCTAAAGTTTATCTTATTAGCCTTAAATTTAACATATTAAATAATAAGTTTTAATAAAAGACGCCAAAAACTACACATTAAAGATATAAAATGCCGCTGTTATGTATCTAGATTATTTTTGTCACTTTTTTTCGGCAGAACATACGCTTTACAATCTTTCGGTTTTTCTATATAGAACCTGTCTGTTCTAAAATCATCATGTTCTTCATTGTAATATATCTTATATAGATATTTTGCTCTGTATGAACCGTCAAAACGTTCATCAATAACAATGACTTTGTCATCAGAAAAAAGCTCAAACGTCAACCTCTTTTCTTTATTCTCAATAATTATCTTGTCCGTATTTGGCATATAGAGCTCTTCTGCTGTGAAAAAATCTTTGGGGTATGAAGCACAATAGTATTTTAGGTCTGCCGTATACGAGCTGAGTATTGTTCTTAAATTAAATCGCTCATAAAACTCATACGGATAAATAAGAAAAGGAGGTTTGATGCCCGGTTTTTTATCTGAACACGAATTTAACAGAAACAATAAAACAAAGGATAAAAAAACTACTCTCATTCCAGGATTATAACATTAATAGTGCTATTCCTTTTTAGCTATCAATACGTATCGGGAACGAATAGTAGATACTTTCTGTCTGCAAAAGATTCTCCAAATCCCATCAGTGGACTGTTGATCCTTTTGTCTTCTTTGGAGTAAGATACACAGACTTCATACATCATTTCCTTATTCGACAAAGCATTCAAAATCCTTAAAAAATCCCCGATCTTCATCGTCTTCTCTTTTCCCAAAAACAAAAAAAGCTTTTGCTCGTATTCATCAAGCTTAAGATGGCTTATCCCACTTTGCCATGCAGGTAAAAACTCGCCTTCAACCTGCTCTTTTAGACCCATGGCAGAGAGTGCAAACTCTTCATCATTATTGATCGCCATGCGAATATCTTCAATTAAATCTATTATTAGTTTCATGATGAAATTATAACCTGCCTATTGTAATGAATGAAAAAATTATATAATTTGCTTATGAAGCATTCCGATTTTCATATCAAAATCATACAACTTGATAACGGTGCCTATGATGTGATAGCCTATAAAAAGCGGTACCTTCTTCGTAAAGAGACCCCGCTCAACGGAAAGCTCATCAAGCTCTATGCGCAGGAACTTGGTGGAAATGACTTTATCTCTTTGAACCAATATCCATATCTTCAAGATGGGCTGCTTAAGCCTTGTGAAATGCCCCAAGAAAAAGTTATACAGTTCGTACTGGAACTTGCACCTAATAGATAGTTTTGTTCATGTTAAAGCCTGTCATCAGATATATCCCAAAGAAATCTTTATATCATTTTCACACTAGCAAGTATCGCTGAGGCGATTATTAAAGAATAAGACTCACAACCTCATCATAAGCCAAGCATGAGTATAATACCACTATTAAAATTCTGATTATAAAGAAGAGAAGAATGGACTATTTCGCAAAACGTATCATTCCCTGCCTTGACGTCAAAGATGGACGGGTAGTAAAAGGGGTAAACTTTGTTGGACTAAAAGATGCAGGAGACCCGGTCGAAGTGGCTAAACGATATAATGAAGAGGGTGCAGATGAGCTTACCTTTTTAGATATTACCGCATCAAGTGATAACCGCGATACCATCGTAGACATTGTTGAAAAAGTTGCGAAGGAAGTATTCATTCCTCTTACTGTCGGGGGAGGAATCCGAAAGCTTGAAGATATCTACAAACTCCTAAATGTCGGATGCGACAAAGTCAGCCTTAATTCTGCTGCCATCAAACGTCCCGAACTCATCAATGAGGGAGCGAAACGTTTTGGAGCACAATGTATTGTCGTTGCGATTGATGTGAAAAGGACAGCTGGTCAATACAATGTATACCTTAATGGTGGGCGCGTTGATACAGGTATCAATGCGGTTGAATGGGCTCAAGAGGCTGTAGATCGGGGGGCAGGCGAAATACTTTTGACATCAATGGATGCAGATGGCACAAAAGCGGGCTTTGACATTCCTATTACCGAGCAGATCAGCTCACTGGTCAATGTCCCGGTCATTGCGAGTGGAGGGGCAGGGACTATGGAGCACATTAAAGAGGCTTTCGAGCACGGTGCGGATGCTGCCCTTGCCGCTTCAATCTTTCACTATAAAGAGATCGACATCATGGATCTGAAGCATTATCTTCATGATCAAAATATCCCGGTAAGGCTATAAGATGATTATCTGTGCTGGTAATAATGAGACTTTTGACTTTGCAACACCTATGGGTGTAGGGCTGGTAGAAACGGCTATGAACCTGACGCGATTATGCCTCTTTGACAAACCTGAGTTTCTACTCTTTGTAGGCTCGGCAGGTTCTTATGGAAAACACCAGATATTTGATATCATTGAGTCAAAAACAGCTGCTAACATCGAGTTAGCATTTTTACAAAACAAAGCCTATACGCCTTTGGATAATGTTGTCACCACTAACACTGAAGGCAAAAAAGATATTGTCGTCAACAGCTCAAACTATATCTCAACTGATTTAGAACTTACAAGGAACTTCCTCAAATTTGGAGTAGAGATAGAGAATATGGAGTTCTTTTCGGTACTTAGAATCGCACAGGAGTTCAACATCCCAGCCGGTGGTGTTTTTTGCGTAACAAACTTTACCAATGAAAATGCGCACGCAGATTTTTTGGCCAACCATGCCAAGGCAAAAGAGTTGCTGAGCGAACATGTCAAAAGACGCATCAAAGAACTGACTTCATGAAACAGACAATATTAGACTTTACAAAAGAGGAACTGGCCAAAGTCATCAAACCGGCTTTTCGCGCCAAACAGATATATAGCTGGATCTATCACAATTATGTCAAAAGCTTTGACGAGATGCAAAACATCCCAAAAGCAATGCGCCAGGAACTGGATGAAAAATATACATTAATGCCCCTTGAGATCGTCAAAAAAGAGAAAAGTGATGACGGAACGATCAAATATCTTTTTTCCCTTCCTGATGGAAAAACGATCGAAGCTGTTTTACTACTGATGAAACCTGAAGAGCTAGGAGATGATGGCGAAATCACCGCTGAGGCCAAATATACCGTTTGTGTCTCAACACAAGTTGGCTGCAAAGTAGGGTGTACATTTTGTCTCACTGCAAAAGGCGGTTTTACACGTGACCTTACTCCCGGTGAAATAGTCGCTCAGGTTCTTGCCATCAAGATCGACAATAACATCCCGGCAGCGAAACGGATGAATATTGTCTATATGGGTATGGGTGAACCTCTGGACAATCTGGACAACCTGGCAACAGCTATCAAAATTTTCAAAGAAGAAGACGGTTTGGCTATATCTGCCAAACGACAAACAGTCTCGACCAGCGGTCTAAGCACAAAGATCGACAAACTTGGTCAGATGGATTTGGGTGTGCATATAGCTATCTCTTTACATGCCGTAGATGATGAGTTAAGGACAGAGCTTATCCCTATGAATAAGGCCCATAACATCAATTCGATCATAGAAGCCGTTAAACGCTTCCCTATTGACACTAGAAAACGTGTGATGTTTGAATACCTTGTAATCAAAGACAAAAACGATGATATCGCTTCAGCCAAAAAACTGGTCAAACTATTGAGCGGTATAAAAGCCAAAGTCAATCTGATCTACTTTAACCCATATCCAGGTACTCCTTATGAACGGCCAAGTACCAGTTCAATGATAAAGTTTCAAGACTATCTTATGAAACACGGATTGCTATGTACTATCCGCCAGTCCAAGGGTATTGATATATCAGCCGCCTGTGGACAGCTCAAAGAGAAAGAGAAAGGAGAATTTTAATGCTAGCAACAGACCTGTTTCAAATCATTTTTATAAGTATTGTCGTCGTTGTCGGAATAGGGGGGATGATTATCGTCGTACGCTCAAAGGACAACGAAGACTAGACCTTAAAAAAAGTACTCCTGTTACGTCCATTCTCCTTCGATCTGTAAAGTGCCTGATCGGCACTGTTGTAGATATCAAATTTTGTCATCTCTTTTTTACACCCACATGTTGCCACACCTATGGAAAGCGTAAGCCGTTCATACCCTTCATTGTATGCATGCTCAATATTAAGATCTGTAAGAGCTTGATGAATGTTACTGCTTAATGTTTTTATAAAATCATCTGATGTGTCATAAAGCAGAATAGAGAACTCTTCTCCGCCCAGACGAAACAAGTAATCCTCTGTACGATGCAACTGAGTTTGAAGGGTCCTTGCTACCGCCTGTAGAGCTTCATCGCCTTTGTGATGCCCGTAGTTATCGTTGTACTTTTTAAAATTGTCAATATCTATCATGAAAAAAGTCAGACTTTTTTCCTCAGATGAAGCCCGCAAATAAAAATGCTCAAATATCGTATCAAAATGTCGACGATTATAGATATTGGTCAAGGGATCTGTGATCGCTTTTTTCTTTCTTTCATCAGCTACGTGTTTTCGAATTAAATGAGCTTGAACTCTGGCGACAAGTTCATGCCCGTTGAATGGTTTTGCAATATAATCTATTGCCCCGTTCTCAAAACTTCTCTGTAATGTCTGTATGTCATTATTAGCCGTTACCATAATAATTGGTATATCTTCATAATGAATATCACTGGAAAGAAGTTTACAGGCCTCTGTTCCACTTATTTCTGGTAAAACGTATGATAATAGTATAAGATCGGGTCTTTCATCTTTTAACATTTCAATAGCCGTCTTAATACTCGTAGCCGTAAAGACATGCTGAAATGTTTCTTTTTTTAAAATAGCTTTGATAAGGCCACTGCTGTTTTCCGAGTTATCAATGATAAGTATCCTCATCGAATGAATATCAATATTGCTGTTCATCACAATCTTTTATTATCAGTATAAAACATTCTAACACTATTTGGAAAAAATACAAAGAGAAAATAAGGCTTCCGGCGATTTTGCCGGAAACTATAAAGGGAGATCAATATTGAGCCTAGTTCATATCCGGACGTGGTGTGTCACCAGTGCTTGCTGGGAGCTGTGGATAAACAACCTCAGGTTTCTTACCCTGAAGTGTTTTCAAGAATGTCTCTATCGATGCTGCTTCTTCATCACTGATATCTATCCCAAGCTGAATACGTCCCATCTCAACAATTGCTTCTTTAAGTGTCCATATTGCGCCATTATGAAAATATGGTGCCGTCTGGGTCACATTTCTTAAAGTAGGGGCTTTGACAAGACCGTTTTTATCACCTTTGAAATCACCTATATCAGCATACTTATACTTGCCTGTAACACCAAAGGGCTGCATAGAACCACCAAGAGCAATGCCTGTATGACATGTCGTACACCCTTTTTCTATAAAAGTCTTAAGTCCCTTTTTCGCGTCTTTGCTTATAGCATTTTCGTTTCCATTTAAATAATCGTCAAATGGTGCCGGTGTAACGAGTGTACGTTCAAAACTTGCAATGGTATCCGTAATTTTCTCATAATTGATAGTCACATCATTACCATACGCAACTTTGAACTCCGCAACATATTCAGGTATTGATGTGATTGTTTTAACCACATGCTCTTTTGTTGCTGCCATCTCTGGGCCTGCCAAAATCGGTCCTTGGGCCTGTTTTTCTAAATCCGGGTCTCTACCATCCCAAAACTGTGCATCCATAAATACGGCATTATATACGGTCGGCGAATTTAGATGATGTGGATTAGCTGTCCATTTATGGCCGATTGCTGCAGCAACACCATCAACACCACCTGTTCCTAGATTATGGCAGGTGTTACAGCTTATCAAACCGCTCTTGGAGATACGTGGTTCAAAGTAGAGCTTCTTTCCCAATTCAACCTTTGCCTTTGTAATAGGATTCTGAGGGTTATTTATAAGTTCTCTAAACTCTTTTGAATTCTTAGGAATCGCAATCAGACCTGCGTCTTTGGCTTGCTGTATCAATGCTGAACCCATTACTAAGCTTGCTGCTAATGTACTAATAACTACTGATTTGATCATATTTATCCTTTTTTTGATTATTTTTTACTGCGTAAACGTGACTGATAGTCTTGAGGGTGCTTGCATACCGGACAGGCTTTAAGTGCTTTTTTACCTCTGTGAACATGTCCACATACCTCACATATCCACTCATCTTCCTCATCGCTTTCATATTCATGTCCACTCTCAAGACGTTCAAGGAGTTCCCGGTACATCTTCTCATGTTCTACCTCAACCTTGCCTATTGCCTTGAAAATTCGTGCAGCTTCACTCTCTCCTTCTTCTTCAGCAATCTCTGCAAATTCGGGATACATGGTCAAGTTCTCGTAACTCTCACCTGATATTGCATCCTTGAGGTTAGCTATTGTATCACCAAACTCCTGATTATTTTTCATCATATTATGAAGTTTGAGTTCAAGTTTAGCATGCTGCTTTTCGTTATCTGCTGCTCTTTGAAAATGTGCCGCTATATCTCTATACCCTTCTTTCTGAGCCACCTTTGCATAATACTCATATTTATTTCTGGCCATTGACTCTCCTGCAAACGCCTTGAGCAGGTTAACCATCGTAAGGCTTGTCGTTACACATTCCATTGCCTGCCCACAACAATGTAGTTCTCCGCCTCCAACATGGCTGACTTCCACTTCATTTCCACACACAGAACATTTATATGTCTCATATTGCCGCATAATTTTCCTCCGTATAGATTTTAACGTCGTCATAAATTATAACGCTCTTCAATAAAATACATATATGATGTTTTTTTAAACGAAAAAATTAATATAGATAATATTTAGATCTGTATTCAAAACATGTGAGAAAATTTGATTTGAACTGTATTGCATTTGATAAAGAGATAATGGAAGTGTTTAAAAAGAAAAAACAGTCAACACACCAGGGAGACTGTTTATGCAGAATAATACCACAAGAATCTTACATAATACAAAATCCTAATACCTATAAAAAAATATTTCATAAATTTCTAAGATACTCTCTTAAATTTATTTTGTTTAATCTAATAAAAAATAAATTTTTCATCTAAATGTGTAATATTCACACGTTGTTCTAAGATGTGAACAACGTGAAAAAATAATTGCTTAAATCTATTTTATTCGACTTAATTTTTTATAAAAATATATTTATTTTTTCCTGAAATTTAACAATATCTGTTATGTCTATCTTCAACTGCTATCATTATACAACCCCTATAAACAGGGGTTTTTAGACAATAATCTCAATTAGTAAAGATATCATTATTATTAATATAAGTTTTAATTAGGAATCCTCACAAATCTTATTCACATCTTTCCTGAAACAGGGTGATTAGCAGTCTTGTTAATTGAATTATATAAACTGAAAGCTCTGTAATATAGTTGTATTCAAAATGAGTTTAAATTGTAACCATATACTAATAGAATCCTTCTAAACATTATATGTGAATAAAAAGGATTCGTCATGATCTATGTTGAAGGAATGCTTCGCCAAAGCTACCCAGATCTTTATAATAAGATTCCATCTATTGCTTTACGACCAGGTATTGAACTTCTAAAAAAGCTCTTTCATGAGAAAGAGGTCAATACCTTTTTAAATAAACATGATCGTCTTACAGGTTTAGATTTTATTGAAGCTGTTTTAGAGTATCTACAAATATCCTATACGGTAAATCAGCAGCAGCTTGAAAATATTCCAGCAATCGGTAAAGCCATTGTCGTTGCCAATCATCCTCTTGGAGCCGCTGATGCCTTGTCCCTTATTAAGATGATAAGCAATGCACGCCAAGACAAGAAAGTAAAAATCGTTGCCAATCAGATGCTCTCTCATATCCCTCAACTGTCTGAACTCTTGATCTCTGTAGACAACATCAACGGAAAGCTAACACGTAAATCTCTTCACGCAATAAACAAGTCACTAGAGAATGAAGAGATTGTTATCTTCTTTCCTGCAGGTGAAGTCTCCCGTGCTTCGCTTAAGGGTATAAAAGACAGCTATTGGAAAAGCGGTTTTATCAAGATTGCCCAACGTACATCGGCACCGATTCTGCCCGTGTATATAAATGCCAAAAACTCATCACTTTTTTATACTCTCTCTTTTATATATAAACCTATAAGTGCGCTGTTGCTTGGACATGAGTTGATGCGTTCACGTAAACCATTAGAGTTTAAGATCGGTGAGATTATTCCACACACCTCTTTCCAAAGTACACATCTCTTACCTAAACAGTATGCCCGTCTTTTCAGAAAGCATCTCTATAGACTCGCAAAAGGACGTAAAAACTTATTGACAACAGAACAGTCAATCTCACATCCTGTGGATAGGCAGCAGTTAAGGTTTGAATTGAAGAGTATGGAAAGACTCGGTTCGACTACTGATGATAAAGCCATCTACCTTGTCGATGCTGAAGAAGCACCCACTGTCATCAAAGAGATTGGACGACTACGTGAATACACATTTAGAAAAGTTGGTGAGGGTACCGGTACGAAACGTGATACTGACAAATATGATGATTATTATGCGCATTTGGTACTGTGGGATGATGAAGCCCTAGAGATTGTTGGCGCTTATCGAATCGGTGAATGTTCCTGGATCATGTCTTGGCTTGGAAAAGAGGGTCTATACATGAATGAGCTGTGTAAGATTGATAATAGTCTTGATGATACACTGGACTCTGCCATTGAACTCGGACGAAGTTTTGTTCAGCCTAAATACTGGGGTTCACGTGCACTCGACTATCTATGGCAGGGTATTGGTGCCTATCTCTCCCATAATCCTCAGATAAGATACATGTATGGTCCCGTTTCAATAAGCAATAGCTATCCTAAAATTGCCAAAGATATCCTTGTCTACTTCTATTCCACATACTTCAAACCTCATGCCGATATCGCCTTATCGGACAAGTCGTTTCAAGCGAACCATCCCTATATTCTTTCACGCAATACCAGAGCAGAGTTTGACCTACTCTTTGAAGGACAGAATTATTTTGAAGCTTTTCGAACGTTAAAGTCATACCTTAAAGGTCTTGAAGTCACTGTACCTACCCTTTATAAACAGTATGCAGAGCTATGTGAAGAAGGTGGAGTTAACTTTTTTGACTTCGGTATTGATCCAAGTTTCAATAATGCCATTGATGGTTATTTACTCGTTGACCTGCATAAACTCAAAGATGACAAAAGACGCCGTTATCTAATCCAAGAGTGAGAGCGGATCTGTCGAGAACACATCTCTTGAACTAATGCAATATTCTGATCCATGTTTAAAGCAGAGTTGATTTGCATGCAACATCAACCTGCTCGCTCCACTTTTTTTAATACGTTCATCTTTACTTATCTCACGGTCTAAAAATCTGACGATATCTTCTTCCGTCTGACCATAAATTGGATCACCAACGATGGGATGTTTCACGTGAAACAAATGTACTCGTATCTGATGCTGCCTACCTGTTAGTGGCGATGCTTCCACTAACGACATATCAAGCTCTTCATAGTAACGTAAACGTTTGAAACTTGTTTGTGAAGGCTTGCCTTCATCATGCACTCTAACAACCATTCTAACAATTGCGCTTTCATCTTCACGTCTTAATAATGAAGCATCTACATATAGCTCATCTGGGAACTCACCGTGTACTAACGCAAGATAACTCTTTTTTATCTCACGGTTTTCAAACATCATTTTCAAACTACGTTCAGATGTTTTATTCTTGGCTATCAATAACAATCCGCTTGTCTCTTGATCGATACGATGGGTTATATTAGCATCCCTACCGAAAGCATGTTTTGCTTCATCGATTACAGAGTACGGCGTATGTCTGTTTTGAGGATGGACGAGTACACCCGAAGGCTTGTCATAAACAGCAAAGTCATTAGTCTGGAAAATTGGTTGCAACCCTCTAGTCTCAGGCTCAAAGCATATAAAAGAGACCTTGCCTTCCAGGAAACCTGAAGTATGAGACATGATCTCATCATTGACGCTCAGTCGACCCTTTGCAATTAAACGCTGAGCCTCTTTTTGTGTATAGTCAAGCTCTTTCATTAAAAAAAGAAATGCCTTTGTTCGCTCTTCAACAATATACTCTTTTCGAACAAATGGCATGATATTCCTTCACTATTAATTGTCGTATTTTAACAAATAAGAGCTGAAGCTTACTCGTATGTTTCACGTGAAACAATGTTGTTAATACAAGAAGAGTAAACCTTTAACTAGAGACTAAGTGACACTTGGATAACATCACAATATTAAATCAACCCCATATAAGGTACAGATAATGGTAGAACGCTACGCCAGAAAAGAGATGTCTGAGAAATGGACACAACATGCAAGATATGCAGCATGGCTTGAAGTTGAAAAAGCAGCCGTAAAAGCCTGGAACAAACTAGGGCTTATCCCTGACGAAGATTGTGAGAAGATCGTTAAAAATGCTACATTCTCAGTAGAAAGAATCGAAGAGATTGAAGCCGTAACCAAACATGACCTGATTGCATTTAATACAAGTGTATCGGAAAGCTTAGGTGAAGAGTCAAGATGGTTCCACTATGGTATGACAAGTTCAGATGCTGTTGATACAGGTGTAGCCCTTCAGATGAGAGACTCACTGAAGATCATCATCGATGATGTTCAAATGCTGATGGAGTCAATTAAAAAGCGTGCAGAAGAACATAAGTTTACATTGATGGTTGGACGTAGCCATGGCATACACGGTGAACCAATTACATTTGGCCTTACTCTTGCGGTATGGTATGATGAAGTCGCGCGTCATCTTAAAAATCTTGAAGAGACGATGGAAGTGATATCTGTAGGACAAATATCTGGAGCGATGGGTAACTTTGCCCATGCACCACTTGAGCTTGAAGAGTATGCCATGGCAGAGCTTGGATTAAAACCAGAGCCATGTTCTAACCAAGTCGTACACCGAGACAGATATGCGAGACTGGCCACTACATTAGCTCTGCTAGCATCTTCCGTTGAGAAATTTGCCGTACAAATCAGACACCTACAAAGAACGGAAGTGTATGAAGCTGAAGAATATTTTGCAAAAGGGCAAAAGGGTAGTTCTGCGATGCCACACAAACGTAATCCTATCCTAACTGAAAATATTACAGGTTTGGCAAGAACAATTCGTTCTTTTGCCAATCCGGCTATGGAAAACGTTGCTCTTTGGCATGAACGTGACATCTCCCACTCAAGCAGTGAGCGTTTTTGGTTACCGGACGCTTTTATCACAACAGACTTCATGCTTCACCGTATGAACAATGTCATAGCAAACCTGACAGTAATGCCGGAAAACATGATGAAAAACCTGAACCTTACCGGTGGTCTTGTTTTCTCTCAACGAGTATTGCTTGAACTACCTCTTCAAGGAGTAAGCCGTGAAGAAGCTTACAAGATTGTTCAGCGCAATGCCATGAAAGTATGGGAAGAGATCCAACAGGGCAAACCTACAACAAATGAAAAAGGTGAATCACTCTATCTCGGTCATCTATTGGCTGATGAAGAGCTACGCAGTAAACTCAGCGAAGAACAGATTCGTGAGTGCTTTAACTATGAGTATTATACAAAAAATGTAGACGCTATTTTCAAGCGCGTTTTCGGCTAACATAAAGTCATATTAACTAAAATAAACATCTATATTTTCATAGATGTTTATTCCTCAAACTTTCCATAAAAACATATAAATATTTTCAATAATTACAGCTTTGTTTTAAAATTATCATGGTATATTCTCTTACAATAAAAGATCAAAAAAGTATCATAACGAGAGGTAATTTGAATGATAACTGTCATCAAAAGAAATGGACGAAGTGAACCTTTAGACATTACCAAAATACAAAAATATACATCTGCATCAGTACAGGGGCTAAGCGGGGTAAGCCAAAGTGAACTGGAAGTAGATGCGCAAATCATGTTTCGTGATGGAATCACTTCGCAGGAGATTCAACAAGCACTTATCAAAACAGCTGTTGACAAGATTGACATTGATGCTCCAAACTGGACCTTTGTTGCATCACGCCTGTTTCTTTACAACCTTTATCACTGTGTTAACCACTTTACAGGTTACTGTAAACTAGAGAAATACTTTGAACGTGGAGAGAAAGAAGGACGTCTTCTTTTGGGACTGCGCGATATGTATGATCTTGATGATCTGGACAAATATATCAAACCTGAACGTGACCTTCAATTTAATTACCTGGGTATAAAAACACTTTATGACAGATACTTGATCAAAGACAGACAGGGAAATCCTATCGAGTTACCTCAACATATGTTTATGGGTATTGCAATGTTCCTGGCACAACGTGAAGAGAACAAACAAGAATGGGCTAAAAAATTCTATGACATGATCTCAACCTTTGAGGTTATGTTAGCGACTCCTACGCTATCAAATGCACGTACCCCTCGACATCAGCTTTCCTCATGCTACATCGGATCGACTCCCGATAATATCGAAGGTATTTTTGATGCTTATCAAGAGATGGCTATGCTTTCTAAGTTTGGTGGCGGTATTGGTTGGGACTGGACTCAAGTTCGTTCTATCGGTTCTTATATCGATGGACATAAAAATGCAGCCGGCGGGACTATTCCGTTCCTTAAAATAACAAATGATGTTGCTATTGCTGTCGACCAGCTGGGAACGCGTAAAGGTGCGATTGCCGTTTATCTTGAACCATGGCATATGGACATCAATGACTTCCTTGATCTTAAAAAGAACTCGGGTGAAGAACGCCGTCGTGCTCATGACCTTTTCCCATCACTTTGGATCAATGACCTCTTTATGAAGCGTGTACAAGAAGATAGCATATGGACCCTCTTCGATCCATATCAGACAAAAGAGCTGACCCTGCTTCATGGTGAGGAGTTTGAAAAACGTTATATCGAGTTAGAGAACGATGATGATATCTTAAAAGAGCGCATAAAAGCCAAAGACCTATGGAAAAAGATCCTTACATCATATTTTGAGTCAGGTTCGCCATTCCTGTGCTTCAAAGACAATGCTAACCGTGCTAACCCGAATGATCATTATGGTGTTATCAGAAGCTCTAATCTTTGTACAGAGATCTTTCAAAACACTAATCCGAACACTTATAAGATCAAACTCAAATTTGAAGATGGCAGCTACCTCTCATATGACGAAGATGAGATTGTAAGAGTTGATAGCGGCATTGAGAAACCTGCCAATAAAGTCACAGCCCTTGACGCTATAGATGGCAAGCAGATCTTCATCGTAGAAAAAGACCGAATAGATGGAGATACGGCAGTATGTAATCTCGCTTCTGTCAACCTTTCACGTATCAATACAAAAGAGGATATTGAACGTATCGTCCCGATTGCAATGCGTGCACTTGACAATGTTATTGACCTGAACTTCTATCCGGTCGAGAAAGTAAAACGCACCAATCTAAAAAGTCGTTCTGTCGGCTTAGGTGTTATGGGTGAGGCGGAGATGTTAGCATGCCAAGGTATAGCATGGGGATCTCAAGAACATTTCGACAAGATTGACGAAGTCATGGAAGCGATATCTTATAACGCTATCTACTCATCCAGTGAAAATGCAAAAGAAAAGGGAAGCTACCCTGAGTTTGAAGGTTCAAAATGGAGCCGCGGAATCATGCCGATGGACCACGCTAACGCAGAGGTCATCAATCTCGTAGACCGTGGAGGTCTTTTCGCATCGAACTATGACTGGGATGAACTGCGTGAGAAAGTAAAACGTGACGGTATGCGTAATGGTTACCTTATGGCTATCGCACCAACATCATCGATCTCTATCTTGACCGGTACGACACAAGCCATTGAACCGGTTTACAAGCGTAAATGGTTTGAAGAGAACCTTTCAGGACTTATTCCTGTCGTTGTGCCTAAACTCTCCCCTGACACTTGGGCATACTATACACCGGCTTATGACCTTAATCAGACGATTCTGATCAAAGCTGCTGCGGTCCGTCAAAAATGGATCGATCAAGGTCAGAGTCTCAATATCTTTATCACCCTCGATAAAGCTTCGGGTAAATACCTCAATGAGATCTATATGCTGGCATGGAAACTGGGTCTTAAATCGACATATTATCTCAGAAGTCAGTCTCCTGAATCAAGCAATGATGTTGAAGACCGCTCAATGGAATGTGTGGGTTGTCAATAAGATCAGAACCTTCAGGTTCTGTCTACTTTTTTCTCCCAAACTACCTTTCGTCTAAGGACAAGTATGAAACCTTTATTTAAAAACGATCTCTCTGATTTTCTCGAACGTTTTGATGATCTTAAAGGGGGAGAACTTGTCTCACTGACTGTTATCTCTCCCACAACTTTTAAAATCACTCTAACCGCACAAGATAAAAGCCGTGCCTTTGACTGGGTCAATCTGAATCTTGAACTCAGTGGCATAAGTGATGCAAAACTTTTGGATGACAAGGCCTTGAAAGCAGTTAATATGGAAGAGGGTGTTAACATTAAATATACCCAAGAGGGTATACAAGTCGGTTTCGGCTCACAGGAGTATCTCTCTTCTCCTTTACATCTTCAAGCAGATATATTAAAGTTTGAAGAGAGCCCTTTTGCTCTTTAATAGTGCTTTTGTATAGATGGATGATCTCTCTGTATCGTCGGATGTTTCATCAAAGCAAAATCAATCTTTTTTAGATAAACCATCATCATCTCTCTGGCTTCCTGTCTGGTAATATGACCATTCTCAAGTGCATGTCTGATACTACTCTCATTGAGGTAAGTGTTGTTTTTCATTTCAGGTTCCTTTCTTCTGGATTCTTTACTCTTCCAAAAATCAATGTGGAAAAGATGAGCCTGTCAGTAGCTCTGAACAAGTCATTGACTCCTTTGTCAACAACCTCCGTATCTAATCAGCCTTGCTAGCGCTGACTTGACCTTCCCTGTATTCGTAATTGAATATTTTAGAGCTTTTCTGATAATAAAAGGCAGGGATAAAAAAGTCATATCCATTTTCTAAAGAAGCAGAGAATAAATAAAAAAAAATTATAAATTATTGTTTTCAAACTAACAATAAAAAATAGAGTAAAAATTTGTATTATCGCTATAAGGGAGCCTTGAAAGGACGAATGTCAAAATCTAAAAAAAGTCTAATAAAAACAGCTTAGTAATAAAGACTAAATAAGGAAGCAATATTACAGCCTTCCCCTTCTAAAAACAACCATAAGCACCGAGTTGGGAAATATAGCTTCACTCCTTCCAGACCTTATATACATTATAAATTATTTTTTGGATAAGTTAAAGTAAAGTTTTGCTAAAATTTCAAAAAAATTAGCAACTCGAGCGATGAGCCGCCAAAAGAAGTTCATTTCATACGAGTGCAACCTCTGGAGCTTTTATGCAAAAAATCAGAAATATCGCTGTTATCGCACACGTTGACCATGGTAAAACAACGCTAGTTGATGGTCTATTGGAACAATCAGGAACTTTTGGTGATCACGAACAACACGAAGAACGTGCAATGGATTCGAACGCATTGGAAAAAGAGCGTGGAATCACTATTCTCTCTAAAAACACTGCTATTCGCTACAAAGACTACAAGATCAATATTATCGACACTCCGGGCCACGCCGACTTTGGTGGAGAAGTTGAACGTGTCCTAAAAATGGTAGACGGTGTTCTTGTACTTGTCGACGCATACGAAGGGGTTATGCCTCAGACTAAGTTCGTTGTTAAAAAGATGCTGGGACTTGGCAAAAAACCTATCGTTGTCATTAACAAAATCGATAAGCCATCTGCTGATCCAGATCGTGTTGTAGATGAGATGTTTGACCTTTTCAGTGCGATGGATGCGACTGACGATCAACTGGATTTCCCTGTTATCTATGCAGCGGCTCGTGACGGAATTGCCAAACTTGATATGAGCGAGGAAGACGGCAACTTTGAATGTATCTTTGAGACAATCCTAAATGAGATCCCTGAACCAGAAGGTTCTGCAGACAATCCGGCTCAAGCACAGGTCTTCACACTGGACTATGATAACTATGTCGGTAAGATCGGAATTTCACGTATCTTTAACGGTAGAATCAAAAAAGGTGATCAAGTCAAGCTAGCTAAAGCCGATGGTGAGATGATCAACGGAAAGGTCACGAAACTGATTGGTTTCCACGGACTTAACCGTATGGAGATCCAAGAAGCTGAAGCCGGTGATATTGTTGCGATCGCAGGTATGGAAACGGTTGACGTTGGTGACACTATCTGTGACCCTGTCAATCCAGTACCACTTGATCCAATGCATGTTGAAGAGCCAACACTTACAGTAACTTTCTCTGTCAATGACTCGCCATTGGCTGGACAAGAAGGAAAATACGTTACTTCAAACAAAATCCAAGAGCGTCTTGAAGCGGAAATGACAACAAACGTTGCAATGAGATTTGAACGTGTCGGTGAAGGTAAATTCCTTGTCAGTGGTCGTGGTGAACTTCAGATCACTGTCCTCGCTGAAAATATGAGACGTGAAGGTTTCGAGTTCGGCATCTCTCGCCCTGAGGTTATCGTTAAAGAGATCGAAGGTGTTAAATGTGAGCCATTTGAGCACCTCGTAATCGATGTTCCTGAAGAACTTGGCGGTACAGTTATCGAGCGTCTTGGTAAACGTAAAGCTGAAATGAAATCAATGCTACCGATGGGTGAAGGTTTCCAGCGTATCGAATTTGAGATCCCGGCACGTGGTCTTATCGGTTTCCGCGGTCAATTCCTGACAGATACCAAAGGTGAAGGTGTAATGAACCACTCTTTCATCGAATTCCGTCCATACTCTGGGAATGTTGAATCACGTCCTTATGGTGCACTTATCTCTACAGAGAAAGGTGAAGCGATGGCATACTCTATCTTCAATCTTCAAGATCGCGGTAGTATGTTCATCAAACCTCAGGACAAAGTATATGAAGGGATGATCATTGGTGAGCACTCACGTTCAAACGATCTTTCTGTTAACCCAATTAAAGGAAAACAGCAGTCGAATGTACGTTCTTCAGGCGCAGATGAAGCGATCAAACTTGTACCACCACGTGATATGAATCTTGAAAAAGCACTTGAGTGGATCGAAGATGATGAATTGCTTGAGATCACTCCGGAAAGTGTACGTATCCGTAAACGTCTTCTTACAGAGAACGAACGTAAACGCGCTTCGCGCTAAAATAACTGAGCCTCGGCTTAGTTATTATGCCTTACGTCCGCTAAACTCTCTTTTTCATACATCTCTATATAATATATTATCTCCATTCTATTTGAATGTGCATACATACTTACACTTAAAACCAGTAATACAAATAAGATGTCTTTAACCACTTTAGACCTTTCTATAATAAAGAAGTCAACCCAATAACCTTAAACGTTTTTGGTTAATCAACAAGAAACTGATTAAATGCTTGTTCTTTTTATTCCTAAAGTCATGCTCTAAATTTAGAGTTAATCTAAGACAATAGAAGAAATATAAGTCTAAGAGGGTAAAAATTCATTATGAAACTACAAGACCTACAGCTAGAGACATCTTATTTAAAACTCGACCCGGTCTTTTATGACCGTACAACACCAACACCATTGAAGCAACCCTATCTTATAAGCTTTAATGAAGAAGCCGCCAAACTTATCGACCTAGATTCCAGCGAAGCCAAGGGTGAGGCATTCATAGATTTTGTGAATGGGAAAAAAACACTTAAGGGTTCAGAGCCTTTTTCCATGTGCTATGCGGGTCATCAGTTCGGTTATTTCGTACCACGACTGGGGGATGGAAGGGCCATCAACTTAGGTGAGCTTAACGGTTGGCATCTGCAACTTAAAGGCTCAGGCCCCACTCTCTATTCACGTCAAGGAGATGGGCGAGCCGTCATACGTTCGTCTATCCGGGAATACCTGATGAGTGAAGCCATGCATGCCCTTGGTATACCTACAACAAGAGCACTAGCTGTGATAGGTTCAGAAGAAGGTGTCGCACGCGAACGCTGGGAAAAAGGTGCAATTGTACTGCGTATGTCCCCTTCGTGGATACGTTTTGGAAGTTTTGAATATTTCTACTACGCCGATATGCATGATAAACTCGAAACCCTTGCCGACTACGTGATACAACAAAGCTTTCCCCACCTGCAGGGCAAAGAGAGCGCCTACTTTTTGATGTATGACGAGATTGTAAAAAATACTGCCGAACTTCTTGCGCACTGGCAAGCCATAGGTTTTAACCATGGGGTGATGAATACGGACAATATGTCCATTGCTTCACTGACTATTGATTATGGGCCCTATGCTTTCTTAGACTCATATGACTTCAACTATATCTGCAACCATACCGATAGAGAAGGGCGCTATTCATTTGGGAATCAGCCCCCTGTAGCATACTGGAATCTATCCATGCTTGCACGTGCTCTTTCGCCGATATTGAATATTGAACACAGTGAAATGGCCTTGGAAAGTTTCAGTGACTACTTCACAAACAAATATATAGAACTCATGAGAGCGAAACTTGGACTTGAAATTAAAGAGAACAGTGATTCAAAACTCATCAAAGATCTATTAGAAGTGGTGGGCTCTCAAGGTGTCGACTATAGTGCTTTTTTTAGAAGATTGAGTCATTATAACGGTGATAAAACTGACGTGTTAGCATTATGTGAATTTAAAACACCTTTGAGTCAATGGCTGGATGCTTACGATAAACGTCTGCAATATGAAACAACTCAAAACAGACGAACAAGAATGCTACAAACCAATCCGAAATATGTTTTAAAAAACTACATCCTACAAGAAGCGATAGAAAAGGCAGAAAGAGGGGATTCAAGCTTGGTCAACGACCTGTTGCAACTTGCACAGAATCCATTTGATGAACATCCAGAATTTGAAAGGTATGCAAAAGTGACACCATCGAACTACCAAAACCTGAAACTATCTTGCTCTTCTTAAAGAAATGTATAACCTGATAATCTCTTTCCGACCTTATCAGGTTTTGCCGGAGCAGCCTTATCAACACATAAATATATAAGTAAAGTGCCATCTACTCTTGAACAATCCTATAACCCCGTTGGCCTAAAAGTTCTACAAGCCCCTCTTTGCCAATAATATGTCCAGAACCGACTACGACAAAATAATCATCTTTTGTTTTTAAAAAACCTTCAATCTTATCAGCCATCTTGTAGTTCCTTCTGGTAATGAGATCGTCATACATCGCTTTTAAATCAGGATCCGTCTTCAATGGTGCATTCATTATCTTCTCAAAAGCCTCCGCATCACCTGTTTTCCATACCATGAACATCTCATCCAGCATAGGTTCCAACTCATGCATTGACTCCAGGGTATACAACAAAAGCCTGTCTTGAAACTCTTTGTCATCCTTAGCCAAAAGAGCCATCTGTTCTTCGGCCGTTTCAAGCTCAATGACCGGCTTATTCTGTAAATGCGCTTTGTCAAGAAAATGTTTATCGATTCCCAGTTCAGGAGAATAGCCAAGACGTATCATCTCGGAAATAGTAAGCTGGAGCATAACAACCCATGGTTTCATCTTCTGCATCTGCGGCAAAGACATCCCTGTCTTATACGTATAATGCTCAAGCATTGCATACGTTTTTGACGAAAGCTCTGTTTGCAGTGTTTTATCCTTAGAGTATACCCCTGCGCTGATCATCGTCTTCTGCATGGTTGTCGCAGAATCTTGACTATATGGGTCTACCTCCACCACTAAGACATCACTTGTTTTATAAGCATCAGTAATCGCCTTGTCCAATGGATACAATTGTGATTTTGCCAAATGAATTGAACCTAGGATGTAGACTGTACTATTATTGGAAGCGATCTTGTAAAGCAGACTTTTTGCTTCGACTGAAAAAGATAAAATAATAAAAAGGGAAAAAATGTAACGATACTTTTTTAACATAATCAGCCTTCAAAGTGCTCTGTATGGGGATCTTTTTTTATAGACCAAAAGTGTAACAGAAAAAAGTGAAATTCTTTTGTAGTTTAAAGATTAAATAGGTCATACGTCAGTATAATTTTTTAACAAATGACAAGGCGAATATCGTCTAGAACTATACAACGGAAGACAGTTATAATGGATAGAAAAAAGATCTACAACCCCGAATCATTAGAGCGTGTGAATGACCGTAAAATATTCGGTGGAAACCCAACAGGAATATTTGAATTAAATAATATCAAGTATCAGTGGGCATACAATCTTTGGGAAATGATGCTCAATAACACATGGTTTCCAAAAGAGGTCGATATGACCCGTGACGCACTTGATTACAAGACACTTACGGATACAGAGAAGAGGGCTTACGATAAGGCCTTGGCGCAACTGATCTTTATGGACTCTCTGCAGACCAACAACCTGATCGACAATGTCAATCCTTATGTCACATCTCCAGAGATCAACCTGATCCTGGTTCGTCAATCCTTTGAAGAAGCACTTCACTCACAGTCCTATGCTGTCATGGTCGACTCGATCTCACAAAACACAGATGAGATCTATAATCTGTGGCGTTCAGATATGAAGCTTAAACATAAAAACGATGCTATTGCTGCTGTCTTTACTGAGCTGACAAGAAATCCGAGTGAGACTAACTTTCTAAAAGCCTGTTTCGCCAACCAGATTCTTGAAGGTATCTATTTTTACAGTGGATTTGCTTATCTGTATACCCTTGCACGTGCTGGGAAGATGCTTGGTTCTGCTCAGATGATCCGTTTCATCCAGCGTGATGAGGTGACACATCTGACACTGTTCCAGAACATCATCAATACTTTAAAACGTGAACGCCCTGACCTTTTTACCGATGAACTAAAAGACACTGTCTATGCGATGTTTGAAAATGCCGTAGAACTTGAAGTGGCCTGGGGACAATACATAACACAGGGCCAGATCCTTGGTCTGACCGACAGTATCCTTGAGCAGTATATAAAATATCTGGCTGACAGCAGACTGGCTGCTGTAGGTTTTGAAAAACTTTACAATGTCGATCATCCAATCAAATGGGTGGATGACTTTGCAAAATTCAATGACCAAAAAACAAACTTTTTCGAAGGAACCGTAGCCAACTACTCTAAAGGTTCTTTAGACTTCGACGACTTTTAAAAGAAAGAGTACCCCTCTTTCCCTCTGAGCCTCCTATGAAAAAACGACTTCTGGCAACCCTTCAATTTGAATCCACCAAGAGTTATGAAGAGAACCTGAAAACACTCAGTGATCTTATCAAAGAGACTCCCGATAATGCCATTGTCCTTGCGCCTGAAGTCTGCCTGACAAACTTTGATTATGAAAATTTCGAGGCGGCTTCAACATTTTCAAATAAAGCGATGGATAAGCTCCTTGCTTTAAGTAAAAACCGTATAATCGTCCTGAGTGTAATAGAAAAACGTGAAGATGGCAAGTTTTATAATGTGGCAAAAGTTCTGCATGAAGAAAAAACAGTTCACGAACAATGCAAAAACAAACTTTTCAAACTCGGTGATGAACATAAGTACTTCAGTGCCGGCAGAGATGAAAAACTCTCTCTTTTTGAGATAGATGGTATCAAACTTGGTCTTATGATCTGTTTCGAACTACGTTTCAAAAACTATTGGCAGGACCTAGAAGGTGCAGACATCATCATGATACCAGCAAGATGGGGAAAAAATCGTTCCGATAACTTCGAGGTCCTTACCGAGTCTCTCGCCATAATGAATCAATGCTACGTTATGGCAGCTGACGCTTCCAACGAAGATTGCACATCAATGAGCGGTATCATCTCTCCTTTTGGAAAAGCTGCACGTAATGGGAATACTCTTTGCTTATTAAATCCATATGATAAACAAGAGATTCGGCGTATGCGTAGATATCTCGACGTAGGGATATAATGCAAGAACGAATGACCGCTATGAAAAATGCCAGACTTGCCGAAGAGATAAATAGCAGATTCGCACTCAGCGATGCTGTTCTAAAGGCTATTGCTTCAACGAACAGAGAAGCTTTTGTACCGGCAGGATTTCGTCACAATGCGTATAAGCTTGATGCCCTGCCTATAGGTGCGAACCAATGGATCTCCTCACCCCTTACCGTTGCAAAGATGAGTGAATATCTTTTTCCCCAAGGCGCTGACTCAGTACTCGAGATTGGTTGTGGAAGCGGTTATCAAGCAGCTGTCCTCTCCAAACTCTTTCGTCGTGTCTTCACTATTGAGCGTATTGAACCATTGATGATCGAAGCAAAACAACGTTTTAGAGCTTTGAATATCTCAAATATTCACACGCGTACTGATGATGGCCAAGGCGGATGGATACAATATGCCCCCTATGACCGTATACTCTTCTCAGCATCGGCAACCCAGATTCCCCAAAAACTAATTGATCAGCTTGCTCCCGATGGTATTATCGTCGCTCCAATGGAAAAGAACGGAAAACAGGTCATAACCCGCTTTAGAAAACACGGAAGCTCATTGCAGGCTGAAGAGCTGGAAGAGTGTGAGTTTGTACCTGTTTTAAATGGAGTACAAAAATGAAAAGGACTTCAAAAGAATAATGGAAAAAGATATCGGTAAGATCTGGGACGAAAAGTTCTCCCGTGAGGGATATTTTTACGGTTTTGAACCCAATGTTTTTATCGCATCGAAAATCGACCTCTTAACGCCCAAAGGGAGCATTCTTTGCTTGGGCGAGGGAGAGGGCAGGAATGCTGTATATCTTGCTTCAAAAGGGTTTGATGTCACCGCATTGGATGCCTCTGCCATTGGAATGAGTAAAGCACTGATGTTGGCTCAGAAAAAAGGCGTCAGCTTTAAAGCACAACTACTTGATCTCGAGCAGTGGGAACCGCAAGAGTCTTATGACGGCATCGTGACCTCATACCTTCATCTTGAGGAACCTCTACGAACACAATCCTTTCAAAAAGCGATCAAAGCGCTTAATCCAAAAGGGTACTTTATCGGTGAATTTTTCTCTCTCAACCAGATGCCAAGAAAAAGCGGTGGGCCAAAAAATCCTTCTCTGCTTTATACGCTTGATTCACTAAAAGAGATCTTTTCAATAGATCAATGTGAGATACTGTATTTGCAAGAGTGTGATGTTCCTCTGAATGAGGGCTCAGGTCATCAAGGGGATGCCCTTGTTATTCGTATTATTGTTCAAAAGAACTAAATACTGCGTCGTGAATAAACCAAAAAATCAATCTGTCAAAGCACCGACCCACTTCGAATACCGGTTTAGAGTGAATGAAAAACCCGAAAACTATATTCGTCACGTCAACAACTTACGTTACCTCGAATGGTTTGTTGATGTTGCCATCAAACATGCTGATATACTCGGCTGGGGAATCCCTGAGTGCAAAAAGATGAATCTTGCATGGGTTGCAAAATCACATACTATCGAATATATCTCACCTGCCTATCAAAATGACGAGCTTCTCATCAGAACATGGATCGAAAAGGTCAATGCCACCAGGATAACACGATGTTATGAATGCAAACGGACAACTGATGAAAAGATAATTGCCAAAGCATCTACCGTATGGGTCATAGTCGATTATGGCAGCGGAAAGCCCAAAACCTTCCCCAAAGAACTAAAAACAAAGTTCGAGGAGTTATCTAATTCTTGATTTTCTTAGAAGCATTATAAGCATTTTTAACACGCAATGCAGCCTTCATAAAAACAGCCTCGTCCATCCCCAGTTCCCGAACCAAGACACAAGCCTTCTCTAGGTTATCTTCACTCATAAACCCTTTGATATTGACAGCTTGTCTTATGATATCCAGTATATGTATATCTAACGGATCGACCTCCTCATCTTCAACATCAAAATCCAAACACTTCATGATATCAATATAACGTCTTGAAAAGTTCCAATGCTCAAAAAGCATTCCGCCAACATAATAAGAAGTCGTCTCTGAATATTTATATTCGACCTCCTCCATATTTTTTGCCGCGTAGATCTCCTCGGTAAAAAGATGAAGATAATCGCTTGAAGCCATCTCCTGAGCGAAGATGACCTTTCCTGTCTCCATAATCAAAGCCAAAGGCACCAGGACTTGAGCCCGTTTGATATCAACACTCATATACCATTGAAAAAGTAGAGCTGCTTGCAGATGACCCATATCATTAAACTTCTCATTGCTGATGCCATAAGCACTCATATCAACTCTCATATGATCTTTCATGACAATGGCAAGGATAAAACCCTTGACAATACGTATACCGAAAAGCGTAAGGGCCTGTGCTACGGAGGTAATCTTGTTGCTGAACCTAAACTTTGGGTCGTTTATCATCGCCAAGATGTCTGCTGTTAACAAGGTATCATCTTCTATTAGACGCGTTAGTTTTCGAAGATCAATGTGATCTTCGTCCTCTGCATACAGCTTAAGTATCTTTTGTGCAGAGTCTGATAACGGAGGTAAGGTATCAATACGTTTTACCAGTGCTTCAAACAACATAACAAACCTTTGTATATGAATACAATATCATCTCCCAATTCGATTGAAATAGATATTAAAGGCTGAAATATATTTATGTTTTATAAGAAAACTTTATTAAAAATGAAAATTTTAGGATAGAATACTTTATTAAGAACTCTATTCACTTAACTATCTGGGATGGAAAAATGTTTAAGCTACCGTTGACACGCTTGAGAAAAACAGGTCTTTTCACATTGATCATTTTATTTTTATTAACCGGTCTTAACCAGTTCAACCACCCGGATTTTTACGTCTCTCACGTCCCGCCCTATCTTCCTCTGAGCCATGAGCTTGCCTATATTAGTGGTTTGGTCCAAATTACAGGTGCATTGGCCCTGCTTTTTTCAAAAACACGTAAAATTGCTGGATACCTGCTTATACTCTTTTTAATAGCAATTCTTCCTGCCAATATTCAGATGGCCATGCAACCTGATGCCTCACACTGCAGTCCTGTTTTGGTCTATGCACGAATCCCGCTTGAGATATTGATGATCCTGTGGGTATATTGGGCCGCGTTGCGTAAAAAGGCTATCGGTTACACTTTATAACAGAGTATAATCACGAAAAAATAATCTTTGATTCCCAATAGGATCCATTTGTGAAATCTATACTCTTCGTATGCCTAGGTAATATCTGTCGCTCTCCACTTGCCCAGGGAATAGCCGAAAAAATCATCAATGAAAAAGGGCTTGACATCCATATCGACTCAGCAGGAACCGGTAACTGGCATATTGGTGAACCACCCTGTGAAAATTCCATTAAAGTGGCTCGTTTAAATGGTATTGACATCTCCGAACAAAGGGGTAGACAAGTCAAAGTCGAAGACTTTAAACAGTTTGATCTTATTGTCGCACTTGATCAAAGCAATGTTGCGAACTTGAAAGCAATAGGAACTGGCAATATAGTAAAACTTGGGTATTTTGGTCACCAAAATGAAGATGTCCCCGACCCCTTTTTCTTTCCAGGCTTTGAAGGCTTTGACAGAGTGTTTAAAATGATAGAAAGCTGTGTCATCCGATTGATAGAAGAGAGAATATCTCCGCGAGATAACGACAATGCTTAGACCGCTTCTTTTCTGTTTAGCAATCACGCTGACGCTCAACGCGGGACATATCAACAAGGAAAAGATATATCAGGAGCACTTTTGCACTCACTTTGGCGGAATGATGGAGTACAGGCTCAAAGACAACACACGGGTAGATTGTCTATTGGAGGAATATGCCATCGAAGTCGATTTTGCACAAAAATGGGCAGAAAGTATAGGCCAATCACTCTATTACGCATCGCAAACTGAACGTAGGGCTGCCGTACTGTTAATCATC
>JBFESZ010000007.1:0-39786 GCA_041548245.1 Sulfurimonadaceae bacterium
AAATAAAAAAGCTTCTTTACAAGCTCCGATATTTTCGCTTCGTTTATAGAAGCATCACACTGGCCAATCCTAAAAAACTAAAAAATCCGACAATATCTGTGACCGTCGTCAATAATACTGAAGAACCGATAGCAGGATCAATATTGGCCTCTTTGAGCAAGATCGGGATGACAGCACCAAACAAACCAGCAGAAAAAAGGTTTATCACCATTGACAGGGCTATGACAAGCCCCAGCATGGGCATGGAAAACCATACATAAGCTATGCCTCCAATAACAACAGCAAAGAGCAAGCCATTCATCAATGCCAAATAGACCTCTTTAAAGATAGTCTCTTTGGCATCACCACCGCTAATCTCACCCAGTGCCATCTGGCGCACGGTAACTGTTAAAGTCTGCGTTCCGGCATTTCCACCCATAGAGGCGACAATAGGCATTAATATGGCCAAGGCTACAAGTGACTGAAGTGTCGCATCAAACAGACTGATAACAACAGATGCAGCAATGGCTGTCACTAGGTTTATTCCCAACCAAAAAGCCCGATGCTTTCCGATATAAAACAGACTCTCCACCTGCTCTGCCTCTTCACTGACCCCTGCAAGGTGGTACAGTTGTCCCGTTGCACGTTCTTCTATAATATCATAGATATCATCAGAAGTGATACGTCCCATAAGTTTGCCATCCATATCGACAACAGGGACAACACCCATATCATACTTCGAAGCGGTCTCAACCACATCATGAATATCATCCGTGGCCTTAACACAGATAGAATTGACACCCTCTTTTACAAGTTCGTCATAACGCTCTTTTGGTCCAAGTAGAATCAGATCTTCCAAGGGGATGGAACCTAAAAAAACGCCTGCCTCATTGATGACATAAACCTGGGATATATTATCCAGCTCTTTTGCTGCTTTCAAACGCTTAAGCCTGCGAATCGAATCCCCGATCTGTTCATCCACTGTAGCACTGAAAAGCTCGGTCTGCATATAAGCACCGGCCTCATACTCACCGTAGGCGATCAATGTCTCAAGTGTTTGTCTGTCTTCGGCAGGAAGGCTCTGCATCACTTCATCGACCACGGCTTCATCAACGGCCTCGAAATTTCGAATCAGTTCTGCCGCATCATCCGTGTCAAGGATATTTGTAAGATCCGCTATCTCTTCAGGGCTGAAGTATTCAAGTACTTCTTCATGACAGTGTTTTGGAAGTTCAATTAGGACAAGGGCTTTCAGCTCTTCAGGAAGTTCTGAAAGTTTATTAAGATAAAGCGATTCATCGTGTTCACGCAGTTCAAGCAGCTGTTCCGAGATATCATAGGGATGGATATTTGTATCGATATTATCATTATAATATTGAACACTCGCATCGATTGCTTCGATAAGCTCAGGCACGGATCTTCGCATCGTGTCTCTCCTTCTTTTTAAAACCTTCATTATGAATCGCCGTAATAAATAAAATTATACACCCTTTTGAGCTTTTTTCACGGATGATTCAACATCAATATAAATAACCTTTATAATAGTTTTAAAACAAAAACTTTCATTTTGATTCATACCAGGCTCTTTCAGGTACTTCAGATCAAAACGTTTTGTAAAAAATGGGAAAAAGGTGTATAGTTACACTCTATATCAGTGTAAAAAGAATAGTTTTCATTTTCATACCTTACTTTATACAAGGATGCACACGTTGAACGATACACTAAAACCCTATCGGGGATTTCTGGATATCCTCAAACACCTCATTCGCAGACCTTCCGTCGTGGGGGCTGAACATCCGTTCTTTCTTTCACTCAAGCGGGAACTTGACGAAATCGGTATCAGAACAACACTGTATGAAGGCCTGTTAGTCGCTGAAGGAAAACATCCTCAGAGGGGAATGCTCTCAGCTCATATAGACAGACACGGCTTGATTTGCACCGGCCCCAATGAGTTTCAATATGCAGCGTTTATGACACAAAACCGTGCTGACCTTACAGGCGATTCAATTGCCGAACAGACCTATATGTCGATTGTCGAGCGTTTTAAACAACAATCTGTTCAAGCTTATGAACCATGGTCCGGCACCTATTTAGGCTTGGGTATGATTGACAATGCCTACATCTGTGAACGACGAAAGAACCTGGTATTTGAGGTCAAAGGTCTTGAACACCTGTTACCGGGTACTCCGGTAGCCTTTGTTGATTCGCTTTCCAATAAGAATGGCCTTTTATCAGCACAGCTTGATAATGTACTCAGTGCCGCTGTAATCATCTACCTTTACAAAAACGGTTATCAGGGGACTGCCTTCTTCACTGCACAAGAAGAAGCAGGTAAAAGCTGGCGATTTCTTTTAGAGTGGTTTCGTCGTTTTGATCATACGACAGAGCGCTTGCTCGTTCTTGACACAAGTCCCTATCCTACTCGTGAAGAAGCTGAATATCAGCATTTGGTTCTACGTCATCGCGACGCTAATGCGGAGTTTCATTCTCCTTTGAACAAGGAGATAGAAGACGCCTGTTCTAAGCTGGACATCACCTATAGTTATAAGGATAGTTATTTAAAAGAGGAGAACAAAAAACGTATAGCGGAAGGGAAAAAAGAGAACTCTATTGGAAGTACCGAGATGGGACGTATCATAGCCGCGAGCAATGGCTCAATACAAGGGACCACACTGCAGATCCCCACAACAGGTTATCATACGACAGCAGAAACCGCTTCTGTCGAATCCATAGCTAAAATGCTGGCGCTGCTGAAGCATATGTATATAAATCCTTAGAAAATTCCAAATAAACACCCATTTTTCAGACCTTCTGAGGATTATTTCACTATAATCATCCAAAGGAAATTTATTTGATGGAACTTTTGACAGAAAAGACAAGAAACTGCTTAGAGAACTATTGGGATATTTTTATCGGTGTCTTCTCCATCGTTATAGGCATTATATCTCACAAGAACGGATTCGATCATGCCGCGACACTCTTTGCCGCTGCCGGTATTGCTTCCTTGTCCGTTACAGTTTCCGAGGTAGCCGAAATACTCTCCGAACGACTGCAGGAACCTTATGCAAGTTTCGTGCTGACCTTCAGCGCTGTTATTGTTGAGATCATTCTTCTTTATGTCATTTTGCGTGAAGCACTTCATACTCCGGAAGTCATCGAGACAGTCAAAGGCGGTATCATCTCTGCAGTGATCGTTGATATGAATGTTTTACTTGGACTGGCTGTGTTTATCGGTGGACTCAAGTTTGTAGAACAAGAGCACAACAAAGAGACCTCAAGTACCTATACAACAATACTACTTGTAACTTCTGCTGCTCTTTTGGTCCCGGGTATCCTTGATCAGACAGCACATGGTCACCACACTATTAAAGAAGTCAGCTTTCTCATTTCTATAGCACTGATGGTATTTTATATTGTCATATTTGTCTTTCAGACACGCACACATACACATTTTTTTCAAGCAACCGCCCGCAGCCGTATTTTTCGAATCAAAAGAAAAATGAAAGCGTCCGCCGAAGAGGATGAAGAGAGTGACACAGGCCTGTATCTTTTTGACCGTTTCAACAACTATGGTAACTTTTTTGTCATCTTTGTCTTAATTGCTCTTATTGCCTTAGGGGCAGAAGTTTTTGCGACAGATGGTATAAAGATGGCTAAAGAGTTTGGAATATCTGCCGGTCTGGCCGGTCTTATCATTGCTGTCATCAGTGTCTCGCCCGAGATCTTTACGGCGATCAAAGCTGCCCGTAACGATCAGATCCAACGCGTTGTGAACATTGCCATGGGAGCGTCAACCGTTTCAATTCTCTTGACTGTACCGATCCTTATGGGACTGGCGTATCTCTCTGGTATCAACCTCATGCTTGATTTCAATCCCCTCCAAATCGGTGCATTAATGATTACCGTCATATTGGCATGGAAAACGACAGGAGATGGGCAGACAAACTATTTTGAAGGGATCTCTCATCTGATGTTCTTCGTCTGCTATGCCATCATTGCAGCCTATTATTAGCAAACGACGCAGATAGCATCTACCCAAGAAACACTTCTCTTCATTCATGACTATGGGAACTATATCTTACCTCGCGCAGAAATCTTTGTCTATCTAAATAACTGTCTGTTATCTATGCCCGTAATATCAGATAAGTTTGATAACGGGTTTTTGAAGTAAAAGATTGTTTGGATACATGACAATATTATTGTCATTATCACGCAACTCTATTTGAAAGAGCGTGATCTCTTTGATCCATCCTTCGATACTGTCATCGCCGTCAACGATCCTGATCTTGTCCCCAATGCGCGCAGGAAAGGTAAAAAATATGATAATGCTGGCTGTAATATTACTCAGTATGGACCACTGCGCAAACAGAGCGACACCGATAATCGCGAAAAGCGATGAAGCAAATACTGAGACACCTTTAACATCCACACTCCAGATAAAAGCCAAGGCGACCGAGGCAGCAAATACAAAAAGAATATCAAAGACTTTTTCGACATAAAACAGTCGTTTATCCGAGACATTTTTTCGTTTGGCAATCTTGTTAAGTAGACGCTTGAACAGCCTTGCACTGATATAGGTTAGAAGGATAGCTGCTATACTCCATGCGATACTGTAAGTCATACAGCAGCTCCTTTTATCTTATCTATTATGTATATCATCGTTCAACTTTCTCCGGACTGAATTTCATCGTAATATATCGGAATATAAAGAGGACAAGAATAATACCAAGGATTGCGGCTATCTTCTGAAAATCAAATTTGTCATTGACGATAAGTAGTATGTCTCGTATAAAAAAAACAATAGTAGAATCAATCATCAATCGCAATTTTATACGATTTTCATCACTAAAAAGAAATTCAACAAGCATACGGACTAGTTCTAAAATAATAATGAACTCTAGAAGTGCGACTGCCAACTTTGAGAATGTATTAATGCTTCCGAGATCCTTGACCAGTATAAAAAGTATAAGCGTTATAAAAAATTTAATAAAAACAGGAGCTTTCTTGAGTGTAAAGTATTGTTTCATTCTCATCCCTTATGATTTGAGAAATTATACTCTATTTCGATACAATATATGATGCTATCAATGGGGGCAAAATGGAACACTTGGAAAACATAATCGATGATCTTCATTTGGAAGACCTTCGCAATGAGCAGCACCCTTCTATCTTTGATGAGAATGATGAATACGATATGCTCATAGTCCGTCTTCCCGTTATATCCGAGACATTGGAAGTCAGGTCTTTGGGCTTTGTTATCACTTCCGAACATAGCTATACCTATAACCGGAACGAAAAAAAGTTTACTGAGCTTAAGGGTCGCTTTGAGGGTCCACACGTAGTTATTGACAAACTGGCGGACCGTATGCTTGGCTCCTTCGTTAAATATCAGGACCTTACGGTTGATATGGAAGAGACCTTATACCTAGGCAAGCATATCGAAAGTTTCATGACCGACTGGCTGGGCCTAAAACGGGACATACTGCGAATTGAACGGGTGCTCCTACACGCCTCTTATACGCTGACACAATTTATAGAATCTTTTGAAAAGACGGACGGTTTTCCGATCAACCATTATATAGACCTGCATGAGCACATCGACCGTACCAAACGTGCTGCAGGGCTGCAACTGTCCAAACTTGACTATCTATACAGCTTTTACAGCGCACGGACTAACGAGAAAATGAACCGTCTGATCTATTTTTTAACTATCATATCAGCCGTATTTCTACCTCTTAATCTGGTTGTCGGTTTTTTTGGGATGAATACAAGCGGACTCCCTTTTGCAAGTGGAAGTTCAGGAACACTTAGTGCAATATTGCTTATGATCTCATTGGTCGTGACAACATCTGCCGTTGTCTATATCTGGCACCGTAGAACAGAGAAGTCTTAAAGCTCTTCATGTAATTTCAAAACAGAAGGACTTATCTGGAATCGACCCCGTTATGCGCCAATCTTATCTCTTGGACCGCGTTTACGTTTTGAAGGTTTATCCGGATTGACGTTTCGCTCTATATAATCCATAATCTTACCGGCAATGTCTATCCCCGTAGCCTTCTCAATGCCCTCAAGTCCAGGAGATGAGTTAACTTCCATAACTAAGGGACCACGTTTTGACGGGATCATATCAACACCACAAACACCCAGCCCCATAGCTTTCGCAGCTGCGATAGCCGTCGACTTTTCCTTTCGAGAGAGCTTATGAAGGGTCGCACTACCACCCTGATGAAGGTTAGAACGGAAGTCCCCTTCAGCTCCCTGGCGTTTCATCGCACCAACCACTTCACCGTCAACGACAATTGCACGGATATCCGAACCGCCTGCTTCTTCGATGAACTCTTGTACCAGTAAGTTGACATCCATACCATAAAATGCGTCCAAAACCGACTTAGCCGCTTTTTGTGTCTCCACAAGGACAACACCAACGCCTTGCGTTCCCTCAAGAATCTTTAGAACCAGAGGAGTCCCTCCGCTTAACTTGATAATATCTTTGGCACTGGACTTATTTGACGCAAAAACAGTCTTTGGCATATCAACACCATATTTCGAAAGGATCTGTAAAGAGCGTAGCTTATCACGTGAACGAGATATTGCCAAAGAACCTGCGACACTAAAAGCACCCATCACCTCAAGATGACGTACCATGGCTGTACCATAAAAAGTACGACTCGCCCCGATACGCGGTATAATAGCATCGGGGACGGGGATCGCTTCTCCATTATAATGGATGGTTAACTCTCCCTTCATAATCTCTACACTGAATTTCAAATAATCCAAAACCCGTACATCCCAGTCTCTTGCTTTGGCCGCTTCCAATAACCTATGAGTCGAATACAGTGATGATTTTCTTGATAAAATATAAACTCTCATTTTTAATCCTTGTTCGTTTCTAAATGCTGATACTTTAAGGAGACATCAACAATAAAACGTCCCTCTAAATACTTTCTGCCAATAAGCATAGGATATTTCATATCTTTGCGATCTGTCAATGAGAGTTCCGACTTGTATCTTTTCCCAAACAGTTCTATTATCGTCTTGACAAAAATCCTCTCCTGAATTGTTCCATTGGAGCTCTTCACTTTTTTGATCTTATGCACGGGCATGACAATGTGTTCTTTACAATAATCCGGGTGTGAATCATCCAAAAGTTTAAAATGCACCGTGCCGTCTTCATTTAAATGAATGTCATCGCAATGGATGGCATTGCCATAAGCCCCTGTGTCAATTTTTGCATCAATATTAAAAAACTTTAGTTCAGGCAGTGATATATACTCATTTCTGCCTATAATTATCTTTTCTATAACATTGTCCTTTGAATTACAATCATGATATATTATACTAAAATAAAAGTATTTGTACCGCTACATATAGAAAAAAGATTGGAAAATAGATTTGCCATACAGTACATTAGAAATTTTTGGGACAAAAATCCCTAGAGGTTGCGTCAAAAACATCAGTATAGACCTGCCAAAACTCTATAACCTTCCTGCTTCCATTCCCGTTCATGTCATCCGGGGAAAAAGAAAAGGGCCTACTCTTTTTGTAAGTGCCGCGATTCACGGGGATGAATTAAACGGGATAGAGATCATACGCCGATTGAAAAAGCTCACTGTACTTAAAAAGCTTAAAGGAACACTGATTCTGGTCCCTGTCGTCAATGTCTACGGTCTGAGCTCACTCTCACGCTATCTACCTGACAGAAGGGACTTAAACAGAAGCTTTCCCGGTTCAACAAGAGGCTCTCTCGCCGCGCGCATCGCCAAGGTTTTTTTAGATGAGATTGTGATGAAATCTGATTATGGTATTGATCTTCATACCGGTGCTATTCATCGAAGCAACCTTCCTCAGATTCGTACCAACACTAAGGACCCCAAGACGTTGGAGCTTGCAAAGTCCTTTGAAGCCCCTGTCATCTTACACTCCGAAGTCAGAGACGGGTCACTAAGAGCAATAGCACAAGAAGCCGGTGTGTCCATATTATTATATGAGGCTGGAGAAGCGCTACGTTTTGATGAGACCTCAATCAAGATCGGTGTCAAAGGCATTGTCAATATCCTAAAAAGCCTTGAGATGCTGCCTATGACAAAGAAAAAACGCTATAAAAACCCTTTGGTATTAAAAGAAAGCTCTTGGATCAGAGCAACTGAAAGCGGTATTCTACGTACGCTCAAAGGGCTTGGAGACTCTGTTTTAAAAGGCGAAACAATCGCCTTCATCGATCAGCCGCTTGGGGAAGAGAGCTTTGAGCTCACATGCTCCTTTGACGGTGTCATTATCGGAAAAAGTCAGATTCCTCTAGTACAGGAAGGTGACGCTGTATTTCATATTGCCCGTTCACAAAACCTTGATCTAGCCGAAGATCGTATCGAGTATTTTCAAGAGAGTGCTATTGAAAGCAGTGATATCCATGGTTTTCATGATGAACATATCATAGAGTAATTTTTTACTCTAGTAGCAGCTTCATAACTCTGAACCACGAAACTTATAGGTCAAAAATACAACTTTTTATTTTATGAGCCTCCGCGACAGCGCTATTGTAAAGCTTGCCGTCAAAGGTGTTTAAGGCACTCACCATAACCGGCATCTTTTTGAATATCTCTTGTGCCCCATATTTTGCCAAAGCCTTCACATAGGGCAAGGTGGCATTTGTCAAAGCATAGGTCGATGTCCGCGGATAAGCTCCTGGCATATTGGCCACGCAATAATGAACCACACCCTCTTCAATAAAAGTAGGACTTGTGTGCGTTGTGGCGTGCGAAGATTCAAAACATCCTCCCTGATCGATGGACACATCAACCAAAACAGCACCTTTTTTCATATCTTTAAGCATCTCTCTGCTAATCAACTTTGGAGCTTTTGCACCGGGAATAAGTACCGTGCCTATGACGATATCACAGCTTGGTAATAGATCAGAGATGCTCGCGGATGAACTGTATAGGGTTGATACATTTACACCCAGAACATCATTCAGATAATGCAGCCGCGCGGTATTCACATCACAAACAGTCACGTCAGCCCCCAGACCTGCTGCAACTTCTGCCGCGGCCTTTCCAGCCACGCCACCTCCAAGTATCATGACTTTGGCCCGATGTGTTCCTACAACACCGCCTATCAACACTCCGCTTCCGCCGTGATATCGCCCAAGATGCACGGCACCCATCAGTGATGCCATCTTGCCTGCCACCTCACTCATCGGCTCCAAAAGAGGCAAACGGCCTTCTGCATCTAAAGTCTCGTAGGCAAAAGCACGTACTCTTTTTTCAAGCAGAAAGTGTGTTAATTTTTCATCCGCTGCAAGATGCAAATAAGTAAAAAGTATATGTCCCTCTTTAAAAAGCTCGTACTCACTTTCGATGGGTTCTTTTACCTTAACGATCATCTCACATCGATTAAAAAGCTCATTAACATCCCTTAGGATGAGTGCCCCGGCACTGCGATACTCCTCATCACTAAAACCGCTTCCTTCGCCAGCTTCTGACTCTACATACACACTATGGCCAGCTTCACACAACTCTTGTACCCCGGATGGTGTTACTGCCACACGATACTCATCTGCTTTAATCTCTTTAGGCACTGCAATCTTCATAGACTCGCTCCTTATTTCAATACAATCAACACCTTTGTACCTGATATTGGCCAATGTTAATGCATCTTTTGTTAATTTAAAATATGTTTTTGATATTAGATAAGAGCAAAAAAAGAAGTTACTATCCATTGCATTGATAAAAAAATTATTATATTTTATGATAAACTATCTACTCAATGCTATAAAATATATACAGTTAAGTGATACAAAAATTTCATACAAGGAAGAAGATGAGAACGCTGTTAATAAACCTACCTTTATTACTGCTTTTAATCTTTTTTCCAGGATGTCAAGACAAGAGTGATCACAAGAACACTTATGAGCCAAAATATTCTGAACAACCTGTCTTAAAAAAGAAGAAGTTATATGTCCTTGGTGTTCATCCCCTGCACAATCCTAGTCGTCTCTTTGAAGTCTATCAGCCCATGATCCATTATATCAATGAACATTTGGAAACGAGTGAACTTCGCCTGGAAGCATCACGAGATTATGCTACTTTTGAGAAAAAACTCTTTTCCGGCTATTTTCACTTTGCTTTACCAAACCCCTATCAGACTATTATCGCGATACAAAATGGATACAAAGTTTTTGGAAAAATGGGTGATGATGAGAGTTTCCGCGGTATCATCTTGCTAAGAAAAGACAGCAAAATAAATACAGTCAAGGACCTCCGAGGAGAAACCGTCAGCTATCCGGCTCCGACAGCTTTGGCTGCGACTATCATGCCACAATGGTTTTTCTACCAGCATGGACTCAATATTAATCAGGATATAACCAATAGCTATGTCGGTTCTCAAGAGTCATCCATTATGAATGTCTATCTGGGCAAATCAGCAGCCGCTTCAACCTGGCTTCCGCCATGGCGTGCCTTCGTCAAACAAAAGCCTCAAATCGCAGATGAGCTACAGATTAAATGGCAGACAGACCCTCTGCCGAACAATGCCCTAGTCGCAAGAGAAGACATTCCGAAAGAGCTTGTCGACAAGGTAGGTCAGCTTGTATTCTCACTGCATACCAATGAACGAGGTAGAAAAATTTTAAAGGCAATGGAGTTAAGCAGATATGAACCGGCTGATGAGAGTGTCTATGAAAGTGTAAAGGTATTTATTCAACAGTTTGAAGACAAGGTTCGTATAATAAGGACAGATAATGAATAATATTTTACACCGGCTGCGTCCAAAAAGCTTTAAATCTCAACTTGTCTTGGGAATGGGATCAATTCTAACATTTTTGATCCTTACTTTCAACTACATAACAGTCACAGAGGAGCGTGACTTTTTACATGAACAGGGTCTCAAGCAGGCTGCTAACCGTAGTCTTGCATTAGCCGCAGCAGCCAAAGTATGGCTCTTAAGCAATGATTATGTCGGACTGGAAGAGATTGCCCATAACTTTGCTGTCTATGATGACCTAGAGTTTATCGCTATCATCAATATGGATGGAAAGGTCCTCGAACACACCGATCACTCTCTTATCGGCCAGTATATCGCTGATGAAAAACGCATTGCATACCTCAAAGAGATGAGACATACTGATGACAAACCGACTGAATATAAGATACTTATTGACAATAAACAGCATATCGAAATCATGAGAATGGTCCATGATGGTAAAAACCACATCGGTATGATTAACCTACGCCTAAATCAAATAAACCGTCAAAAAAACATTGATGAGATCATCATGAAAGGTATTGTTTTCACTCTTATATCTGTTTTTGTCGCAATACTCTTCTCTTTTTTTATTGTCAACAACCTTTCAAAAGAGCTGATCGCGTTGATTGCAATGATGAAAAGAGTCAGGCATGGTGATAAAAGTGTGCAGGCAAACGAGAGTACGACAAAGGAAATAGCACTGCTTTCACGTGAATTCAACAGTATGATTAGCGCACTTAAAAAGAGTGAAGAGTCTTATGAACGCCTGCGCGAACGTCTGGAACTTGCCTTTGAAGGAACACAAGACGGTCTTTGGGACTGGAACCTGAGTGAAGATAGCGTATATTTTTCTCCTATATGGAAAAAAATGCTAGGTTATGAAGACCATGAAATTCCCAACAAGTTTTCCAGCTGGCAAGAGCGGGTCCATCCTGATGACTTGGATAATGCCATGAAAGACGTCCAAGATCACATTGACGGTAAAACTCAAATGTATAAAAACATCCATCGTCTAAAGCATAAAGATGGCCACTGGATATGGAATCTGGCCCGCGCCAAAGCAATTTATAATCAAGATAGAAAAGCTATTCGTATGGTCGGAACCAATGCCGACATCACTGAACTCAAACGATTAGAAAAGGCATTAGACGATCAAGAAGAACTGATGATAGCACAATCTCGCCATGCCGCGATGGGAGAGATGATATCTATGATAGCACACCAATGGAGACAACCTATTACTGTTATCACCATGGGTGCGAACAACATGCTTGTCGATATTGAACTTGGCAACACCTCAGAGGAGAAGTTGCGCCATGAGGCTAACAGTATCGTAGCCCAAGCACAATATCTTTCTAAGACTATCGATGACTTCAGAGACTTTTTCCGTCCAAACAAAAACAAAGAAGAGGTCAAAGTCCAAGATGTCTTCAATGAAGCGGTCAATATCATTGGAAAAAGTTTTGAACATGATAATATTTCGCTCTCTATCAACGGGAATGAGATCGGAACCATAAAAACTTACTCTCGAGAACTTCTGCAGGTCTTTTTAAACCTTTTAAAGAATTCCAAAGAGGCACTTGTCGAACATACCAAAGAGCATCGTTACATCGATGTTCTCATCCGCAGTGATGAGGACAGTGTTATCACTACCATCTGTGACAATGGTGGCGGAATCGAAAAAACGACACTTGAAAAGATATTCGACCCCTATTTCTCTACAAAAAATGAACAAATCGGCACAGGCCTTGGGCTTTATATGTCCAAAACTATCATTGAGAAACATATGCATGGACGTATTACCGTAACAACGAAAGAAGATACGACCTGTTTTGAAATAAGCATTCCTAAAACCTCACGAGAAGAGGAGAAGAAAGATGCATGATATCAAACAATTGAAAGAACAAATCCAAACTCTCAGAGAAAGAGTGAAACAATGTAAGATACTCGTTGTTGATGACGAGGATGAAATACGTGAAAAGACAGGCGCCTTCATGGAAAGATTTTTCGACATAGTCCATTGTGCCGAAGATGGCAAGGTCGCCCTAGATATGTTTAATCAGGATCCAACGTTTGATATTGTCATCACTGACCTTCAAATGCCCAATATGCCAGGCGAAAAGCTCATCAAAGCGCTTAAAATCATCGAGCCTGAGCTTTTTATTGTCATCATGACCGGTACACCGCCTGACGTAGATGACGAGTATACACATCTGTATGATCTCTGCCTTGCTAAGCCTGTCGGAGTGGATGATATGTTAAAGATGATGGAGATGCTTGTTGAGAGAAAAAAACTTTGATCGCTTGTTCTTCAGCCCTTTAAATGTTAAAATCCGAAATATATGACACCGTGCCAGCGTATAAAATCAAGAGTATATCTGAGGACCGATAGATGTTGACTGCCGACACCATAAAAGAACTTCAAGAGCTATCTTCCGGACTTACTCTTTTATACGTTGAAGACAATGATGGCTTAAGAGAAAATGCACTTAAACTTCTTCAAACCCTCTTTACCAATGTCCTATCCGCATCAGATGGACAAAAGGGGTATGAGCTTTTTAAAAAACATCGCCCGCAGATCGTGCTCACTGATATACGTATGCCAAAACTTGATGGTATGCAGATGCTTAAACAGATAAAACAGTTACAGCCTTCAACAAAGTTTATCATCACTTCTGCCTATGATGAGAAAGACTATCTTTTCCAAGCCATTGACCTGGGTGTCTTTCATTATATGAAAAAACCTTTCACTGTCGATACACTGCTGCAAACACTTACCAACTGTATCCATTCAATCAGTGCTGATGAAAACAGTTCGCTCTTTAACACTTACATGGAAGATATGCTTAACTATCAACGTGACCTGCTCGCTTTGGTCTCAAAAGGAAAACCTCTGTTTGTAAACCAGATGTTTCTTGACTTTTTCAATGTTGAAAACGTCAATGCATTTGACGACAAATACACGGACTTCGGTTCATTGCTACTTGAACACAAAGGTTTTTTATACAATCATGATCAGATATCGTGGTTTGATGAGTCAAGCAGCAAACCCGGTAAGCTCTTTCACGTCAAGATCAAAGATCAAAACGATGACAACAGGCACTTTATCTTAAAGATGCATGCTTTGCCAAAGAAAGAGAATATTTATATCATGTCCCTTAATGATATTACGGACCTTGATCTTTTAGCTCTGTTTGACAGCAAAGCTGTTGAAAACGATGACAAGATAAAAAGCCGACGTACCATTGTCAATTTATTAGAGATCATTCAAAAAAACAGCACAGAGATAAAGATACACAACTTTTATAAAGGCCTGACTATCACCAATATCGGTCTTGTCGAAAAGATTAACAATGAAGACATTATTGTCAAGACCACCTTCATGCAGCAAAAAGCTGCACAAAACCAAAAAAGTATTTTAATCTCTTCTGAGATTTTTCCTTCCGCTATCCTTTGTGAACCGATCAAAAAGATCGATTTTGAAAACCAGACGATCAGCTTCAAAGAGGTACGCTTTTTAGCACGGAATCCGACACAACGAAGATCCGTAAGAGTAGCTCCCGAAGAACACCACAGCATTTCTTTCTTCTTTGAGAAGAGAAAGTTCTACGGTGACATACGTATACATGACATCTCTATTGAAGCAATGAAGCTAGAGATGAGCGCTCTTCCGGCAGGCTTGAAAGAGAAAACTGCTGTTTCCATCGATATGGTTTTGGAGCATGATCGAAAACCTCTGATTATAAATACTCCAGCAAGCGTGTTTAGGATTGAAGAGATGTCCAGGTCATTTTTTGTCGTTGTAAGCCTGGAATTAACTAGCAATCAAAAAAAACAGCTTATCGACTATGTCGCTAAACGACAGATGAACTTAATTCGCGAATTTAAAGGATTACAATTTGGCTAAAAGTAAAATATTGTTTGATAACGGTAAACACAAATGTATTATGTTCAGTATTGATGATGAGTCCCAGGAAGAGAGTTTTCTCTCAGTTAATCAATATCTACTCATACAAAATGGCGCAGGTATACTGATTGATCCGGGAAGTTCGGCGATCTTTCATGAACTTTGCGATGCTATAGCAGAGTATATCCCTATTGAGAATATAAAACTTGTCTTCTTCTCACATCAGGACCCGGATGTCGCAGGCTCCATCTCAGAGTGGTCGGTATCAACTTCAGCTACCTTGGTTCTGCCAAGCATTTGGACAAGATTTATGACACATTATGGGGTTTTGGATCTTCAAAGAGTCTTTTCCATCCCTGATAAAGGAACAAAAGTGCCCTTTGGAGAGGGATTCATCAAACTAATACCTGCACATTTTCTACACAGTCCAGGTAACTTTAGTCTTTATGACTCTCAATCAAAAATCTTGTTCTCAGGCGATATTGGAGCAGCTGTTGTCCCCCCATTGGCTGTCTACAAAGAGATTGATAGCTTTGAGACCCATTTGTCCTATCTTGAGAGCTTTCATAAACGCTATATGGCTAGTAACAAGTTCTGTAGAGCCTGGGTTCAAAACATCTCCGTACTTTCCTTGGATATGATCGCCCCTCAGCATGGGGCCGTCTTTAGAGATGAAAATGTGAAAAAATTCTTGAACTGGTTCAATGAATTAGAGTGTGGTTCAGACATCATAGATACTCTCTACTTCGAGTAGAGATCCTCTTGCCTTGTAAAATAATATCCACCAACACATAGTGAGACAGCCTGTTGCATTGGAATGGTTTATAGGGCAAAGCCCAATACCTCTTTTGATAATCAACTGTTAAAAAGTTTCTACCTCATCATTGTCTTTATCTAATGTAATTGTAAAACATGCCCCATCTACCGTATTATGGCATGTAAGTACTCCTTTACAATGCTCCTGTATGATAGACTTTGACATATACAGTCCCAGACCGGTCCCATTCATCGACTTGGTAGAGAAATACGGCTCGAATATCTTGTCAATGATATCATCAGAAATTCCGCCCGCATTGTCCTCAATACTGATTCTCACCTTCTCATCAGCCTCCTCAGAGACTTTGATGATAATCTTGGGTTCTCTTACATTGTTTTCTACCAGCGCATCATAGGCATTTTTTAAAATATTCACCACCACCTGCATCAGTTCATTTTCAAAACTTGACACCATCACCCTGCTATCGAGGTCTGTTTCAACAATGATATTCTCTTTTTTAAAAAGCCCTTCTGTCAGGTTTAAGGAAGACTCGATCATCTTTTTGGGACTGAACATCTCTTTTTGTTTATTGACCTTGAAAAAGTTCCTGAAGTCCTCAATAGTCTCGGAAAGGTGCTGAGAGAAACCATTTAACTTCTCAAGCTGTTCGTTGAAGAACACCTTCTCATATTTATCCATACCGATCTTCATCTGGAGCGTACCCACGGTTGCTGTTATGGCCGAGAGAGGCTGTCTCCACTGATGGGCAATCATGGCTATCATCTCTCCCATCTGCGCATGTTTTGTCTGTATCAGAAGTTGTTTTTCCTGTTCCTTCTTTTCGGTGATATCAGTATTAAATCCAATAAACCTTATTGCTTCTCCTTTGGAGTCAAACAGTGCTTTTCCCCGTCCCTCGATCCAACGCCAATTGCCGTCCTTGCTTTTCATACGAAAAACATTCAAATAGGTGATCTCCCCTTTACTTTGTAGATAAGCCTGAACTTTATCGTAGGCACTCTCTTTATCATCAGGATGAAGCAGAGCCTTCCATGCATCAACAGTCTGTGGCAACTCTGATCCACTGTAGCCCAGCATCGTCTCAAAATGCTCTGAATGGAACATTGTGTCATTAAGCATATCCCAATCAAAAAGCCCGTCTTGTGTTCCGTCCATTGCCAGCTTAAAGCGTTCTTCATTGAAACGTAATTTAGCCTGAATCGAAAGAAGTCTGAGTATGACAATGATTATAATAAGGATTAAAAATAAGAAAACCAATATCTCTGTACTATATTGTAGTAATATATGCTCAATATTCATATCATAAGGAGGCAAGCCAAGCATCCTTGCCGTATGTTCTACGGGAGCATAATTGTGAGGAAGTGAAAAACCATATATCGAGCTGTTTCTATCTTGATCTGGGTGAAATTCCAGCAATATCCTAAGCAATTCATGTATACTCTTTTCATCCATATTTGGTAAGACTGCAACCGGCCATTCAGGGTATAGACGTGTTGACAGAAGATAAGGATAGTTCAAAAGCTGTTGTGAATTGATAAGCTTGATATCATCTTTTTTCAACCTTCCCTTTGCTAGTTCAGATTCAATCATTCCGGTACGAACAAACCCTGCTTCATATTTTCCCTGCATAACAGAACGGATGATTTCAATTTGGCTCTTCATCACAGTGATATTTTCTCTTACATCTATACCATGCTCCAAAGCCTCAAACACCTGAGATTGATATGCTCCCAACGAATTAATATCCATAGCTGCTATAGAAGCCTTTTTAAGGTCTTTGATTGTATTGAGAGCTTTGTTAGAAGCTTGTGTAAAGATGACCCCGCCAAAGCTCTCTGTTAAAATATCATTTTGAATCTTTTCTGTCGTTGCTATTGTTCTTATGGAGATATTGTTGTTATGAATAATCTCATAATGAGACGGGTTGGTAGTGAGCATGTCCAGCCTATTCTCCTGAACTGCCTTATCAAACTCTTCATAGCCTAAAATGATTAATTCGACTTTACTCTCTCGTAGATGAGCGTTTAGATAATCAACTACAGGCTGATACTGCTGCTGGACATAATCCTTTGAACTATAAGACAATACCCCAAAGCGTAAGTTTTTTGCAGCAAAGAGCAGTGAGTTTGAGCCCAACACAAAAATAATGAATAATATCAAAAGTCTCAATTTTCACCTCTCATTTGGCTATAATGTAGCCTAAAAACTCTTAAAGTATTTGGTGACTTCACTGCATAAATATTATCTTATCTATCTTTAAACGAAGAAGCGATGTTTAGGCATAGATAATCCTGTTCAAAATAAGTATTTTAAACCAGAAAGGTTTTCGGCATAGCAAATCTGCCATATTTTAAAGCGACTTTGTTCACCTTCATCCTCCCCTATTCTTGGTCACATAAGCCAAAAGTGTTTTACATTGATTTAACCTTTCTCATCCTATAATGACTAAAGTTCAATGTAAAGGATTGTTCATGGGGAGTAAGCGTGATATGGTTGCGCATGATACTGACATCGATGCCAATACCCACTCTGATAGAAGAAAGCAATCATATGAGCAAGATGCCGAAGAGAAGCGTCATAATAAAAAAGGCAAATCCAAGCGTGTCCCGGTATGGATAAAAGAAGAGGTGCTTGAGTATGAAAAGGAGTTGAAAAAACTCCAGATAGAGCTTCTTAAGATGCAAAACCACATCAAAGACAAAGGTCTGAAAGTCATGATGATCTTTGAGGGTCGAGACGCGGCAGGTAAAGGCGGTACCATCAAACGTATTACCGAGCATCTTAATCCGCGCGGCGCAAGAGTCGTTGCCCTTGACAAGCCATCTGACACAGAAAAGACCCAGTGGTACTTTCAGCGTTACACCCACCATCTTCCTGCAGCAGGTGAAATTGTCCTATTTGACAGGAGCTGGTATAACCGCGCCGGGGTTGAACCGGTAATGAACTTCTGTACCCAGGAAGAGCATAAAGAGTTTTTGCATGAAGTCCCCGAATTTGAGCGTATGCTTGCCAATTCTGACATCATCATCTATAAGTTTTATTTCTCCGTCTCAAAAAAAGAGCAGGCAAACCGTTTTAACAAACGTAAGACGGATCCTCTCAAACAGTATAAACTCTCCCCTGTCGATGAAAAATCTCAGGGGATGTGGGACAAATACACCATCGCAAAATACTCTATGCTTCTTGCTTCGCATACAACCCATGCCCCATGGACTGTCATACGCTCAGACAATAAGAAGAAGGCACGTATCAATGCTATCAAGCATATTTTAGCTCGAATAGAGTATCCTAACAAAATCAAAGCAAAGCATTTGAAAATTGACCAAGAGATCTTGATTCCGGGTGAACAGGAGATCAAGATCATGGAAAACAGTATGTCTTTAAAAAAATATGAGAACAAGGAGGGCTAAGGATGAAAAAAACAGTTTTTATTTTGTTTGTGGCTATTGCCTTAGGTGCCGTTTTTAGCGGCTGCGAACGAAACGACTATCAACATCCTCTACACCGAAGTAGATAGGGCCAGGCAGGCCTTATCTATACAAAAGAGAGTATCTCTTTTTCTATATCCTCTTTATCAATAATCGTCGTCTGTGTCACTTCTTTATCAAACAGTTCATTGATCATTGCCGGAATACTTACACCAGCTTTAGCAGCAATAGACTTCAATGCATCGATATCATGAGCATCTACTTCGCCGGTCAAAGCGTTGGCAATGGTCGGAGAAAACTTTGTCCATTCTGCTGTTGAGTAAGCGATTGTCTTAATACCTTTTTTGGCACAGGTATCATTGGCTTTGAAACAGGTCGCTGTATGCGGATCCATCAAATAACCGTTCTCGAACGCAGATTTGATATATGCTTTACCCTCATCTCCTGTACAGAAATCAGCAGAGAAAACACTCTGAAGAGTATACAGTTCATCAGATGTCAACTCATAGACATTTTTTTCCTGCAGGTCAGCCATCAACTCTTTTGTACGGCTGGAGCCAAACATATCGAATAAGACACGCTCGACATTGGACGACTTCAAGATGTCCATCGCTGGTGAAGTTGTCGAAACGACACTCGAGTCTCGGAGGTCATATTTTCCGTTATTGATCAAACGCGTCAAGACATTGTTCTCGTTTGATGCGATGATGATCTTTTCAACAGGCAGTCCCATCTTCATCGCATAATACCCGCCAAGCGCATTACCGAAATTTCCGCTTGGAACGTTCAGATAGACCTTTTCACCCATTTTGATTTCGTTTTGACGTACAAGTTCAAGATAAGAGTGGATGTGATAAATGATCTGAAAGATGATACGCCCAAAATTCACAGAGTTCGCAGCTGATAAAGAGATATGATCTTCCTTCAACTTAGCCTTAAAGCTTTCCGATGCCAACAGTGACTTCAATGCATTTTGTGCATCATCAAAATCGCCCTTGATACCAATCACCTTAAGATTAGCCGCATCTTCGGTGACCATCTGAAGACGCTGTACATCCGATGTTCCACCATCAGGATAAAGACAGGCAACCTGTACGTTCGAACGGTTTTTAAAAGTCTCTAAAGCAGCCGGGCCGGTATCACCACTTGTCGCGGCAAGAATAAGGTATTTCTCATTTTTTTTCTGTGCGATCGATGAGAGGACAACACCAAATGGCTGCAGTGCCATATCTTTGAATGCACGTGTCGGCCCGTGATACAGTTCACTGACATACATCTCATCGCTCACTTTAACGACAGGTACCGGATTGCTGGCGTCGTCAAAGTTGTCATAAAGGTCCAATGCCTCGTACAGAACATCTTTATCGATATCAATACCAAATGCACGCAGCATATCCATCGCCATTACCTTATAGCTTGAATCACGATGTTTCTCTAAAAACACCTGTCCGAGATCAGGAAGCTTCAAAGGTACATACAGACCCCCGTAAGAAGCTATGGGGCTCAAAATAGCTTGCGAAAAACTAACATTATAAGGTAAAACACCATCATTACCGCGAGTTTCAATAAATTTCATATTCATCCATCTAACATTTTTTTGCAATTATAACGTAACTCAAACACTACCCGAGATTAATGCTCAAGATACCTCTGTTTAGCCGTGTCATTTAGACCGGTCAGTTTTCTTGCGACCTTATGCATCGCCTCTTTTGCCTTATAGTCATCCTCAACACTGCTGATCAAACCCGTACCCATCCATAAAGCGTAGATAGTGTTGTAGTTGATGGATTCAACGACCAACAGCCAATTGAGTGTTTTAATATAAGGATCGTATATCGAACCTTCAAACGTCTCCAGGACACTATACGGCTGCAAGACATCCCTGTTTTTACCGATACTATAGGGAACATATATAAGCATGGCAAAAATCAGAAGTTTTGTTGCCGTCTTAGCCAAAAACATCATGATCGATGTGCTTTTATGAAAGGCTAAAAACAGCATCAAGACAATAACACTGACCAGGTTCAGCAAACCGGCGACCAATGATAAAAAGATAGCAAACGGAGGGATATAGAGCATCTTAATGGCAGTATCTCCAAATTCTGCCAACTTATACTCAAAATCTTTTTCCTCAGGAAAAGCCTGATCATAATATTTTTCACGTAACATGGGCTTATAGAGACGGTCATAAAATCCTGTAAGATCACCCTCCAATATCATTTGATACATGATTTGACTATATTTTTTCTGTTCATACTGAGCCATGATCTCTTTTTTATACAGGGCTGCAAACTCATTGAATGAGAGTCCTATCTTAATGTTCTTCATCCCTGTTTTGTTTTCAAACTCTTTTTGAAACTTATGTTTCTTCTCCTGGAACAACTCGTCGACACGCTTCATATAACCGGCGATATACTCTTTTTTAGAGTAATTAAAACTTGATTTGACAGCCATTCCTTCTTGGCGTAGTTGATCGATCACTTTTTGACGGACAAGAGGATGTTTAAAGTACTGTTTTTGTGAGAGGTTCAGCGGCAGTCCATTGTATTTTCTGTCCCAATCCGCCTTTGTCTCCTCTTCTATCACCTGCAGTACACGTCTTGTCGAAGGACATGCAGTACCTTCGCACCAACGCTGAGGGTCAATATCACCTTGGTTGAAATATTTCATCATCACGGTATCGTATTCGTTTTTACTCATTGTCGAACTATCTTGGGAAAAATACTCAATCAACTCAAGGTTCAAATCTTTTGACTTAGAAAGGTTCGCATTTAAAATATTGGTGTATTGTCGAACGTTGATACGGTACTTCGTATACTCACGCTTGATTGCCTTTGTAAACTTGATGTATTTCTCATTAAGCTGTACGGGAGAATCTATACGTGAGAACTCTTGATTGATCTTGTCTATCCCATCACTGTAAATATCCCAATTCTCCTGAATACGCAATGCCATATCCTCAAAACGGTATCGTGCTTTGTCATAGTCTTCTTGAAAATATTTATGGATATAGATATCGAAGAAGCTCTCTTTACCGCGTTGAACAAACTTTTTTATCAATTCTTTATCGATCTGTGTCAACAAGAACAGGTTCGATATCATGACCTTGTCATAAATAGAAAGGTTCGCAAGGTTCTCTTTCGGAATGAAAGTGGAATAACCCAGTTTTCCCGTAAGCATGCCATATTTAAAGAGTTCAATATAATAGGACTCATAGCGTTTGTCTTTATTTTGCTGAACAATCTCATAAACTGCCTTGCTTAGACCTTTATGTACGCCGACATAGGTAGAAACACTAAGTATCACGACAACCATGATCATAACACCCTGATGAAACTCCAAAAACTTTTTTGCCAGCAAATAATACAAAGGGATTAGTAACAGTGTTATCCCTACAGAACTGACGCGGTTGCCAAATGACTCCAAGCGTTCCAATAGTGTCTTATCCACATGGGTAGACGTAACGACATCGATGACAAAACCATTATAATAGGACTCAAATCCAAGGTAAACAAGCTTGGCTATGATCAGTGAGACCATAAAGTAAAATCCCATCTTAGGAAGTTGCAGTGTTCGCATTAAATCCCCTCGCTAAAATCGATAAACTCTTCATGTTCGGGAAGCTGTGTTGTCGTTTTAAAGTCTCTTTTGAGATCTTTTATCTCGATCTCGTGTTTTTTGACCTTTATATTCCCCTGCGCGTCGAACTCTGCATTCTCACTGAAAATAAAGATCTTGTATTCTCCCGTTATGGTTTTGTATTTACCCGTTCGATAGATGTCTTCGGTATGTGCGACAGCATAATGCATGTCCGCATCGTCCGGAAGGTACAACACCGATGTTGTAGGAATATTAAAATCTTCACGCTGAGCACGCAAACGCGTAAAAAGCTCCGTATTCAGCAAAGCAATTGTCTTAAGCAGCTCTTCATTACTCGTATCTGACTTTCGCTCGCTTAATACCGGAGCAACAATATCGTAGACATAGTCAGTATCAATCACTTCGACCTCGACGCGTCCGTCGAAGGCTGCCACCACATCATTCTCATCAACTTTACGACCTTTAGGTGTATACACGCTTCGCGTCTTAAGAACAAATCCGCTGGCTTGAACATTATTGATATCTTCAATTATGCCGCTTTTTTTCTCTAGTTCATCAGTGTATATCGGTGTCTTCACCGCATCCAGGAACACCACTTCATACTTTTTAATATGTGAGCTTGAGGCATCACCATCTACCACAAATCCGCTACTTTTGAGATGGATACTCTTAATGATATAAGGCTTGTCAAAACGGTATTCGATAAAGGGAAGTTCTTGTTCATCAAAAACGAATTCACCATTGAAGGAGGTACCCTTTAATTCACGCATATTGTTAAGACCGATCTTTGGCGTAACCTTCTTGTAGGCTTTGTGTAGAACTTCTTTTCGAACAGGAAGGGATTGTTTAAACAGATCGATCTCCGACGAGACAAGAACAGGATCCGTTTCAATAGCAGCCTCTTTTTTACTGCAGCCGAATATAAAGACTAAAACGAAAAGAAGAGTTATTATTTGTTTCATCAGACCTCTTTCATCATAAAATTGTTCCAAGAATAATTAAATATACCTAACAGCTAGATAATGGCAGATTATGTTTGTATAAAAGTATCAATTTCTTTTCTTTTTTTCACACCTTTCCTCTTCGATTCACTCATAATAAACCCTCGTGAGCAAAACTATATAATTTTTTTTAAGTATTAATTTAAATTATAAGAGTACAATGAACTGATGTAGGAGAATCTCATGCATGTACTAATTACAGGAGGGGCCGGTTTTATCGGCTCACATTTAGCCGAGTTTCATTTAAAACGCGGAGACCGTGTTCATGTTGTAGACGACCTATCGACAGGCCGACTCGAAAATATCACTGCTTTAATGGATCATGACGACTTTATATTTGACAAGGCCGACATCCTAATATGGGGCGAATTTGAAAAAGCAATAGCCTGGGCAGACAGGATTTACCATATGGCCGCCGTCGTTGGCCTTTTCAAAGTACTCGCCGAACCGATCTCCGTTTTAGCAACCAATATCTCTGGGTGCGAACGGCTTTTACGTTTTTTACATAAAAGTCATTGGAACACGAAGGTGATTCTAGCCTCCTCATCAGAAGTGTACGGCAACCGACCTGGCCGCGTCGCTCTAAATGAGAAAATGGAACTCTTGGTCAGTCCGGACATGAACACGCGTTGGAACTACTCCTTGAGTAAACTTGCCGATGAAGCACTTGGACTCTCCTATGCGCGCCAATATGGAATGGATATCACCATCGTGCGTTTTTTCAATGTCGTAGGCCCGAACCAGACAGGTAAATATGGCATGGTTGTTCCACGTTTTGTCAAACAGGCCGTCCACGGTGAAGCAATTACCGTTTTTGGAGACGGCAAGCAGGTACGTGCCTTTATGGACGTTCGAGATGCCGTTGACATCCTGGACAGGCTTTCAATAAGCCCAAAAAGCAAAGGTGAAGTTGTCAATGTCGGATGCAGTGGAGAGATCACCATTGAAGGACTTGCCAAGCTGGTCAAAGAGCATGCCAAAAGTGACTCTCCTATTACCTTTACACCTTATAAAGAAGCCTATGGTGATACGTTTGATGAGATATATCACCGTAAAGCGGACCTGACAAAACTGAAAGAGCTCATTCCATACGAGCCTAAATGGTCACTTGAAAAGACCCTAGATGACCTCATCTTACGCCAAACTATCACAAAGGATTCATAATGGCAGCCACACCCTATTTTGTTTTAAGCCCAAACCTCGTCTTAAGTATCATAGGGATGCTTCATGGTCCGGACAAGACTGTGCCAACCCCGGCTGAAGATTGGCATGAAGCAACAGTTGACGTGGTTATTCCGGCATTGAACGAAGAGAGAAATATCGTTCTTTGTCTCGAATCTGTCATGCGTCAGACATTGAAGCCTACTCGTATTATTTTAATCGACGACGGCAGTAATGATAAAACTGTTGAGTATGCGCAAACCTTTTGCGATGATAATCAAATGGCTATTACGATTATTCATAGAGACCATCCCATAGGTAAGACACCCACAATCAAGCGTCAGGCCAGAGAGTTTGATTCCGATGTTGAGTTTATTCTTGATGCAGACACCTATCTTGAATCTAATGATTACATCGAACGTACCGTCAAGGAACTTTATCAAGCTGTCGGTATAGCAAGTGCTTGTGGAACGATAATGCCACTACGTGACAAAGACCGGAAACAGAGGCTTGAAACGGATTCAATCAAAAATTTCAGGCATAAATATCCCTATGCCCACATGCTGCCAAAACAGGATTTTTTCCATATTCTGATGCGTCGTATGAGTAATATATACCGTGATGTCCTTTATGTCTTTTTACAAAAATTTGTCTATCACGGACAAATGGTCTTCTTTGGCTCCATCACAAACCCGGTAGGATGTGCAGTCGCCTATAGACGAAAATACATCAAAGAGCTTTTTGAGCAGTATGAACCGATATTCGGTGATGATTTGACAAATTCCGAAGATATTTTCATAGGGTTTGCCCTGCTCAAGCACGGATACAGAAACATCCAGCTTATGGATGTGTATGCACGTTCTCAGGAACCTGAAGCGGAATATCTGCCTAAGGAGATATATATGTGGTCCTCCTCCTTTATGCAAAGCTGCTATTATTTTGATGATCTGGTACGCAGTCCGATCAAATCTTTCCGACGATATCTCTATCATCGAAAGGTAGAAAAGGAGCATGGAAAAGATATCCAGAAGATGCGCAAGATCAAAGAACCCTATCGCGAGGCTTTTGGTGATAATGTGACGCTTCAGTATGGACGGCCTATGGGATGGGTAATCTTCGTGTCACTTTTGGAAAAGACGCTTTACCCAACTACCCTGTTAATGTTTATTATGTTTCAAGCATGGGAAATTCTGGGTCTTACCGTAGCACTTGAGACACTAATTTCTGTTACCATACTTACTGCCATCAGTAAAGGGAATCGTCTTGTTTATTTTGTTAAAGGAATTGTCGCGACACCTATGCGGTATTTAAGTATTCTATTCGACCTTTACACCATGACTCGATTTGCCATTGATATCTGGTTTACGAAAAAGAAAGGATGGAGAAAATGAGACTACTACTTATATTATTCATCATAGCATCGATTCTGTCTGCAGCTGAAAATGATATACCAGAAGCTGGATTAAAAGCAGAGATGCAAGGGGAATGGACTAGTGCTGTACAAGTCTATGAAGAGATTGTGACTTCTGATCCAACACGCATTGATCTTTTTCTCAGACTCAGTGATATCTATAGTAAACTCAATGATTATTCACGTGCAAACGAGTCATTACAAAAAGCGATAGAGCATAATCCGAACAATGCTGCTTTATATGCAAAACAATCACAGATACTGGCTGTCAACAGACAACCTAATGCAGCACTCTCTGCTATAAAAAAGGCTGTTGCCCTTGAACCAGACAATATCCAATACCTTCGTTCCCAGGCAACGATTGCCAATTGGAACAATGACTATGATCTCGCAGTACAAAGTTACAAAACTATTTATGCTATAAACAAAGATCATCAAGTCCTTATGCAGATTGCCCTTTCAAACTCCTGGAGCGGCCACCTTGACATCGCAGCAAAAAGTTTTGAAGAGTACCTGGCCATTCATCCTGAAGAAAAAAATGCGTATGTCCATTATGCCAGAACAGAGATATGGCGAGGAAATTATCCTCAAGCGGAAAAGATTCTTGACACCTATGTCAAAAAGTTTGGAGGCAATGATGAAATTCGAAAAATACGTGCCGATCTCTACGCTAGAGCAGAGTGGCCTGATGCTTCTCATGAACTGTATACACCACTGATTGATAAAGAGCCGAATGATTATATGCTTAACTATACACGGACCTTGGCTCTTTTTCATGATCAAAAGCCTCTAGAGGCGATAGAAAGTCTGAAAAAAGTCGAGAGTCTCCAACCTCAGAGTAAAGACAGTATGGATCTTCGCAAGTTTATCCTAACAAAATATCGTTCTAATATTGAGGGAAGTGGATTCTATTCTAAAGATAACGATGATATTGAACATACCATATTATCACTTTATGGGCACTACTATATCAATCCAAAGACCTCTATCTTTGCAGGCACAGAGTATGACAGACTTCGAACACGTCCTTCAAGTACCTATATTAATATTGATGGGAGCCGTTCAAGTTCTGTAACACGTGGAGGTATTGGTGTGTCGCATCGTGCAAATGAAAACCTTGGATTTGACCTTTTACTCGGTCAAGAGGATGCAGATTATGATTCGACAATCCTTGTACGTGCCAATGCAAGGATTGATATCAACGATAAGAGCACCTTATTTCTTAATGCTTCACATGGGTTTTATATGATTTCACCCCGTTCAGTCTCTTTAGGCGTTAAACGCTTACATTCTAGTGCTTTACTCGAGTTAAGGCCAAATCTAAGCGATACAGTCTTGCTACAAGGGGAGTATGACCTTTTCTCTCAGAACAACACACGATGGAGCGGTATGATTGCACCAAGGCATGCCGTTGTAAGAAGAGAGTCCTGGAGTATGGACCTTGGAGTAAAGGCATGGCTGTTTGGGTATGACAAAAATCTAAACCAGGGGTACTATGACCCTAAACTTTTTGAAAGTTATATGGGAACAGCATACCTAAACTATCGTTTTTCTCAAGACAATGAACTTTTTATGATGGCGGGATTTGGTATCATTAAAGATGATACCCTAGGCTCTTATCGACCCGGTGGTAATATCGATCTTATCGGTACGATTGGGATATATCAAGATTGGCAACTACAAGCGCGTACTGGATATATGAACAATCAACGTGATGTTTGGAATGATGATTTTTATGACATCTATTATGTAGGATTATCCATCCTACGCAGATTTTGACAGGAGTCATCATGACGAAGGTTCTTGACTAGATGAAAATGTGTTTAATTTCAAAACAATTTTAATGATGAATGAAGGTAAGACGTATTTATGCATTATCAAATGAAAGCGATGCTAATACCCAATCACGATATTCAGAAGAGACATCAGATATAGGCGTAGCGACAATCTCAGGAAGATCGTAAGGGTGAATTTCTTTAATACGTCTTTCAACGACCTTGAACTTTGAAGCATCTGTTTTGATCAGAAGAAGAAGTTCACTCTCCTCACAAAACTCTCCTTCATAGATGTAATACGATTTTACCTTTGGAATCTGATTTACACAGGCACATAGACCTTCTGTAACAAGAGCCCGCGCTATCTTTTGGGCCACTTCATCATCCGGTACCGTACAAAAGATAACTAGCATTAGAGAGTAATCTGTGTCCCAATACCTTCAGAGGTAAAGAGTTCTAGGAGTATTGAGTGCTCTACACGTCCGTCAATAATGTGTGCTTTTTGCACGCCCCCTTCTATCGCTTCCAGACAGGCATCGACTTTAGGTACCATCCCCCCTATTATAGTCCCATCTGCTTTGAGCTTCTCTACTTCTTCTTCACTGAGTGTAGATAGAAGCTTTTTCTCCTGGTCAAGAACACCCGGAGTATCCGTTAAGAAGATGACCTTGTTGGCACCGATTGCTTTTGCTACTTGAGACGCAGCAAGATCCGCATTAATGTTATAACCAGGATGCCCCAGGTGTTCACCTGCTGCGATCGGAGCAATTACAGGAATAAACTTCTCATTGATAAGGTTATGGATAACATCCGCTTTGACCTCTGTGATGGTTCCCGTCAATCCCCATTTCGCATGCTCTTTGGGTTCGGCGAGGATAAAATGGGCATCCTTGCCACTGACTCCGATAGCTTTCGCACTATGACCGTTTAACAAAGAGACGATACTGCTGTTAATCTCTCCACTTAGGATCATTTCGACAATACGCATAACCTCCGGCGTCGTCACTCGCTGACCATCTATAAATTCTGTTTTGATATTAAGTTGATCCAGCATATCAGTAATCTTCTTGCCCCCGCCATGTACGATAACCGGTTTGATACCTACCAGATATAGAAGAAGGACATCTTGAGCAAAACTTTCAATCAGTTTAGGATCAGTTTGAGCCGAGCCCCCATATTTGATTACAACGATCTCTTTATTAAACGCTTTGATAAACGGTAGAGCGTCAAGAAGAATTTTTACTTTATCAATTTTTGCTTGCATTTGGCTTCTTTAGAGTAGTAATTATTTATTCGAAATTCTAACATATTCCTGGACAGATTGATGCACGCTTTCTTCAACATCAAGCTCCAGTTCAAGGTAGGACAGAGGAAGATCAAATCCCTGCATCTTCACAGCGTCTTTACGTGTTACCAAGAGGCTCTTTGCTTCATTTGACTTTAATATCTCTTGCAACTCATCTTTCTTAAAACTATAATGATCAGGGAAATATACCTTCTTGACAACATCCGGGGTCAAATAACAATCCAGTCGCTGAGGCTTAGAGATGGCTGTTACTAATACCATACGCAATGTTGACTGAGAGAGTGTAACCTTTCGTATAAACTCTCGGCCCTCTTCTATCTCTAAAGCTTTTTTAGCACTCCACAAACGTTCTCTGTAAGGCCCAGAGGGAAGACAAAAAGGGTTTTTTTGCTTAGTCTTTATCAACAGGTCAAGTTTTTTAATGAAATGCTTACTGTAAGCATCGTCAAGAAACACAACTTCAACCCCCAAAGACCTTGCCTTGATGATTCCCTCTTCTCGATTCTCTGCAACAATGACAACCGCCTCTGGTAGAAGGTTTGCATATAGCATCGCCTCATCACCACTGCTTTTCACATCACACAAGACATTCTGGCCGTCTGAAACCAGCTGCATTCCTCTTGATGCACGTCCATATCCTCTAAGGACAATCGCCGGTCGTGAATAACGCTGAGCCAAGGCAACCGTCAGAGGGGTCTTTCCACTTCCCCCGACAATAAGGTTTCCAACACTCACAACAGCAACTCCATAATCCTTTATCTTGGCACTTTTAAACTTAAACCAAACAATAAGACAATACAGTAAAGAGAGCGGGAGTAGGAGAAAGGAAACAAACCATTCGAAGAGACCGGGTGAAAATAGATATTTCTCACCCCAAAAGACTAAAGATTTTTTCAAGAGAACCTTTATACCCAATGTTTGGTAATATCAATGATCGTCTCGCATACATAATCTACCTCAGCATCGCTCATATCAGCATAAATTGGGATAGAAAGAACCTGCTGGAAACTGCGAAGCGCCATCGGAAAATCATTAACACGAAGAGAGTATTTACTCTTATAATAGGTCAAAAGATGTAACGGAATATAGTGTAGTCCCGTCTCAATACCCTTCTCAAGAAGTTCTCTTGCAAAAGAGTCACGGTTTTTCTTCACCTTGATGATAAACAACGAGAAAGTATGATCCGACACCGCTTCAGGCAGTGTAATATGCGGTGTGTCTTTAAGTTTTTCCATATAACGTGCTGCGATCTCTTGCTGACGCTTGACAACAGCATCTTGCTTCGACATCTGGCCCAAAATATAAGCCGCATCCAGTTCACTCATATCATACTTATTCCCTATGTCAATGACATCATATACATAGCTGAGACTGTCATCAGGCGTGACCATGGCATGATTACGAAGAAGTTGCGCACGTTCAAGTAACTCTTCATCATCCGTTACCATCATACCACCATTACAGACATTTCCCTTTAGATGGGGATTAAAACTAAAGGTAGTAATATCTGCGCCAGTCGCACCTATCATCTTCCCTTTATAGTTTGTTCCCAAAGCTTCGCTTGCATCTTCGACAATACGGATATTATAGATTTTTGCGATGTTATACAAACGTTCAAGATCAATCGGACAACCCGCGATATGACTTACAATCACTGCTTTTAACTTTTTAGACTGATTGTCCGCTAGGATTGTCTCAAGTTTGTCTAGATCAATATTAAAAGTTTTCTCCTCGGCATCGACAAATATTGGTTCCGCATCAAAATGACGTACGACCTCAGGTACAGAGGGGAATGAGTTCACCGAACATAAAACCTTATCACCACGCTTTAGATTGACGGCTAACATCGCCAGATGCAAAGCAGAAGTCCCGTCTGAAGTCGCAACGGCATATTTAGCCCCTGTATACTTTACAAAAGCCTCTTCGAGTTCGCGTACTTTTGAAGTCGTTTGTGTCAAAACCTCTTCAATCTGACTCTTCTCTTTATTGTCAATCCTCGGTCTATAAAACGGTACTTTTTTTGACATTATCTCTTGTCCCCTTTTTATCTTTTTTAATGATGACTCTTAAAATCTATTTTTTATAGACTTTAAGAGTCGCCCTATTGTATAACTTACGGCTACAGGCCCACATCTCTTGGATAGTTGAAATCATGGTTGATAGAACGACTACTCAGCTTGGCGATTAAAGGCATACGTCTTTTAAACTGGTTTTGATAAATCCGCCTGATAACCATACTCACCAGTTCTTGCTCAAAGCCTTCTGCCAAAAGTTCACGTTCTGAAGCCCTCTCTTCAATATAACGGTAAAGCACTCTATCAAGCGTTTCATAAGTATAACCCAACTCATTTTCATCATTTTGACCTTCCCATAAATCAGCAGAAGGCGCCTTATTGACAATACTATCAGGCACACCGAGGTGACGGGCCAGTTCAAACACTTCTGTCTTGTAAAGATCTCCTATCGGATTGATTGCAGACGCAAGATCACCAAAAAGTGTCCCGTATCCAAGCATCAACTCGCTTTTATTGCTCGTTCCAAGGACAAGGGCACTTTCTCTGGCCGAGACATCATACAGGTTTATCATTCGAAAGCGGGCAGAGAGATTGCCGATACGTAAAGAATCAAGACCCTCTATACCGTAAGCCTTTAGAAGTTCAGAGATGTCACGTGTCTCATGTCTTATCCCAAACTTTTCACACAGCTCATCCGCATCATCCAGGCTGCTTTGTGATGAGAACTGTGAAGGCATCTTTACACACAACAGATTCTTCCCAAAAGCTCGATATGCCATCACGGCTACGACAGCAGAATCCAAACCGCCGCTTAACCCAAGTACGACACGTTTTAGACCTGTCTTTTCAACCTCGTCTTTTAAAAAAGCGACCAGATACTCTGCAATCTGTGAATATTTTCCCATTGAGCTTTTAACCTAAATTCAAGTTTAATTGAAACTATTATATCTAATTTTTTTTATTAATATACTACTGAATAAATTAATTTATTCATTTTATCTTTACCTAAAACTGCTCTACAGAGACAAATGATACAATCTATATAAAAAAGTGACTTCATCATGTCAGAGTTTTCCAAAAGGATCAAAAGAGCCAAGGAAGAAGGAAACACCCTGTTTTACAATACTTCCGGGTCTAAAACAGCATATCAACTAGGTATCAAGCACATAAGCTCGGCCGAGTTTTTGGGTTTTGCAGACACCTTGCCCAATGGCGACTTGCGTATTAAAAAGGCATTTATATTAGTCGACTTTGAAAGTCTCAATGTAATACAAATAAAAAAAGGCTCAACAATCATACCCGTCAGGTTAGAGAACGCATAAATATTTTATCTGCACTCTATCTCGGTATTCATACGTTTTAACTCGCTACAACTAAAACCGGCATCTTTTCTCGCTTTGATGTTTAAATCTTTTTTACGTGGAAAACTCCCCGGGTAATGCTGTTCAATGATGTCAAAGTAAATCTCATACTCTACGCCAATGAGCTCACATGCATATTTAAACCAGACATCTCCCTTGTAGACATGATCACACTCCTCTTCAAGGATGACTTCCAAGACCTTGATAATCTTTTCTGCCTTCTCATCCGATTCAAAGTTCTTAAGCTTTTCTATCATCACAGGTGTAGCATCAAGTCCATTGGCTTCGAGGTACCTCGGTACAACCGCCATGCGTTCATGCAGGCTCAGTGTTCTTTGTGAGGCTTCAAAAAGGCCGTTATGTACCGGAAGATCTCCGTAAAATGAATTGACATCATTCAAAAGCTCTTCCAACATCTCAAAATGACGCACCTCATCATGAGCCACGCTTAACCAGTCATCATAATACTTTTTAGGCAGGTTCTTAAAACGATAAGCACTATCAAGAGCCAAATCGACAGCGGAGTACTCTATATGCGCAATGGCATGCAAAAAGATGGCTTTCCCTCTATCAGTGCTGAGTTTTTTACGCTTTAACACAACCGTCGGCGAGACCAATTGACAATATCCGGCATATGAAGGTTCCTCAAATTCGGATGAGGCCTGAGTATGCTCGAATGTAATCTGCTCTTGAAGATAAGCATCATAAAAACGTTTAAATGCATCACACTTTTCTGAAGGTTTTTTGATACGTAAAATATGCTCAAGCGTTGTAAAAAATTCCATGGACGCATTATGCTAGAATTCGGATAAAAAAGAGTTAATGTATACATGCAAATCAAAGTTCAACCGATGGGTCCATACCAGACCAACTGTTATATTGTCACTGTAGATGGAAAAGATATCATTATAGACCCAGGTGTGGGTGCAACCGAATGGGTCATGAAAAACGTGACGAATCCTATAGCCATTTTAAACACACATGGTCATTTTGATCATGTCTGGTCAAACCAGGAATTAAAAGAAGCCTTGGACATTCCATTATATACGCCAAAAGGTGATGTTATGTTACTGCAAAGTTCTGCGATGATGCCAGACCTGCCACCTTCATTCCCCGATGTTGAGATCGATGGGGACAAAGAACTTCAGATCGATGGTGTCACCGTTAAGTTTCGACACTACCCCGGCCATTGCCCCGGATGTTCAACTATTGAAATCGAAGATGCTATGTTTAGTGGGGACTTTATCTTTGAAAACTCTATCGGACGATGTGATTTTCCATTCTCTTCACCTGAGCAGATGAAAAAGAGTCTAACACGCTTCAAAAGCATTGAATATGATAAGACAGTCTATCCTGGTCATGGGGGGCCAACAAGTATAAAAGCTGAACAGAGAAATGCAGACTACTGGATAAGCGTTTTATAAACCTATGTTCTATGCTTATGTAAGGAGCTCTAGCTTCCCTTACTGGCATTCATAAGATCAAGCTTTAAAACATGTTTCTCAAGTACAACAGTCTTAAAAAGCCCTTCAAAGACTTTGATGTCCAAAACCATCCCAACCACATCGACTTCTCGTTTACGACCATCTTTGTGACGTACCTTAGCCTTAAAGATCACTTCATCACCTGAACGTACCGGAGCCAAAAAATTTGTCGTCGCCGCTGAGAGCACTACATTCGGATCGTTTACGGCTGCCATGGCTGCGAAATCCGCTGCTGAAAAGATAAAACCTCCATGTACCAGTCCGAGTGCGTCCGCACGCATTTGATCATTCGTCATCAAACTGACCTTAGCCGAACCGTCTTTTAGCTCCTCAAGATTACCGCTGTAATGGCTGTCAATCAGTTCATGCGTACGCAAAGCATCGACCCCGTCTAGATTGATTTCCTCTTGAACTTCGTTTTCTGTTAACTCTTCTGCCATCTTTTATTTCCTTATTGCTTTAATATATACACGTTGTGGTGCAGGATAGCCTTCTACCGTTTTTGACGGATTATCGGCATCTAAAAAACTTCCCAGACTCTCACCTTCAATCCATGGTGTAGAGCGCTGTTCATCTTCTGTCGTCACGGTAATATCCAATACCTCAATATCGATAAAGCCTGCCCGGCTACACCAGTTTTTAAGTGCCTTGACAGTCGGGACAAAATAGATATTTGGTATTTTGGAGTAGGTCGTTTCCGGACTCAGACATATATCGGCATCTCCCTCAATCATAAAAGTGTCTAAGAAAAGTTCTGCCCCTTTCTCCATCCCTTTTGCCAAGGCCTTTAATGTTCCAATAGGATCAGGACGGTGATACAAAACACCCAGACAAAAGACGGTATCGAACTTGTGCTCATAAAAAGGAAAATGTTCAACACCTAAAAGCTCGTATTCAATATCGCTATGAACAAAATGGTTGATAAAATCAAACTGTGTCTTGTAGAGTGCAGAAGGATCAAATCCCACAAGTTTGGCCGGTTCATGGTTAAGCATTCTGAACATATAATACCCGTTATTGCACCCGACATCTGCGACACGCTTGCCCTTGAGGTCAAAATGGGGTTCTAAAAGATTATATTTCAAGAAACTCTGCCACTCCGTGTCTATAAAGAGACCGAAAAGGTCAAAAGGACCCTTGCGCCATGGCATCATCATCTTGGCAGTCGTCTCTATCTGCTCTTTTTGGGCTTTGCTTAAAGGAATTTTACTCTGAATCTTGATGGTATCTGAAAAGCTGCATTCCGTCTCAAAGTTCTCAAGTTCATCAAGTGCTTGACGCAGTGGTAAAATGTTTTTCCACGTCATCCATTTGCATCTTTCCTGACGAATTTCTTCTAGATTCACACATCTTCCTTAAATTTAATGCCTAATCTTACCTTTTCTTTGCTAAAATGATTCCAAACCCACCTTAAGAGAGTTCATGCGTTTAGAAAAAAAAGCGACCATCGTTTCAAGTACCACCGCAACTATCCTGATCATTATCAAACTTTTCATCGGGATAATGAGTGGATCGGTAGCCGTATTAGCTTCTGCCATTGACTCTTTTTTAGACCTTGCCGTTTCAAACTTCAACTACTTTGCCCTGCATAATTCCGAGAAAGAACCTGATGAACGCTTTAACTATGGACGGGGGAAAATAGAAGCCCTCGCTTCAGTAATAGAAGGAATAGTAGTGACCCTATCAGGCCTATACATTCTCTATAGTGCCATCGACAAGCTTTTGCATGAACAAAAGACCACCTATCTTGATGAATCTATCATGGTTATGGGAGTTTCATTTATTATTACAGGTGTATTAGTACTCTTTTTAAACCGCGTGGCAAAGATAACCAACTCACTTGTCATCCGTTCTGATGCCCTACATTACAAGACGGACCTCTTTACGAATGCTGCGATCCTTGTCTCCTTGGTGATTATACATTTTACACAGATGCATATGATCGATGCTATCCTGGGGATATTAATTGCCCTGTATATTATCTATGCTGCCTATGATCTTATCAAAGAGGGGATTTTGATACTAATGGATATCGCCCTGCCTGATGAGCTTGTTGAGAATATCAAGAATACCATTATGAAACACCCTGATATTGTCGACTATCACTTCTTACAGACCAGAGGAGCCGGAAGGGATGCCTTTGTCAGTGTCCATCTTGTCTTTAATATGTCAACTTCCCTGTATGAAGCCCATAAGGTTTGTGATACAATTGAACATGAAATTTCAAAACTCGATGAGACATTACAATGGAGTATCGTAATCCACCCGGATCCCTACGATGATTCCGGTCGAAAAAAAGGAAAGATATGATAAAAATGGCACTACTTGCTTCTTTAATGCTTAGCTCAGCGCTTTTTTCCAAAGAGATTTCTCAAGAGATAATCGATACGGGGGACAGGCTTTCAAAAGAACTTCTAGAACAACTCAGTAGCAAGCTAAAAAATGAAATCAAGACCAATGGTCTATTACAGGCTGCCAAGTTTTGTAACAGCAACGCACTCACCCTGACGGAAGAGATCAATTTGCGACAGGTCGAAGGCATTAGTGTCAAACGTATCTCCCTCAAAGAGCGTAACAATGCCAATGCGCCAAAACCCGATGAAGCCCTGGTATTAAAATCCATGCAAGAGATGCTGAAAAAAAACTCATTGCCTGCATATGTTATTAAAGAAGAAGACAGGACATATAAATATTACAAGCCTTTAGTGATTCAGAAGGAACTATGCCTCAAATGCCATGGCAATGTTGATAAAAATCCCGAACTCGCTCAGTTCATTAAAGAGTATTATCCTGATGACAAAGCGATTGGGTATAAGATGGGAGACCTACGTGGTGCTGTACTCGTAGAGATCAGACAATAATCAGGAAGCCTCTGTTTGACTTCTTGATCTAATGGGCGTACTCCACTGCCCTGCTTTCACGGATAACACTCACTTTGATATCACCAGGAAAGTTCATCTTTGACGCTATCTCTTTAGCAATCTCTTTGGCCAAAAGCGCCGACTCATCATCATTAAGTAATTCAGCATTGACAATGACACGTACTTCGCGTCCTGCATTAATAGCATAAGCCTGTTTGACACCATGCTTTTCAGAAGCGATCTCTTCGATCTCGGTGACACGTTTAAGATAGGACTCCAAAACTTCTCTACGAGCGCCTGGACGGGCGGCAGAAAGAGCATCGGCTGCACAGACTGCAGCACACTCTATACTCTCTATCTCAGCGAGTCCATGATGAGCAGGAATTGCATTGAGTACCACAGCATGTTCATTATACAGTTGCGCCAACTCCAGTCCAAGATTAACATGACTGCCCCCTTTTTCATGGGTCATCGCCTTACCGATATCATGTAATAATCCTGCTCTTTTGGCAAGAATCTCATCACCGCCTAATTCAGCGGTGATAATCCCCGCAAGATTAGCCACCTCAAGAGTATGCGCCAAGGCATTTTGTCCATACGAAGCTCGATATCTCAGACGCCCTATCAGCTTTAATAACTCCGGATGAATACCTTTGATATTCAGCTCTCTGGCAATCCGTTCACCCTCTTCAAGCACAGATTCCTCAAACTCAGAAGTAACTTTTTCAAATATCTCTTCAATACGGGCTGGTTGAATACGGCCATCTTCTATCAACAATTCGATTGTGCGTGTCGCAATCGCTCGTCTGTAAAGATTAAAACTGCTGAGTATAATAGCATTAGGTGTTTCATCAATGATGATGTCAACACCTAAAAGCATCTCCAGTGTCTTTATATTACGGCCATCTTTACCAATGATACGCCCCTTAAGCTCATCATCACTGAGATAGACTTCATTCATCAGTCGTTCTGATGCAAACTCTCCGGCAAAGCGTGACGTAGCCTGCGCAATGATATAGTTTGCTTTTCGCTGCCCCTCTTCTTTCGCCTGTTGCTCATACCGACGGACAATATGGGCAATATCAGCACGAGACTCCTCTTCAACTTGTTTAAGCAGAAGTTTCTTTGCCTCTTCACGGGTTAAACCCGCACCGCTTTCTATGATCTTTACCGCTTCATTCGCACGGTTTATGTAATCTTCTTTTTGCTTCTCCATAGAACGCTTTGCACGTTCAAGCTGCATATTCAAGTTTTCTGTCTTAGACGCTTCATGCTTGATCCGACGAAGTTCTTCTGCTTTAAAATCATCAAAAGCCGCTTCTTTGTCTTCAAGTTCCTGATACTGTCCTTTTAACTCTGCACGTGCATTTTCTATCGCTTCGTCAAACTTCTTTTGCGCCTTTGCCTCTACTTCCTGAGCTCTAAAACTCGCTTTATGTAAGAGAAGTTCAGCTTCCGCGTCAATCGCTTTGGCTCTGGCTTTGGCCTGTTCAACAAATACATCAAATTGCGCGCTGCTTAATTTTTTGGAGATCAAAAATCCGATTACTCCGCTGACGGTAGCGATACCACCGCCTAAGAGAATCTGATTTAACATTTGGTTTCCTATATTTTATCGTTTTGGGCGTTATATAAATATCAGCCTGGACATCATAATCATCTGTGACCTTTGTATCACAGATGCATTCATCAAGCTGAACAAAAATGATGACGGGTTGACTGGTAAGTCTAGAGAAAAATCTATCATACATTCCCTTACCGAAACCGATTCGCCTTGCCTCTGTGTCTACCCCAACAACAGGTACAATAGCAACATCAACTTTTTCAATATTCAACAATGTCATGTTAGGCTCACTAACACCGAAGTTCCCACGGTTTAGAGGCCTACGATATGGTACCATCTTAAAACTTTCATCGACCATAAATGGAACATAACATTTTCTTATCTTTCGTTTTTGTTTTTCCAATGAGTTTCTGATATCGATTTCAAAGCCAAAAGGCATATAAAAGAGTATTGAGCTCGGATTCAGGTCACTTAGAAGCTGATCTAAAACAACGTTGACTTTATGACTCTTGCTTTTTTGACCTTGCGATGCAGCCTGTTTTAGTTTTTTTGCACATAGTTTTCGAAATGCCGCCTTATCTATACTCACATTAAGCCTTGAATGATTATAATTCTTCATCTATGTGCACCAAGCACATACAACACAATAAATATTACCCATAATATATCCAAAGGAATTTATAAATGTCATTAAAATCCATGACTATTGCTATAAGCATGATTTTACTTCTTGGAGGATGTGGCGATTCATCAAAGAACGAATCCCTTGTCTCAACTTCATCCTATGAATTGGTTGACCTGCAAAAAAACATATATAAGGTTACAAAAACCGGCAATAACTTTGATGTACAGGGATTAGAAAACAAGCTTGTAATTTTTGATATCTTTGCAACATGGTGTCCTCCTTGCCGTGCATCAGCACCTAACTTGGCAGCATTACAAAAGAACTATAAAGACACAGTTAAGGTTATCGGTATTTTGATAGAAGAAGAGAAGTCAGATGCCTATGTCCAACGTTTTGTAGACACATATGGAGCAGACTACAGTATCTCCAATACCAAAGACAACAAAGCTCTATCACGTGCACTTGGCACTACAACCGGTATCGGACAAGGTTTTCCTATCCCTTTGATGGTAATGTTCTACAAAGGCAAATATATCAACCACTATATCGGTGTTGTCCCTGAAGAGATGATAGAGAGTGATATCAAAAGAGCTTTGGGTCAGTAACACAATATGATTGGATTTTTTAAAAAAGGCCTTAGCCGTACAGTCGAAGCCATTAAGACAGTCATCCCTAAAAAAAAGATAAAGATCTCCAAAGATGAACTTGAAGACCTGTTACTCGAGTGTGATGTTCATTACGATCTAATTGAGAAAATACTGGGCGAGATCCCTTATGATGAAGTCAAGCG
>JBFESZ010000008.1:0-39539 GCA_041548245.1 Sulfurimonadaceae bacterium
ATGTACATATAGCTATTTTTTCTTTGATGGCAGTTTTATTCTCAGCCTGTGTTGAGCCAGAAGTAAATGAGTTTACTCAATTGCGGATCGATATGGAAAAACACAGGGAAAGAATGTTTGCCCAAAGCATTAAGGATATGGAAAAACAAAAGGTTACTTCATATACAAAACGTAAGCAACCAAGTATCATAGATCCGGAGATAGAACTAAAAAAACAGCAAGAAGAAGAGCGCAAACGATGGATGGCTGTTGGAATAGACGAGGATGAGGCTGAAGATTGGAAAGCACTTAATCTAAGTCCTAAAAGTGCAGCACGCTGGAAAAAAACAGACTTGAGTTATACAACGATCAGTGTTATGCTCAAGAAAGATGTTTCTCCGGCAGAGGCAGTTGCCTTTATTAATCAGAAGTTTGACAAAAGACCGAAAGCTTTTGGTTCTTTTGCTGAACCTTTATACGATTTTTCGGACAATTGTAAAGAGATACTAAAAGCAGATTATGAGGAGTTTTCTCTTGTCAACAAACAATGTAAGGAATATGTCCACAGGGCTGACGTGACTGCAGTCTCGGGATATCTGGCAGACGAGTATGAAGATACGGACCTTTCATTAGAATATATCTCCAAACTGCGACAGATGGATAGTGAAAAAGAGTACCTTTCGAAACTTATCAACAAGCAGAGTGAAAAATCGATGATCAATGCGAACGTAGAACAGTTTGCTCTTCTTTTTCCTATGGTAAATAAAGCACCCACAAAAGAAGAGATGTATTTTGTTGCGAAGCACAAGATATCAGTGCAAGATTCAAGTCGATACAAGTCCAATAAGTATTATGCTTTCTGGATTGAGAAAGAGAAACAGGAAAAAGAGGCGCGTGTAAAAGCCATCAGACAGCAGCAGGCATTGAAAGAAGCGAAAGAAGCACGGCTTAAAGCGGAAGCCTATCGTATGAAAGCACTCGCTTATAACAAGATGGTGGCTTCAGAGTGTGGTGATATCGTCTCTTCTCATCCAACGACAGGAGAGAAGGTCCATGTCGAAGGCAAAGTACTATATTTTGTGGGCAAGAGAGGAAGTAATATTTTTGCTTATGTCGTAAAAAACAATAAAGATGGAAGAAACTACCTTGTTCGTGAGCCTAATAGTCAAAAGTCGGTCAATATCGGTGATGAGATTTCATGGATAGCCTCAACAGTCGGGCGTGTTGTGAGTGTAACACTTGAAGAAGATGGGACAGCTACGTATAATCGTTATGATGATGAGAGTCAGGAGTTCTTTCCTCTTTTAAAATATACTTCGGAATGTCCGCATCACACCAGAAGTTTGACAGCCTTATAATTATTTTTTGGTGTGAGCACTAAGGTACCACCATATCAGAGCAATGATGCTCAATAGTGCAATAGGTGCTATATAGGGGCGTTGAGCGATGATTTCATAAGCTGATTTTATTGCTTCGCCTGCCATGTAGCTAACCGTTCCTATAATAAGGGCCCAAATCGCGGAAGCAAACAGGTTTAACAGGGTGAACTTTTTAAAGTCATACTTCGTAAGACCGATGGCCAAGGGAATAAGGGTCTTTATACCATAGATATATTTTTGTAAAAATATTACCCACGAGCCATGTCTCTTCATAAGCAGATGCGAAAGGGCAAGTTTTCGCTTGTGCCTGTGCAAATACCCCATTACGTCTTTTTTATTGTAGCGTCCCATGTAAAAAAGCATAGTATCACCAAGAAAGTTTGCGATGAAAGCGACCAAGATGGCAGTCTCTAAATTCATATGACCGGTATAGGACAGTACACCGGCTCCCATTAATGCAATAAAACCACCACCAAAGGAGTACAAGAAAAGTACGATATACCCATAGGTCTCTAAATTTGTCAACATATCTTCCATAAGGGTCCTAAAAAGTTTTTTACAAGTTTACACACAATTTGATTTCAGTATAATAAAGCAATTATATTTTATAGGATGAAGATGACACCTTTTCAGATCATTTTAATGCTTGTCGCAGGTTTTTTTGCTTATCAGGTATATGTATATATTCAGGGAATAGATGAGGATGCCGAACCGGAGTCCATGAGAGAGGCAGAAGTAGTCGAAGCTCCGCTTCCGAGTGTAGATGAACTGATAGCAGAGGCTGATCAAGCCTATATGAACGATGAGATAGAGAGGGCCGGTTCTTTATTAGAAAATATCGTGCGTAACTATCCTGAAATCGCTGAAGCCAGAAACAAGTTGGCCTTTGTCTTATCCAAACAGGGTGATTATGAAGGAGCTGTAAGAGAATATGAGGCTTCTTTGGAGATTGAGGCTAATGATGATATGACGCATAACGCTCTTGCAACACTTCTGGCTTCTATAGATGAAAACGAAAGAGCACAAATGCATTATAAGAAAGCAATCGAGATTGATGACAATTATGAAGTGACATGGTTTAATTATGCGAATTTGATGCTCAAATTAGATAAAAAAGACGAAGCGAGACAGATGTATCAGAGGGCATTTGATATCGACCCTGATTTTGAACAGGCGCGTGAAGCTTTGGAGAGTCTGAAATGACCAATGATCAAAGATCCTTGGCCGTAATCATCGATGCGGATAACTCTCAGCCGTCAATCATTGAAGGACTGATGGAAGAGATTGCGAAATATGGTGTTGCCTCCGTCAAACGGATTTACGGGGACTGGACCGATCCTCGTTTAAAAGGCTGGAAGGCACATCTGTTAGGACATGGCATACAGCCCATGCAGCAGTTCGGATATACGGTAGGTAAGAACGCTACAGATTCGGCTATGATCATTGATGCGATGGACCTGCTCTATACCGACAAGTTCGATGGTTTTTGTATCGTCTCCTCAGACAGTGATTTTACCCGTTTGGCCCTTAGAATACGGGAGTCGGGTTTAAGTGTCTATGGTTTTGGAGAGAAAAAAACGCCCAAGGCTTTTTTGGCTGCTTGTGATAAGTTTATCTATACGGAAAACCTGCGCAAAGAGAAAAAAGGTGCTCCTGTAAAGAAGCGCTCAGCTAAAAAAGATTTGGTCAATGATGAGAATCTCAGGGAGGTACTGAAGAATGTTGTCGAAGACACGGCAGATGACTCCGGTTGGTCATATTTGACCCATGTGCGTCAGACTATTGCCAATAGACATCCGGAATTCGATCCAAGAAACTACGGGTTTTCAAGAATGATTGATCTGATCAGTTCTCTAGGGATGTTTGAGATTAAAAAGAATGACCCGTTTTCTCATGACAAGGCGATATACATTCGTTGCAAGCGGGAAAAACGTTCATACTGATTCAAGGTTTGTCATACTGAGGTTCAGTTTGAACAAGTATAGGTTAGAATAGGAGAAACGATGAGTGTTGAAGATATATACAGAATTTTAGACGAGATATCGCCGTTTGAACTTCAGGAGTCTTGGGACAACTCAGGACTTTTGGTCGGGGATTGGAAACAGGATGTTGATCAGGTCGTATTGAGTATCGATCTGGATGAAGAGCTGCTTGAGAGTCTAAGTGAAAACACGCTTGTCATAACGCACCATCCAATCATCTTTGGCGGATTGAAGCAGCTGCAGTTCAATCAATACCCTGCAAGACTTTTGCAGACCATGCTGAAAAAAAACATCTCCAATATAGCAATGCATACTAATTTTGATCAGACCCATTTGAATGCCTATGTCGCTACGCAGGTCTTGGGATATGAGATCAATGAAAAAGAGGGCTTTGTCGCTTATATAGACCTGGACGAGGAGTTTGACGTATTTGCCAGAAATATTGCACGCAAGCTTGGACTTGAGCACATTAAATGCATCAAGAACCATGAAAGAGTCAGACGTATTGCATTGACAACCGGTTCAGGAGCTTCACTGATGAAGATGATCAAGGCAGATTGCTTTTTGACGGGTGATATCAAGTATCATGATGCGATGGAAGCGAAAACAATAGGATTATCGATGATCGACATCGGACATTTTGAAAGTGAACGCTATTTTGGTGAAGTTTTGGCAAAAGATTTGGAAAATTTAGGATTAAGCGTTATAATTTCATCATCAAATAACCCCTTTACATATTTGTAACCAAGGAAAACAATGAATAAGCACCTACAACAACTGGTTGATTTGTCAAAAATCGATAAAGAGATCGATTCTTTTGAGCCAAAAATCGAAGAAGCAAATCACAAATACGAGACTGTGCTTGCAACAAAAGAGAGTATTGAAAAACAAATCTCCACATTAGAAGAAGAGATTAAACAAGAACAACTTAAAAAACAGAAAAATGAGCTTCATCTTGCAGAGTTGACAGATAAGTTGACTGAAAACGCAAAGAAAAGCGCCGAGATCAAGACAGAACGTGAGATGAAGTCGCTTCAACTGGAAGAAGAGATCGCCAAAGAACAAGTTGACTTTGCTAATGAAGAGATTGCACGTCTTGAAAAAGTGATCGATACGAAACAAGACCTGATTGAGACTCAAAAAGCTTTGATCTCTGAAGCTGAAGAAAAAACAGTGGCCGTCAAAGCAGAAGTCGATGCTGTTCTGGAAGAGATTAATGCTGAACGTCAAAAAGTATTTGTCAAAAAAGACAAACTTGTCTCAGAGATGAACCAAAAAGGGCTTTCGTTTTATCAGAAGATCCGTCGTTGGGCAAAAAACACGACAGCTGTTCCAGTTAGAAATCAAGCATGTTATGGTTGTTTTATGACGATCAATGACAAGACCTATGCCGATGTTATCAAGGGTGAAGAGATCACTACATGTCCTCACTGTGGACGTATCCTATACATCGATAATGACGAAGAGCAGACTGCATAAATAAAAAGACCCCTTGGCGGGTCGTTAATTCAGCGAGGGAGTACCCTTGAGACACATTTTTACCTACATCTACTATCTATTGGCGTTGTCGCTTTATATCATAGCTATTCCTCTGATTCTTTATTTGTCATTTAAGTCGAAGTACAAGCAATCCTTGCCAGCACGGTTTTTCTTGCAGAAAACCCCACGCTTTTGCAAAGAGGGGATATGGTTTCATGCCTGCAGTCTGGGTGAAGCAAAAGCACTTGCTCCGCTTATTAACAATATAAGCAAGGCACAGGTGAACATCTCGGTCATTACACATACGGGTTTTTCGGCTGCATCGGCTTATCAAAAGGCTGATGTACGTTACCTCCCTTATGAGATATTTTTACCGTTTTGGCAGAAGAGACAAAGGCTGTTGATTGTACTTGAGGCTGAACTCTGGTATTTGCTCTTTCTAGTAGCGGCACAAAAAGGTACAAAGACTATTCTTTTAAACGCACGTATTTCAGATAGAAGTTATCCTAAATATCTAAAGATGAGATGGTTTTATAGTCGATTGTTTCAGTACGTTGATAGGATATATGTTCAAAGTGATGTGGACAAACAGCGATTTGAGTCTCTAGGTGCAAAGCATATCAAAGTTATCGGAAATATCAAGTTAGCTCAAAAGGTAATGGCAACAGAGCACTATAGCAAGCCAGAAGGATTGACTATTGTTGGTGGCAGTACGCATGAAGGTGAAGAAAAGATCATCGTAGATGCGTTTATGACCTTTAAGAAAGTACACAAAGGCAGGCTTCGTCTTGTCATCGTGCCTCGTCATCCTGAACGTTTTGAAGCCGTGGCAAAGATGATGCAGACCTATGCGAAAGAGCATAAGCTTGGTTTCTCTCGTTTTTCACAAGACACGAGCCTGGATAGAGACTTGATTCTTGTGGACAAGATGGGGGAACTCAATAATATTTATGCAATCAGTGACATTGCTGTCCTAGGGGGTGCTTTCGCGCCGATAGGTGGGCATAACCCGCTTGAACCTGTGGCTTTTAGATGTAAGATTATCTCCGGAAAGCAGATATTCAACCAGCAAGAGCTGTTTAAATATGTCAAGCATGCCCAGTTGGTAGAAGAGAATGAACTTGCGGAGGCTTTTGCCAAAGCCTTAGATATGCCAGTATCCAGCGTCGATGAGAAAGTCGACCTGTATGAGATCAATAAGTTAATCAAGGAATACGATTATGAATAAAACAACACAAGATAAAGCCTATAAAGTACTGGCTGAACAAGAAGGAATCTCAAATTCCAAGGCCAAAGAACTGATTGACAAAGGGTTGGTCTATGTGGGCAACCGAAAGGTCGTTATTGCCCGAGGAAATGTTCCGTTGAAGACAAAGTTTCGTATTGAAAAGATAGAGAAGGTCAAAGTGATCTATGAGAACAATGAGATGGTCGTTGTCGACAAGCCGGCATTCTTAAGTTCTGAAGAGATTGAACAACAGTTTAATGGTACACGACTTTTGCACCGACTTGATAGAGAGACCTCAGGTGTTCTGGTATTGTGCAAAGATGAGGAGTTCAGACTCAAGGCGATTGAAGAGTTTAAACATGACAGAGTCTATAAAGAGTATATTGCCTGGGTGGATGGCGATGTTATCGAAGAGTTTGAGATCGATAAGCCTATCTTGACGGAAAAGCATAACAACAAGGCCAAGTCTAAAATATCCGCTTCAAAAGGTAAGCCTGCACGTACAGAGGTCTTTCCTTTGATGGTAGTCAATCATAAATCTAAGATTAAATTAGTGATTCATGAAGGCCGAACACACCAGATTAGGGTACATCTAAGGAGCGAAAACCTACCGATCATAGGGGATGAGCTTTATGGCGGACGCCGTGCAAAACGGATGATGTTGCATGCACATAAGATGAAGATATTTGATAAAGAGTTCGTCTCACCTGAACCTAAAGAGTACAAGCATATCGGTGGCGGTGAGTAGGCCTCTTGTATAAAGTAGCTCTAAAGTAAGAATAAACTATAATCCCAAAATCAATTAGCAAGAAGAAATAGGAAAAAATATGTTCGATACCCTCACCAGTTCATTTACATCAGCGATTAAAAAGATTCGTTTTCATGATGATGAGAAGGCCCTTAAGAAAGCACTGGACGAGCTTAAGAAGAACCTCTTAAAAGCAGATGTCAATCATAAAGTTGTAAAACAGCTTTTGACTGATGTGGAGTTGGATGTCAAAGCAGCAGGAATCGGTAAAGACCAGTTTCTCAATGCTATGCAGACACGTCTTCATGAACTCCTCCTTGTTCCTGGTCACCAGGGTTTTGTTTTTGCCTCCAAACCACCGACCACGATATTGATGATGGGTCTTCAAGGTTCAGGTAAGACAACGACAACGGGAAAACTTGCCTATTACCTAAAATCTAAACAGAAAAAAGTGCTTGTAACTGCGGCCGATCTTCAGCGTATGGCCGCGGTTGAACAACTTAAACAGGTGGCCTCTTCAGTTGAAGTCGACGTGTATGCAGATGAGAATGAAAAAGACCCGGTTAAGATCGCAAAAGCAGCGATGAAAAAAGCAGAAGATGGGCTGTATGATGTTCTCTTGATCGATACGGCAGGCCGTTTGGCCATTGATGAAGAGTTGATGGCTGAACTTAAGGCTGTAAAGGATGCTGTGAATCCGGATGAGGTCTTTTATGTGGCCGATTCATTGACAGGACAGGACTCTGTACGTACGGCGTCAAGCTTCAATGAACAGATCGGAATTGACGGTGTTATCTTATCGAAATATGATGGTGACTCTAAAGGCGGTGTCGCTTTGGGTATCGCTTCTCAAGTACAGGTCCCGCTTCGTTTTATTGGTAACGGGGAGAAGATGACAGACCTTGAGGTCTTCTTGCCTGATCGTATTGTCAACCGTTTGATGGGATATGGTGATATTGAAGGTCTTGCAGAGAAGACGGCTAATGTCATTGATGAGAAAAAAGCCAAAGAGATGACCAAGAAGATCAAGAAGGGTCAGTTTAATTTCAATGACTTCCTTGAGCAGATGGAAAGTATGAAGAAGATGGGTAGTATGAAGTCTATCATCGGAATGATCCCAGGAATGGGAGCTATGGGCGATGCACTGAAAAACTTCGATCTTGAAAATTCTGGCGAACTTAAGAGTATTAAAGCAATGGTCTCTTCGATGACCCCGAAAGAGCGTGAAAATCCTGATCTGTTAAACAATTCAAGAAAACAGCGTATTGCAAAAGGATGTGGTATGGACGCTATGGATGTCAACCGCGTTTTAAAACAGTTTAAAAATGCTTCGAAGATGGCTAAAAAGTTCTCAGGTAAAAAGGGAATGCAAGACCTTCAAAATATGATGAGTCAAATGCAAGGCGGCAAGTTGGGTGGATTGCCTAGATAGAAGACAAAGGGTGATAGTTCAAGATGAATGATGCACTACAGAACAATGCTTTAATCTTGAAAGAGCTTGAAAAGTCAAGCAAACTTCCCAAAATCGATGAACAACATCATCTTGTCTTTGAAAAAGGCGAGAATGGTTTTGATACCGGTCATTATTTTTATTTTATTATTTCGGGAAAGATAAAGGTTTCTGAAGTAAATTTTGAAAATGGTCATGAACAGACACTCTATCTTTTAAGCAGCGGCGATATGCTTGAAGTCACAACCCTATTGGATGGGAAACCTCATGATTATTTAATCAATGTGCTTGAACGCAGCGAAGTCATTGCTGTCCCCCTTGAATCTGTACGTAAACTCCTGCATGAGGATCCAAGTTTTCAAAGTTTCTTTTTCCCCTATGTTGCTGAACAGTTGCGCGCGATGGAGAATCTCGCAGTTGATCTCTCCTTGTATAGTGTCTATCAGCGTATTATTCGTCTCTTTGCTCGTTTTGTCGACAGTAGTGAGTCAAAACCAAACCTGAAAATACTGGAAGGTTTTTCCCACGAAGAAATTGCTTCAATGGTGGGTTCAGTGCGCAAGGTGGTCAATCGAGCACTGCAAAAACTTAAAAAAGAGGGCGTGATTGATCTTTCCAGAAAACAGTTAAAACTTACAAGCCTTCAAAAACTTTTGGATAAATTGGACTTTTAGCCACTTAAGTGGCAGAAGATATTTTTTTTCTTTTTTATAATACTTCTTGAAATTTAAACAACATACTTTAAAAGGTATGCAAAGGAGTATACGATGTTAATTACACGTTTTGATCCATTTAAAGAGTTAAGAGACTTGGAAAACCGTTTTCTTACTAATTATTCCAAAGCAGGTGTGCAAGAGGACAGTATTAGCACATTTTCTCCAAAGGTGAACACACGTGAAGGGGAGTTTGCCTATCATCTGGATGTTGATCTGCCGGGAGTGAAAAAAGAAGACATCAAAGTAGATGTGAAAGATGGTAGATTGACGATATCTGGTGAACGTAATTTCAAAGAAGAGGTGAAAGAAGAGGACTATTATAAGGTCGAGACAAGCTTTGGAAAGTTTACACGAAGTTTTGAACTTCCGGAAAATGTTGATGTGGAGAATATTGAGGCAAGTAGCGAGAATGGTGTCTTGGAAGTGATCATTCCTAAGCTTGAAAAAGTCGATAATGTGAAGACAATTACAGTAAAATAAAAACATTTATAATATACATATACGAATACTTTTTATATGGATACAGTTTAAACAGGTATGATCAAATCATTTAGTCGGTTTTAAAAACCTGTTTAACTGTATCCGTTCTTCTATCCTTTGTTTTTCTGATAAATTTCGCTATACTTCCATCTCAATTAGACATTTTCTTATAAAGTACCTCTATGCTAAGAAAATGAAGTGATTGGGCACGAAGCTTAAAGTGAAGATCTTTTTGGTCTTGATTTTAACCTTTTGTGCCGGTTACGTGTGTACGTCCACATTGAAGACGGTCAGAGGAAAGTGTTAAAAAGTTCATCTTTTTTCTTCCGCATTTATGCGACTCTTTCCCTTTCCTTATTTGATTTGACTACAGATGTAACCAGCAATGGGTAAAATATTATATTTAAGGAAGAATATGACAGTAATTCGTTTAACTCGTATGGGTCGTAAAAAACAACCTTTCTACCGTATCGTAGTAACAGACTCTCGTAAACGTCGTGATGGTGGTTGGATTGAGAAAATTGGACACTATAATCCAATGGTTTCTCCAGCTGCAGTGAGCTTCGATGAAGAGCGTCTTAACTACTGGATCAGCACTGGTGCTCAAATGAGTGACCGTGTTAAAAAGATCACTGGTAAATAAGAATGGTCGCTGAGTTTGTCGCAGAATATGCGAGAATGATTGTCTCAAGCCCTGATGATATCTCTGTTGAAATTCAACAGAGTGATGATTTTGCGGAGATTACCGTATATGCGAACCAGGCAGATGTTGGTAAGCTTATTGGTAAAGAAGGTAAAATGATTGGTGCGATTAAGACAGTTATATCTGGTTGCAAGGCAAAAGACGGCCTGAGCTATCGTATTAATGTCGAACCAAAATCGTAGGTTTTTTTGTTGAAAACTGATAAGTCTGCGAAATTTCAAGTTGCTAAGCTTGGCAAAGCTGTAGGGTTGCACGGAGAGATGAAACTTCATCTTAAATGTGATTTTCCTGAACAGTTTAAGTCAGGTGCATGTTTTGATACAAAACGTGGTGAATTAGAGATCGAAAGCTATAACCCTGAACGAGACCTGGTCAAGTTCAAGGGGTACAACTCGATTGAAGAAGCAAAAAGACTAACGAACTTAGATCTTTTTACGACTGAAGAGAAAACACGTCAAGATATTCAACTTGAAAAAGGTCAATACTTTTGGTTTGACATTGTCGGTGCTAGCGTTTATGAAGCTGATTTGCTTTTGGGCAAGGTGGCAGAAATTGAACGCTTAGGTGCGACGGATTATCTTAAACTGGATACAGATGAAGATCTGGTCTCAAAAAAGATGCCAAACTCATTTTTAATACCGTATCTGGATCACTTCATCTTAGAAGTGGATACGGAAGCTAAAATCATCAAGGTGCAGGGAGGATTAGATATCCTCGAAGCGAGCTGATGAAGTTTAGCTTTATCACACTGTTTCCTGAGTTGATCTCAGGTTACTTTACAGATTCTATCTTGTCGCGTGCGATAGAGAAAGATCTTTTAGAGATTGCCTATGTCAATCCTAGAGATAAAAGTACGGATAAGTGGAAAAAGGTCGATGACACAGCTGTTGGTGGGGGAGCCGGAATGGTAATGACCCCTCAGCCTTTGTTTGATACCCTAAATGGACTAAAAGAAGATGATGTGCATATCATCTTTGCTACACCGGTTGGCAAACCGTTTAATCAAAACGATGCCAAACGTTTAGCGAAGAAAGAGCATATTGCCTTTGTAAGCGGTCGTTATGAAGGGATTGATGAGCGTGTTATTGAAACGTTTGCCGATGAAGTGTTTTCTATCGGTGATTATATATTGACGGGTGGAGAACTGCCATCATTGGTGATGGCAGATGCTATAAGCAGGAATGTAGAAGGTGTTCTTGGAAATCAAGAATCCTTAGATGAAGAGAGCTTTGAAGGCTTACTTCTGGAAGCACCTGCTTTCGCTCGACCGCCTAAATACGAAAATATGGATGCACCATCAGAATATATGAAGGGAAATCGTGCTAGAATTTCAGCACTAAAAATTCTCTTGTCTGAGTGCAAGACGAAATATTTTCGACCTGATCAGCTAAAAAAGCATCAAAGAAGGAAAAAATATGAGAAATAAGTACATCGAAAACTTCGAAAACGCACAAATCTCTGAGAAAAATGTTCCAGATTTTCGCGCTGGTGACACTGTACGTCTTGCCGTAACTATTAAAGAAGGCGACAAAACACGTGTTCAAAACTATGAAGGTGTTTGTATCGCAATGAGCGGTACAGGTACTGGTAGAACAATTACAGTTCGTAAAATCGGCGCTAACAGTGTTGGTATCGAACGTATTTTCCCTATCTATTCAGATAGCATTAATGAGATTACAGTAATCCGTCGCGGTCGTGTTCGTCGTGCGAAGCTTTACTATCTTCGTGATCTTACAGGTAAGAAAGCACGTATCAAAGAGATTCGTCGCTAATCTTCCTTTTAGATATAGAGCATTCTGCTCTATATTTTTATTTCACTCTCTCTTGATATACCATCATCTGATTTCTATGAAACTCTATTAAACCTTTTACTGATTAAACTTTACGCATGGATATATACATATTGTATTGACAAGTGGTTATACTATAACCAAAGGAATGCGATGCAAAATTTAGTACATATTTATGAGGCAAACAGCCCACTAATCAAAAAATTTATTATCTCTACTCTGCATAGACTTCATTTCAAAGACGTCTCGCCGAAAAGTTATAGACAACTGCATAATACTTTACCCAGCTTGGAGCTGATGTATGCCTGTGATGAAGAACTGGTACAGACTTCAGCCAATATCAGTGATGCGATAGAAGATATAGATCATATTGGACAGGATCGTAGCTATCTAGTAGAATCATGTGATTTTAAAACACGTTATTGTGTCAGTGAACCCTATATTTCCGGTGCATCCGGTTATCTATGCATTACAGTGATATATAAGAGTGATGATGGTTATATATTTTTAGACTTTAGATTGCGTACCCTATTGGAGCGTTTTCATTTGATTGAAGCCAACACCAGGTTCCGACAGCTGAGCCGTTTTTCCTATTCACTGATCGGCGGTGGCCTGCTTATGTTTGGGCTCTTTGTGGCCCTGTATGGCCTGGGCTCTTTCGGATTTTACCTTTTTTCAGACGAAGCTATGAGTCTGGAAGTAGTGTTTAAGCCTGTTATTGCTTTGACACTTGGTCTGGCTGTCTTTGATCTGGGTAAGACGATATATGAGCAGGAAGTCTTGCCAAAAACGCAAAATATTTCGGAATCGTTTAATCCAAAGAGCTTGATAACCTTCATCGCATCCATTGTAATCGCCCTGTTGATTGAAGCCCTCTTAATCGTCTTTAAAATTGCTATCAATAATTATCAAGATCTTCATTATGCGGCAGTCCTGATTGTTTCGATCTCCTTGTTACTCTTTGTCTTTGGACGCTTTATCCCGGTTAAAAAAGAGCAAAGTAGTTCTGCAAAAAGTCATGCTGAGTGACTTGATGCCCTTAAACGACTAATAAAAATCAAATTTAATTATAGATACAATTAACAAACTAATTCTATTTAGTTAATCTTTCAAAAATGAAATGTTTATTAAATAGTTATTGTGTTTATGATTAGGAAAATATATGTTAGTTGATAGTTATGGCCGAACGGTAGATTATTTACGTGTTTCTGTAACAGAGAGATGTAACTTCAGATGCCAATACTGTATGCCCGAAAAGCCTTTTTCATGGGTTCCGAAAGAGAACCTTCTTAAATTTGAAGAGCTCTTCTTGTTTATAAAAGTAGCCATTGATGAAGGTATCAGGAAGATACGTATCACAGGTGGTGAACCACTTTTACGAGAAGATCTGGACAAGTTTATTAAGATGATCTACGATTACTGTCCCGAGATAGACTTGGCAATGACAACCAATGCATATCTATTGGAGGGTTCTGCACAGAAGTTGAAAGATGCCGGCTTGAAACGAATCAATATCTCTGTTGACAGTCTTATTCCCGACGTGGCAGAGAAGATCGCAAAGAAAGATGTCTTGGCCAAGGTCCTATCAGGCCTTGAAGAGGCGCTAAGAGTCGGCCTGAAGGTCAAGGTCAACATGGTCCCTATGATCGGGATGAACGAAAATGAGATCCTTGATGTGATGGAGTTCTGTAAAGAGCGTGACATTACCGTACGATATATCGAGTATATGGAGAATATTCATGCAGATGTCGATATCAAGGGGATGAAAAGCGAATCCCTTTTAAAGCTTATAGGCGAAAAATACATGTTTACGGATGAAGGGTTTGATGCGACATCCCCTTCACATTATTACCGATGTGAAGATGGATACCGTTTCGGGATCATTGAGCCATATAAAGATGATTTCTGTACGAAATGTAATCGTATTCGCTTGACGGCCGAAGGGCATCTGATTCCTTGTCTCTATTTTGATGAGGCGATGAGTATTCATGATGCCGTCAAACGAGGGGACATTAAAGAGGCTGCTCTTGTGCTTAAAGAGGTCATTCGGACCAAACCGGAAAAGAACCGTTGGAGTGAGGAAGATGGAGAAGCCTCTACACGTGCTTTTTACGAGACGGGTGGCTGATGATTTATCTGGTTGAGCATTTTTATTCTATTCAGGGTGAAGGAAAATACCTGGGCACACCTTCGTTGTTTTTTCGTTTTGGCGGATGTAATATGAAATGTGAGGGGTTTGGGTGTTCAGAGACCTCACCGGAAGGTGTTGAAGTCCTTGGTTGTGATACAGTCTATGCCGTGGACAGAAAACACTTTGGTTCGACATGGATAGAAGTGGACTCTCTAGAAAAACTGGCTTTTATCTATAACTCCTATACCCTTCCTATCAAGGCAGATATTGTATTGACGGGTGGAGAACCGCTTATATATGCGAATGACGAGCTTTTTGTAGCCTTTATTGAGTTTCTTTTGGGCAAAGGCCATCGTGTTACTTTCGAGACAAATGGAGCGATAAATGTCGATTTTGAGAAGTTCCGTGTCTATCAGCGCTGTACCTTTGCTCTTTCTGTGAAACTCAGCAACAGTGGTGAGAATGAAAGCAAGCGTGTCAATGCCGAAGCGATTCAAAACATTGCAACCTATTCGCAGGATGCTTTTTTTAAGTTCACCGTGGATAAGGAGTCGCTGGAAAAAGGGGTTGATGAAGAGATCGGCGGGATCATCAAGTTTGCCCCATCCATTTCGGTATACTGTATGCCTAAAGGTGGCAGTAGGAAAGAGCTGGAATCGCACAGTGAATATGTTATTGATTATTGCAAAAGCAAAGGGTATGTGTACAGTGATAGGCTTCATATACGTCTTTGGGATCAGAATAAAGGGGTGTAGATGTTAATTCGAAAGCTTTTTAGATTTGAAAATGCCCATATCGTCCGTGGTTGTTCAAGCGAGCGTTGCAGAGCATCCATTCACGGGCACTCATATGAGATAGAAGTACTGTTTGAGTCCAATTTTTTAGATCATGGTCAGATGGTATTTGATTTCGGTTTGATGAAACAGTCAATAAAAGACCTCATTGACTCGTTTGACCATTCTATCACATTATGGTCAGGTGATGATGCACAATACATAGATGATATGAAAAAGCACTCATCCAGATGGGTTGAGCTTCCGGTCTCTCCATCAGCTGAACAGTTCTCTCGTGTGATTTTCATTATGATAGACAAGATGCTGGCATGCACGAAGATGATGAACGGAGAAAAAGAGGTAAGACTCAACTCTGTGATCGTGCATGAGACAAAAACAGGATATGCACAAGGTTTTGAAGAGGATGCCTATAGTGAGAAGATGGGACACATCAAACCTGAAGAGATCATCTTCTCAGATGCTGTCAGAGAAGATTGGCATGACAGAGACCTGTGGCAAAAAGTTCTCACAGGTGAGGTTTTTGTCAATCCTGATACCGTCTAGGCGCGGGTAATAATTTCGCTTTTCTCTTTTGTACACATCTGCCATCGTGTCGGGATGAGTAAAATCTCCTGACCGCTTTTTATCTCTGCAATCTTATTATCGGTGATCATAAAGGCATTGGACTGTGCTAAGGGTGAGATCATGCCCGGGCTTCTTTTTTCGATGGGATTGAAAAACTCTCCGTCATAATATCCCGGAATAACAGTAAATTTACCCGGACGCTGTACGAAGTCATCTTTCATCTTCGCTTTAAAACTTCCGATATAAGGCAGCCTTGCATTATGGAGTTTTAAGATGATACTTTGTGCAAAGATCTCAAAATTAACGGCAGCCGCCAAAGGATTCCCGGGCAGGTTTAACACATAGGTTCTTCCAATACGTCCAAAAGTGGTCGGTTTTCCGGGTTTTATATCGATTTTTGAGAAATAGGCTTCGTAATCAAATGATGCAAAGGCCTCTTTCGTGAAATCTGCATCCCCAACACTAACGCCACCGGATGTGATGATAAGGTCAGAGTCTTCAAGGGCTGAAGATATATGTGCTTTTATGTCCACAAGGGTGTCTTCGGAGGTTCCTATAAAGATCACCTCACAGCCAAGTTCCTTGGCCCTGGCAAGAAAAGTCGGTGTGTTGGTATTGTAGATCTGGTGCTCTTCGACTTTTTCAAAATGCATCTTAAGCTCTTTTCCTGAAGCAAAAACAGCAACACGCGGACGTTTGGTAACATAGACATGAGAGATCCCTTGAGAAGCCAACATGGTGATGTGATGGGCATGCAGTTTATGTCCGGCTTCTAGAAGTTGATCACCAGCTCTTATGTCCTCGCCGGCATAACGGATATGTTGAGCTTCTTTGATATTTTCTGGGAGGGCAATGATATTATCGGACACCTGTTCGATATCTTCTATCGGTACTATAGCATCGGCACCAAGAGGGACGCGTGCTCCTGTCATTATCTTCAAGGCACATCCCTGTGAAACGATTGCATCAGAATCATCACCGGCAAAGATCGTCTCGCCTACGATCACCTCTTTGCCGGCATCGGTATGCTTGATGGCATAACCGTCCATTGCAGAGTTATTAAAGGCTGGAAGGTTATAAACGGCGACAACATCGTTTGATAAAATACGACCTAAAGAAGCTTCGAGAGAAACAATCTCAGAGTGAAGAGGTTCAACCCATTCATCAATCTGTTTAAGCGCGTCTTCTATTAATATTGCCATATTCTATACCTTTGTGAAATATCGCTTAATTATAGGTAACTTAGGGTAAAATCTAACTTTTAGGATGGTTTTTATGAATGAAATGTATGCAATGAGTCAAGCTGTTCACATATACTCTGTCATTGGATTGGTTGTAATCCTTTTGTTTATGATAGCGATGCACAAGGTGAAGGGCGATTTTAAAAAATTTGTAAAAATCATAAAAGTATTGATGCTTTTTCATCTGAGCCTGTTAGGTTTTATTGCCCTTACCGGAGCGATTATGCTTGCCGTACAAGAAGCAATGATCTCAGGAGGAGTTGATATGAGTCAAGTCAATCAGCTTAGCTTTACACCTGCGAACCTTTTGATGACTGTGACGTTTTTTATTATTTCTTTTCTTGAGATTAAAAGAAACAAGGCCCTTTCCAAGGTCATAAAATTCAAACTTATGCAAGAGGACAGGTATAAAAGACTGGGTTTCAGGTATCAGTTGATAGAACTTTTTTTACTTATTGGAGTCAGTGTTTTTTCGGAGATGAGCAGTGCAGTTTCTTTTTAACGATGAGGCGGGAAAAGCCATATTGAAACTAAAAGGGGAAGAGTATAAATACCTTTTTAAAGTTCGTCGGCACAGTGTTGGCGATCTTCTCTATTTTAGGACACGTACAAATAGTGAGGAGCTTCACAGCTATAAAGTTCTCTCTGTTGATGGTCGCTCGGCCGAACTAGAGCATCTAAAGAGTGAGCTTAAAGCGGTAGGAGCAGAGAAGGAACTTCATATTGCCTGGTGTGTGATTGACCCCAAGTCGGTTGAAAAAGTGTTGCCGAGTCTTAACGAAATAGGGGTAAGCACGATCAGTTTCATCTACTGTGAGCGGAGTCAAAAGAACTTTAAGACTGATATTGCGAGATATGAGCGTATTTTGGAGACATCATCACAGCAATGTGGACGCAGTAGGAAAATGGAGTTTAAAACCTATAAGAACTTGGAGTTGTTCTTGGAGCAGAACCCTGATGTAGTCGTTTTGGATTTTTGTGATAACGTGCTCTCGTGTGATGATGGGATCAAAACTGTATTGATAGGTTGCGAGGGTGGATTTTCAGAGAGTGAACGTCAAAAGTTGGAAGGACTGAAAAGTTTCCGTCTTGATACACCGATGATCTTGCGTTCCGAATCGGCAGCTATGGCGATTGCGTCAAAGGTGTTGATTTGACAGGAGCGTTTTGTCTGTAAATAGATATGAGTCACTTTCTTGAAGAAGAAGTTTTGGATTAGTGCTATTAAGACTAATTGAAAAATAAGATAAACTCCGCTATAATCCCGTTTACAATAAATCCGCCCCCGTACGGATTTTAAAAAAAATATACCGTGATTACGTACATAGCGTGACACATAAGGAAATAGTGATGAAAAAAGATCTTCACCCAGACGTTGTTGATTGTAAAGTAACGTGTGCATGTGGTAACACATTTGACACAAGAAGCGTAAAAAACGAGATCCGTGTAGAGATCTGTAATGAATGTCACCCGTTCTTCACAGGTTCTGAGCGTATGGTAGATACTGCTGGACGTATTGATAAATTCAAAAAACGTTACAACCTCGACTAGTCAAACCTTTGATGGCCTTTGGCTATCATGTTTTTTAAGCCTTTTCTTCACCAAAACAATTTTAAGACTTGAAAGAAGTCTATCATGCTAACACTTGTCCCAACACCTATCGGAAATATTGCTGATATATCCCTAAGAGCCATGGAAGCTTTAAGTCAGGCTGAAGTTTTACTCTGTGAAGATACCCGTGTAACTAAAAAACTTCTGCATATTTTAGAAGAGCGTTACAGTATTGAACGCAAAGAGCAGGAGTTTGTCTCCCTTCACTCACACAATGAAGCGGCTTTTATTGAAAAACTTTCACCATCATTCTTTGATGCCAATGTGGTCTATGTCTCTGATGCCGGTATGCCGGGAATCAGTGACCCGGGACAGCTTCTGGTTAAATACTGTCAGGAAAATCAAATTGAATATGATGTACTGCCAGGGGCCAATGCATTGCTTACAGCATTTGTCGCAAGCGGTTTTGTCAATACACAAATGCTTTTTTTCGGGTTCTTGCCACATAAGGGAAAAGAGAGAGCACAAGCACTTCAGAACGCACTATATAACGGTTTTACAACGATACTTTATGAGGCACCACACCGTCTTGAAAAGCTTTTAAAGGAGCTACATGAAGAGGTACCTGATCGTCGGGTTTTTTGTGCAAAAGAGTTGAGTAAAAAGTATCAGAGTTATTTTCACGGTCAAGCTTCTGATATGTCAAAACAGATTACGAAAGATTCAATTAAAGGCGAATGGGTTATTGTCATCGAGGCGGGTGAGGCAAGACAAAGTGCTTTGAGCGAAAAAGATGTTCTGGAACTTGATATTCCCAAAAAATCCGCTGCGAAACTTATTTCCAAGATAACTGGTGAAAATACCAAGGCTTGTTATCAACGTCTTCTTGAGATGTGATTCTTCTTAATATCTTGGAACCAGATTATTCCAAGCGTAACAGATAGCGATAAATCTCACTCTCTTTTATTCTCGTTTACTTTATTTTTATCATATTGTCATATACTTAAGAGATTTTTGGATAAACTCCTCACCATGATAATATATGGAAAACAACCGGTTTACTACCTAATTGAAAAACATCCGAAAAGTATTAAGACCCTTTTTCTTTCAAAAGAGCTTGATAAAAAAGAGTATTCACGCCTGATGCGCATGGATTTTGAACTTAAGAGAATCCCGGCAAATGCGGCTCAGTCGATGAGTAAGACAGGGAACCATCAAGGATTTCTGGCTGAAGTGGATGAACTTAACCTGTACGATCTTAAAGACCTGCCAAAGGCAGAGTTCATTGTCGTATTGGCAGGTATTACAGATATGGGGAATATGGGTGCGATCATTCGTACAGCCTATGCCCTTGGTGTCGATGCTGTCGTTGTGAGTGGGATTAAGCAGTTTTCTGCGGAAAATGTAGTGCGAAGCAGTGCGGGTGCAGCTTATGATATGCCGATCGTGCATGTCCATAATCTTTATGATGTTATGAATGAACTTAAACTTGAAGGATTTACGCTTTATGGCGCGGCTATGGATGGTGAGGATATCCGTAAAATAGAGTGCAAGGGTAAGCGTGCCTTGATCATGGGAAATGAAGCCGAAGGGATTCCTTCTCGTGCACAGAAGAAACTTGATAAAAAGGTCTCGATAGAGATGGCAAATGATTTTGATTCTTTAAACGTGAGTGTAGCAGGTGCGATTATCATGGATAGGATGAGATAATAAGGAGGTGTAAATGACGGGTCTGGAAAAACTTCGTGAAATTGGGGCGCACAAGATTTATGAGAAGACACATATTGCAAAAAAATTTGTAGAAGATATTTTAAACGAGAACTACTCTTCGATGAACAAGATACAGTTTACGGGATTTATTTCAATTCTCGAACGTGAGTTCGGTGTCGATCTTCATGAAGTACGTGAGGCCTACAACAACAGGTTCAATCAAGGTGCATCAATAAAAGAAGAACCCTTTGTCATCAGTGCACAAGAGGGTGGGAAAAAACCTGCAAATAAAAGCGTCTACATTGCGGGTACTCTGATTTTTGCCGGTATTTTACTTGGTATATTAAACTTTTCCAATGCATCAGATAAAGAAGAGTCCCTTGATAAGTCGGTCATTGAGACCGAAACAGAGGGAGTGGAAAAAGAACTTGATACCATTGCAATTCAAGAAGCGAAAGCAAACCTCAATCATCTTGGAAATACCACAGTGGCTCAACTCTCTGTACCGGAAGAGATTCCAATAGAACCGATACATTCGAGCAAGTTTAAGATCATCCCACGCAGCAACCTCTGGATTGGGATCATAGATATGGAGACTTTCCAGCGTACACAAAAACTCGGTTCGGAGCCTGTCGAGCTTGCTCCGGATAAGAATTGGCTTTTAGTGATGGGACACGGTTTTGTCAACTTTGAGCTTAATGATGAAGAGAAGAGGTTCCAGGATGAGCAGAAGGTGTGGTTTGCTTATGAGGACGGTGTTTTGAACAAGCTGACACGGAGTGAGTTTAAAGAAAAAAACAGAGGTAGGGCTTGGTAAAAAGACTCTTATTTATACTTTTTCTTGGCTTTAGTGTCCTGCATGGTGAAGAGTCTATCTTGGAGCCAGGAGTTCAGGAGAGTGCTCAGCAAAAAGATCTTTTACAGGAAAAGATAAAAAAACTCATAGGCGATAAAGCATATGCACGGCATGTGAAGTTTATCAAGATCATTTTCGCAAACGAAGATAATTTTTACATGAAGGATCGTGTAGATGTCGCTAATGTCATCCAGACTCTAAAAGACAATGGCTTATTAGACCTTTTCTTTAAAAAACCTCAAGAGATGCATCTGACATTCCAATCAAGCGGACACCCTCTTTTTTTTGTAAAGATTATGAGTGACACCTTACAGTCAATGGGTTATTATCGATTTATAACAGACCACTCAAAACAGGATGAAAGCGGCTTCTTTTGGACGATACGTTTGACGGGAGAATATGCTATCGACCCCGTATTATTAAAGTCTGCTCTTCAGAAAAGGGGTTGTGACATCGTTGATATCGATCGTCATAGCAAAACTGACTGGTCCTATCATATTGATATGAAAAATGCCTATTTAATGCTTGAAGAGTTACCTCCGTATAAGGAAAGAGAACTTAAGAAGTCGCTTTATGAGCATTGGCTGAATGTAAAATCATCAAAATCATTAACACTATGGAGTTTAAAAGGAAATAATTGGTATCCTTACGTTTCAATTTATGACAAAGAGCTTCATCTATTAAAAGTATATAAACGCGATAAGAGAACTAAAAAGATCAAGTTGGAGCTTCCTCAAGATGCGGCCTACGTAAAGATAGCCGATCTATACAGTTTGAAAAATATCAAAGATGGATTACGTGTACAGACCCAGGGGGTCAAGTAGTTCCTTCAAATAAGGTGAAAAAATGTTCGATGAGATACAGTTTGGTCGTATAGATCGACTGCCAAAATATGTGTTTGCAGAAGTAAACGAGCTTAAGATGCAAGAGCGCCGTGCCGGTGCAGATGTGATTGATTTTTCAATGGGAAATCCTGATGGGGATACACCAGAACATATAAGAGCAAAGCTTGTCGAGTCTGCCCAAAAGACGAAAACTCATGGGTATGCTGCATCCAAAGGTATCCCAAAACTGTTGGTTGCGATTTCGGATTGGTACAAGCGCCGTTTTGATGCTGATTTGGATCCAAATACCGAATGTGTTACCGTAATAGGTTCAAAAGAGGGGTATGCCCACCTGGCGTATGCCGTTACAAATCCGGGCGATGTCGCTGTTGTCCCTGATCCGACTTACCCGATCCATGAATACTCTTTTATCCTTGCGGGTGGTTCTGTCGTCAAGTTCGGTATTGTGTATGACGAAGATTACAACCTAGATGAAGACCAATTCTTTATGGATCTTGAGAGAGTTTTCAGAGAGACTTCTCCTAAGCCAAAATATGTCTTGGTAAACTTTCCGCATAATCCGACAACGGTAACGGTTACACAGGAGTTTTACGTCAGACTTGTTGCCATGGCAAAAGAGAAAAGATTTTATATCATCTCTGATATTGCGTATGGCGATATTACTTTTGATGGTTATAAGACACCTTCCATTATGTCCGTTCCGGGAGCTAAAGATGTGGCGGTCGAATCGTTTACGCTTTCGAAGTCATATAACATGGCGGGATGGCGCGTTGGTTTCTTCGTAGGAAACAAAAAATTGATTGGTGCACTTCAGAAGATAAAATCATGGCTGGATTATGGGATGTTTACACCGATCCAAGTGGCAGCTACGGTCGCACTTAACGGTGATCAGACTTGTGTGCAGGAGATCACGGATAAATATAATCACAGACAAGAGGTCTTGATCGACGCATTTACAAAAGCCGGCTGGCCTATGCGTAAGAATCAGGCATCAATGTTCGTATGGGCAAAAATACCCGAGTGCGTGGCGCATCTTGGTTCCTTGGAGTTCTCAAAACGCCTTTTGGTTGAAGCCGGCGTAGCGGTTGCTCCAGGTATCGGTTTCGGGCCTGACGGTGAAGGCTATGTGCGTATCGCTTTGATTGAAAATGACAATCGTATCCGTCAAGCAGCAAGAAATATCAAAGAGTTCCTAAAGCAGTTTAATTGTGAAATACCAAAGGACGATGATGCTTAAAGTCGGTGTAATCGGTGTCGGGACAGTAGGTACTTCTGTAGTCAATATCTTAAAGAAGAATGCAGACATCATTACAGCACGTGCTGGCCAGGAGATCCGTGTTATCAGTGGTGTTGTCAACAATCTTGAAAAAGACCGTGGTGTTGATATCAAGCTCTCTAAAGACCCGATGGACATCATTAACGACCCTGAAATCGACATAGTTGTTGAGTTGATGGGTGGCGTTGAAGAAGCTTTTGAAGTGGTGAAGGCGGCTCTTAAGAAAGGCAAAGCTGTTGTTACAGCCAATAAAGCACTTTTGGCCTATCACCGGTATGAACTTCAAGAACTTGCAGGTGATATTCCATTTGAATATGAGGCATCTGTAGCGGGTGGTATTCCTATTATCAATGCACTTCGCGATGGTCTTTCGGCTAATCATATAAAGTCAATCAGAGGTATCATGAATGGTACTTGTAACTATATGCTGACGAAAATGATGAATGAGGGTGTCGATTTCCAAGCGATTTTAGATGAAGCTCAGGCCCTGGGGTATGCAGAAGCAGATCCGACCTTTGATATAGGCGGATTTGATGCGGCACACAAACTTCTTATTCTAGCCTCTATCGCTTATGGGATTGATGCGAAACCGGAGGATATTCTTATTGAGGGTATTGAGAAGATCACACAAGAGGATATCTCTTTTGCCAAAGAATTCGGGTATGCCATCAAACTGTTGACCATTGCAAAAAAGACAGGCAACGAGGTCGAACTTCGTACACATGCTGCGCTTGTGAAGAAAGATGAGATGATTGCAAAGATCGATGGTGTGATGAATGGGGTCTCTGTGATTGGTGATATGGTGGGTGAGACGTTGTACTATGGACCTGGTGCAGGAGGTGATGCAACAGCTTCTGCCGTTGTCGCTAATATTATTGATATTGCGCGTTCGGGTAAACGTTCTCCAATGCTGGGCTTTCAAACACCGCTTGATAAGGGCTTGAAATTAAAGTCGAAAGATGAAATTGTCTCTAAATATTATATCCGTATGGGTGTAGAAGATAAACCAGGTGTATTGTCCGCTGTGACGAAAATGTTCGCTGATCATAATATCTCTATTGAAACTTTACTGCAGCGCCCCTGTATCGATGGGAGTGCGAACCTTCTCTTTGCTACACATGAAGCGGTTGAAAAAAATATACAAAGTATACTATCAGAACTTGATGCCGTCTCTTTTGTAAAATCAACTCCAACGATGATTCGTATCGAAGCTTAACCTTAAAAGAAATTTTTTAAGGTTAAAGTTAACCTTTCTGTTTAATTTTAGTTTTTTTCTTTTGTATCTATAATATCTGAAAAGGGAGTATTTTATGGATTTGGCGGAGAATATTGATGCACTGTTCTTACGAAATAAAGATGCTCTGCTTGTAATTGAGAATGAATATTTTGTTAAAGCAAATAAAAGGGCATTAGAACTTTTAGATATCAGCTCAGTGGATGTCATGAAGGCACTTCATCCGGCAAAGATATCTCCTGAATATCAACCTGATGGTGAATCATCCAAGCTGAAGGCTAATCATATGTTTTCGCGTTTAGCTAAAGAAGGTTATATCCAATTTGATTGGCAACATATTACTATCCATGGGAATCCTTTTGATGTTCAGGTTTCTCTACGTTTGAGAGAGGAAAATAATCGCATTTTCATTGATGTACATTGGTACGAATACTAAAAGCTCTTCTTAGCTAAAAATCACTCTATAGCATTCTCTTAGAACTACTTTAATGATTTTGATTCTCGTTTGATTTGTTCTCTTTTTAAGAGAGACAAAGCTACTATGTCACAATTATTTTTTCAAGGGCATATGCCATGCTCGTAAGGTATTTTCGTGGAAGTTATTGATAGTGTATGTGCATATTGTGGTGTAGGCTGTGATATTGCTGCTCATGTAGATGTCAAAGAAAACAAAATCAAAAAGATCTTTGCACACCCTGATGGGGCAACCTCTGAAGGTCAGCTTTGTGTTAAGGGAAAATATGGATTTGATTTTGTTGACTCAAAAGAAAGAATCAGAGTACCTAGAATTCGTAAAAGTTTCTTAGAAAAGAATCCACATATTAAAGAAAAAATAGCGGATACCTTAGTTGATTTAGATGATACATGGTATGAGTCTAATTTAGAAGCAGCTACGACTGCTGGAGCGATGAAGCTTAAAGACATCCAAGAAAAATATGGTCGTAAATCGGTATGTTCACTTGGCGGAGCTAGAACCTCGTGTGAGTCTGCTTATTACTTTCAAAAATTTACACGTTACACACTGGATTCTCCGCATGTAGATAACTGTGCTAGAGTGTGTCACTCTCCATCATTAAAGGGAATGAGACTTACCATTGGTGAAGGTGCAGCCTCCAATCCATTTGACGATATCTATAAAACAGAGTTTATGATCGTTATGGGTTCTAACACAACCGAAGCACACCCGATTGTGGGTAACCGTATGATTAAAGCAGCACAAAACGGAACGCCGATCGCGTGTTTTGATGTACGCGAAATCAAACTTCATAAATTCTCAAAATATAAAGCAATCACGCCACATGAGTCAAACCTGCTTGTATTAAACATGATGGCCTATACTATCATTACTGAAGAGTTATACAACAAAGACTTTATTAAAAGCCGAACAAAAAACTGGGAACATTATAAAGAAAGTATTCTAAATGACCCCTATGCAAACCCTGAATTTTTCAGAGAGGTTGAAGGTTATGAATATTTAGCAGATATGCTTCCTGAGATTGCCCGTGAATATGCAACAAAAAAATCATTAATTCTTTGGGGACTTGGGATTACAGAACATACAGATGGTTCATATGCAGTAATGGCCATTGTTCACCTTGCATTGATGACAGGAAACATCGGTAAAGATGGCGCGGGTGTCATGCCGCTTCGTGGACAGACAAATGTTCAGGGAGCCTGCGATATGGGGATGCTTCCTTACTATGCTCCAGATTATCAAGCACCAAAAGAAGTGGGTCTTATGACACCGCAACTTGTAGATGGTATGTTAGAGGGTACAATCAAAGGTGTTTTAAACATCGGGGAAGATCTAACGCATATCCATCCCAACCTTAATAAACTGATTCAAGCATTTGAAAACCTGGAGCTTATCTTTGTTCAAGAGCTGTTTATGACGGATATTGCACGACGTGCAGATATTGTCGTGGGTGTTAAATCTGCTTATGAAAAAACAGGTATCTATATCAATGCGATGAGAAAGGTGCACCTCTCAACACCATTGGTACAATCGGACCTGCCAGATGATTGGGAAGTTATCAAGCTTCTTGATGACAAGATGGGTGGTAATTACGGTTTTGAGTCTTCTGAAGATATTTGGGAAGATGTTCGTAAAACAGCAACAAACCGTTTTGTGGGTGCTTCTTATAAAGTACTAAGAGACAATGAAAAAGCAGGTATTTCATGGCCTATCAATGACGATGGTACAGGAACGCCTGTTCTACACCGAGAAGACTTTAGGACAAAAGACGGTATCGGTGCATTTAGATACCATGGCTACAAACTCTCAGGGATGGTAGAAGAGATTAGAAAGAAAGAGCTAAAAGGGTATTACCTGACAACGGGTAGAATTATGGCGCATTACAATAACTCTGCGCAGACTAAGTACACAGATAAACTCATGAAGAGGCATACTGAAGATATACTTCTTGTACATGAAGACGATGCAGCAGACTTCACAAGTGAAAAAGTTATTTTAAAGACTCAATATGGACAAACCAATCCATTAACTGTCAAGTTCACAGATAAGGTTCAGCCAAAAACATTGTATACCACTTTTCATCATGCTGATTCAAAACTCAACCATATCTTTGGTGACAAAAGTGATGAGCTCATCATGACAGCTGCATTCAAATCTATTCAAGTTGAGATTATCTGTGCGTAAATAAATTTTTTCCCTTTGTTGATAATTATAATGAACTGAGCAATGGAGCTTTAAATGAGTAGAACTCTTGGAAATATTGCAGAGGAAAAAGCTTGTAAATATATCCAAGAACACGGTTTTCAGATCATTGAGCGAAATTTCACTCTTAGAGGGGGAGAAATTGATATCATCGCAATTAAAGATGGGATCCTGCATTTTATTGAAGTGAAAAGCGGAAGTTCTTATGATCCGCTTTATAACATCACCCCAAAAAAACTTCGACATGTTATCAATACAGCCCAGCGTTTTATGCAGAAGAGAAATCTGGACCTGGCTTTTCAAATCGATGCGATTTCTATTCAAAATGATAGCTGTAAACTAGTGGAAAACATCACACTGTAAGGGCTTTCTTTAAACAGGATAAAATTACTCCTAATTTGAATTCCTACTAAGAGGTTTTAAAGAATTTGAAGGTATAATACTTCTAATTAAACTTAAACAAGGAACTACAGATGGGAAAATACATCGAACTTACGGCTTCTAGCATTGATGAAACAATTAAAGATGGTGTTGCATTAGTTGACTTTTGGGCACCATGGTGTGGGCCGTGTCGTATGATTGCTCCGGTTATTGAAGAACTAGCAGAAGATTATGATGGAAAAGCAAAAATTTGTAAAGTAAATACAGATGAAGAACAAGATATCGCAATCAAATATGGTATCCGTTCAATCCCAACTATCATCCTTTTCAAAGACGGTGAAGTTGTTGAGCAGATGGTTGGTGCTGCTTCTAAACAAGCTTTTGAAGAAAAACTAAACGCATTATTAGCATAATCTATGGCACGACGCGGTAGCGGACTTTTTTCAGTCGGCACCCTTCTCGCCTCTTTTTTTGGCGCAGGCATGATAGCGATTGCCTTCGCTTACTTCAACTATAAATTCCAAGAATATAAGTTTATTGATTTTAACCAATGGCTCGTCTATGAGAAGGGTAAGATATTTATACCGGATGAAGAGCGCTATCTTGTCATATTTTACAGTTCTAAACAGGCGCAGACGGTAGAAAGTATCAATAAACTCAGGCCTCGATATAAAATATTGGCAATCGATTATTATCAGCAAGATTTCCCATCTAATGAACATGTGACTTATGTACGTTCAGGAACAAATACAATCCTCAGTATCATTCAGCGGTTCAACATATATAAAACGCCCTCTGTCTTTATTATTAAGAAAGTTAAAGAGGGTCTTTATAAACAAGATAGTATCATTGCAGAACTAGATACGATTAATGAAATTCCTGATGAACTATAGAACGATTATAAAGGGTTTGACATGTTAGATTTGGCAATTATTGGTGGCGGACCTGCAGGTCTTACGGCTGGTCTTTATGCGACTCGTGGTGGTTTGGAAAATGTAACAATGTTTGAAAAAGGGATGCCTGGTGGGCAGATTACAGGCAGCTCTGAAATCGAAAACTACCCTGGTGTCACTGGTGAAATCTCCGGGATGGACTTGATGATGCCGTGGCCTGAACAGTGTCAGCGGTTTGGTCTGAAACACGCAATGGTCGAAGTACTCAGAGTAGAGCAAAAGTCTGATGGGAATTTTGTGATTCATAAGGGTGACGGTAGCAGTGAAGAGGCGATGAGTGTCATCGTATGTACAGGTTCTACGCCAAGACGTGCAGGATTTAAAGGTGAAGACGAACTTTTTGGCAGAGGTGTCTCTACGTGTGCAACATGCGATGGATTCTTCTATAAGGGGAAAGAGGTCGCTGTAATAGGGGGTGGTGATACGGCTATGGAAGAGGCTCTTTATCTTGCCAAGATCTGTACGAAAGTCTATCTGGTGCATAGAAGAGACAAGTTCCGTGCAGCACCGAATACGATTCAGCGTGTTAAGGATACACAGAATATTGAGTTGATATTAAACACGACGATCAATGAGGCATTTGGTGACGCGATGGGCGTGACAGGTTTGAGTGTCAAGACACCCGAAGGAGATCGTCAGATAGATGTTCCGGGGATATTTACCTTTGTTGGTAATGATGTAAATAATCAGGTGCTTAAAGATGAGAATGGCATGGCGATTTGCGATTTGAATGAGCAGGGACAGGTGTTGGTTGATCTTAAAATGAGAACATCAACACCGGGCCTTTTCGCTGCAGGCGATCTGAGGGTGGATGCTCCGAAGCAGGTGGTATGTGCCGCTGGTGATGGTGCAATCGCGGCATTAAGTGCTATAGCGTATGTCGATGAAAAAGTTAACGGATAAAGAGAGAGAATGATTAAAGTTGGAGTATACGGCGGGACAGGACGTGTAGGCAAGCTTCTATTAGAAGATATCAAAAGTGATGAGAACCTTGTTCTAGGTTCAGTATTTGTAAGAAACAGTCTGGATTTTGCAATCGATCCTTCGGCTCTGGTTACGAATGATCTGGATGCTTTTTTAAAAGCCTGTGATGTCGTGGTGGATTTTTCGTTGCCGGAAGCGACACAGTCGCTTCTGGAAAAGACATTAAAGACTCCCAAACCGCTTGTGATTGCTACGACAGGGTTGGATATTCATCAGTTTAACCTGATCAAACAGGCAAGTGAGTCAATGCCGATTCTTTATGCGACAAACATGTCCTTGGGTGTGGCTGTTTTATCTAAATTGGTAGAACAGGCTTCACGCGTATTGGAAGGTTTTGATATAGAGATCGTAGAGATGCATCATAAGCATAAAAAAGATGCGCCAAGCGGGACAGCATTGACATTGGCTGAGTCAGCAGCTGCAGGTCGTGGGCTTGATCTGGACAAGGTACGTGTGAGCGGGCGTAATGGAAATATAGGAGAGAGAACGAAGGACGAGATTGCAGTCATGGCACTACGTGGCGGTGATATTGTCGGTCGACATACTGTGGGCTTTTATAATGAGGGTGAGTTTATCGAGATGAACCATACGGCGACATCAAGACATACTTTCTCGAAAGGCGCTTTACGTGCTTCAAAATGGCTGGTTTCTCAAGAAGCCGGACTATATAACATATCAGACTGTTTAGGATTAGATTAAAATGGATAGACAATTAAATGAAAAATGTGCGGTAGTCGGGATTTTTAATCATCCTGAAGCCTCAAAACTTGCTTACTTTTCACTTCACTCTTTACAGCATCGTGGTCAAGAAGCTTGCGGAATCTCTTCTGCTGATGGTAAGAAAGTACATACGATCAAGGATAGAGGACTTGTCTCGCAGGTTTTTAATGACCAGAAACTGAAAACACTTCAAGGATCTTCTGCGATTGGGCATAACCGTTATTCAACGGCCGGTGATGACTCTATTTTAGATGCTCAACCTGTCTTCGCACGTTATGACCTAGGTGAGATGGCAATCGTGCATAATGGAAACCTTACCAACGCTCAAGAGGTTCGTGACGGTCTTATCAAAAGAGGCGCAATATTTCAGACCTTTATGGATACGGAAAATCTAATCCACCTGATTGCGAAAAGTGAGGAGAGAAAACTTTTAGACCGCATTATTGATGCGGTGAAGAAGATTCAGGGGGCTTACTCCTTGGTCTTTCTTTCCCGTACGAAGATGTTTGCAATGCGTGATCCTCATGGTTTACGTCCTTTAAGTATCGGAAAAGTCGGTGATGGTTTTATTGTGGCTTCAGAGACATGTGCCTTTGACCTGGTCGGTGCTGAGTATATCCGTGATGTCAAACCGGGCGAACTGCTTGTTTTTGAAAAGGGAAAAGAGCCTCAGTCTATTCAAGTGTTTGAGCCGACACCTAAGCACTGTATCTTTGAATATGTTTATTTCGCGCGTCCGGATTCAGAAGTGTTTGGAAAGAATGTTTACCAGATGCGTAAGAATATGGGAGCTGAACTTGCAAAGATTGCTCCGGTAGATGCGGATATGGTCGTTCCTGTACCGGACGGAGGTGTGCCCGCTGCACTTGGATACTCTCAAGAGAGCGGCATTCCGTATGAGATGGGGATTATGCGTAATCATTATATTGGTCGTACTTTCATCGAACCGACGCAGCAAATGCGCGATCTTAAGGTCAAGATGAAACTCTCTCCGATCACCTCTCTTATCAAAGGCAAGAAGCTTATTGTTATTGATGACTCGATTGTGCGCGGTACAACGTCGAAGCGAATTGTCAAAATGCTTAAAGAAGCAGGCGCAGCAGAAGTGCATATGCGTATCTCTTCACCGCCGACAACGGATCCATGTTATTATGGTATTGATACGCCGGATAAAGAGAACCTGCTTGCTGCAAATATGAGTAATCAAGAGATGTGTGAATTCATGGGGGCAGACTCTTTGGCTTATCTTAGCCATGAGGCACTTCTTAAAAGTGTTGACTCACAGGACAATGAATATTGTACGGCGTGTTTTACAGGTGAGTATCTGTACTAATGCCTCTTCAACAAGTCTATACGTTTGGGGGATACCTCAAAAACAAGTTTCATGAAAAAGTCTATAAGGCCCCTATCTCTATTTCAGGTTTCACCTGTCCAAATATAGATGGAACTGTTGCAAGGGGAGGATGTACTTTTTGTGAAAACGATTCTTTTTCACCGAGCCTGGGTAAAGTACAAGAACTCAAAGGGTTCCATCTTAATCTTGACTCTACAGAAAACCCTCATCTTGAGAAGCAACTCTTACAACTTGAAAAACAGTTCGAAGTCATTGTTTCAAAAGCAAAGCGCGAGTATGGAGCAAAGAAGTTTCTTGTCTATTTTCAATCCTTTACAAACACCTATGCACCTTTTGATACGTTAAAGGCTCTGTATGACAAAGCATTATCTTTTGATGATGTCGTCGGTTTGAGCATCGGTACACGTTCAGACTCTGTAACGGATGAGACGCTGGAATATCTTGCTGAGCTTAACAAAACGAAAGAGATCTGGATTGAGTTTGGTATACAGTCGATCTATGATGAGACATTAGAACGTATCAATCGTGGACATGACAGTGCCAATGTTAGAGCACTTATTCAGAAATCCAAGCAGCTTGGACTGAATGTCTGTGGACATCTTATCTTTGGTCTTCCTGGCGAAGACAAGACAATGATGCTTGAAACGGCAAAGAAGGCATATGAATGGGGTATTGACTCGGTTAAATACCACCCCTTATATGTTGTAAAAAGAACGGCGCTTGCAAATGAATATGCGCGTGGAGAGTTTGAACCGATCTCGGAAGAACTCTATTTGGAAGTACTTCTAGAAGCGATAAAGATAAAACCGGAGCATGTGAGTGTTCAGCGTATCACAGCCGGGGTGGATGATGAAAGTCTTATCGCTCCAGAGTGGTGTAGAGACCGAAATGCACAGGTCAGACACATTAACAGAGAGCTTAAGCGTATAGGGCTAAAGTATTAAGCTCTAATGCGCACTGATGGTTGTGAAGTGCGAGACGTGTTTAAAATAGGGCGGGTATTTCATCTGAACCCTGAATGACTTCGCCTTCCCCGGTTCAATATTCCTGGCAACAACAAACTCTTCTACAACTTTTTGAGGTTTGTAGGTACTCTTTTCTCCCAGTGATGCAAAAAAGTCAAAAAAACCGCTGGGTTTGTAGAAACTTCCCCCTTTTACATTACCGGTAACATGTCCTTTGTTAACCAGTTTTACTGTTAATACAATCTCACCGATTGTATAGTCGCCTTTATTCTTTACATAACCGGTAAACACTATGCTCTCATTGCGCAGTATTCGGGTGTTCTTAACACCATAAAGAGTTGCCACTTTAGTGTATTTGTCGATTGCCAGCAGAGAAAAGAAGGTGGCTGTTGAAAGGACCAGAAAAGAAGAAAATATCATTGCGATAACGGTCTTTTGATTTTTCTCTCTTAAGGATATGATGACGAGAAAAAAGAATAGTATGATGGCTGAGATGATAGCAGTCCAATGCCATATTGTGAAATAAGTACTCATAAACAGTTCGCTTTGATTGAGATGTTGTACTCCTTAGCATAAGTAAAAGGTTCTAGAATTATCTTAAAGTCTATGCTCTCACTGATATTGATCTCTTCTTGTTCTATTATCGACATTTCGATAAAAGGGTTTAGCGGGTGCACGATCTCTTCAAAAAAGTTGGTAGCTCCTTTATAGGCCTTGGAAGATATTTTACATTTATGATAAGACTGTTTACCAAGATTTGTCAGTGTCCCTTTGATAACAACGGCTTCTGAGAACTCAAGCCGTTTTATCTTAAGGTCGGTGATATCCGTTTTAAAAAGGGTAGAGTGAATATAGTTGTACCCTGTTATCGGTCCAGCTATTATAACGATAAATGAGAATAGTACAAGCAGAAGGGATAGACCTGTTCTATGACGAAGGATGATGGCAAGAAGCAGCATTAAAAAGAAGAGAGCCCCTGAGACAGCAAAGAGGATATAATCATAATCATGCAGCGTTGCAACAAAGTCTTGAAGTGTCGTTCTTAATTGATTCATTGTTCTCGTGAGTTTTTCTCAGCTATACCGCTCATATTAAAACGGCGTGCCAGTTCTTGTTTGATACGATCGGGTGAGATGTTTTTAAGCCCAAGAGCGACCATGCAGTGATAGACAAGATCTGCTGCCTCATAGATGATCTCCTCTTCGTTATCATCCTTGACGGCAAAGCAGAGTTCTCCTGCCTCTTCTACGATCTTTTTGAGGATAGTGTTTTCCCCTTTGGCAAAGAGTTTTGCCGTCCAAGAACTCTCTGGATCAGCATTTTTTCTATTCAGAATGACATGATAGAGCTCATCGATAACACCGTACATTGCGGTAGAGTCCACTTTGATTTCTGAAATACTTTCTCCCGTTTCGATGTTGGTAAAGAAACACGATTTTCGCCCCGTATGACAGGCTACACCCTCTTGAACGACTTTGATAAGAAGCGTGTCATTATCGCAATCAAGTAAAAACTCTTGGATAGCTTGTGTGTGCCCGCTTGACTCACCTTTCTTCCAGATACGTTGTTTGGAGCGTGAGAAGTAGTGTGCGATCTTTGTACTGAGTGAAAGCTCAAGAGCTGCTTTGTTCATATAAGCCATCATAAGCACTTCATTGGTACCGATTTCTTGAACAATGACGGGTAGAAGTTCAGACTTTTCCCAATCGACTTTATTGATTGTGTTTTGCATAATTAGATTTCTTTAGATAAAAGTATTGAATTAAATCGACGGAAGGCCAACTTAATTAAACACTTTTACTTGAAGCATCGCTCCAAGCATTCGTGTTATTGTGCGGCAATCTGTTTTTGTTTGTCTTTCATATCCACCCAGATATTAGGTGTAGAACCACCAGGTGTCAAGAAGATCTTCGCATCTTTGTTCTCTTTAAGTGCTTCGTTAAACTGACCCTGCACCTTGATCTGTTCAAGTTGGATAAGTTTGGTTGTGAGTGATTGAGAGATAACTCTGTTCGCTTTTGCTTGCGCTTCGGCTTCAATTTCAATCGCTTTTGCTCTACCTTCTGCAGCTATCTTGATAGCATTGGCCTTACCACGTTCAGTCTCTTCTCGTTTGAAAGCTTCTTGTTTCGCTCTCTCGACTTCTTGCTGTGCCTGTTCAACTTGTTGTTTAGCTAGTTGAACACGCTCGATTTGGTCTTTAACCTTCTGAGGAAGGATGATCTCACGAAGCTGTACTGATTCAAGTGTTGCCGGTGCATTTTCCTGTTTGTCAACGCTGTCACGGATACCTTGCTCAATAGCACGAGCGATTTCATTACGTTTTTTTGGTAGAGACTCGGCATCATAAAGCCCGATAACATTTCTTACGATATCGCGAACAACAGGGTTAATGATTTTCTCTTCCCAGGTAAAGCCCCAGTTAGAGATTGTCTGTGCTGCATTTTGTGCATTAAGTCGGTATTGAACGGTCAGTTCTATACCAACCGGAAGACCACGTTTATCCAGTACTGTAATTGCCGGCTTAACGCTTAATCCCTCGCCTGTAGCAGATGAACGGTCAATTCTATCAGCATAATTGATAATACGTACTTTGGTATCGACCAAATAGACCTTTTGAATCACAGGAATAATGAAATGAAGGCCCGGGAGTAGTGCATTGGGTTCATACTTACCGTTGGTCGAAAGGATACCGCGTTGGCCCTCTTCAACGATTGTGAAGGGTTTTGCCAACATTAAAAGAACCACAAGTCCTATGATGAAGTATAAGAAGCCAGAGCCTTTGAAGTTAAAGTCGATATTCGGTGCTTTTGGACTTCTTGGAGGAAAGTTTCCTCCTCCGCCATCACCACCCGTTTTTTTCTTTTTGTTGAAGTAGTCGTTCATGTCTGTTGCCATTTTATACATTCCCATTATGGTTTTCCTTACTCTTTAATCTAAAACGCAAAGGCGTTTGGGCTCACTTCTTAAGTGAACTTGGTGTTAACGCAGCCCTAAGAGAGGCTTTGCTCCTTGGTGTGTTAGTCAATATAGGTAAGATAGTGCTCATATTTTGCATTGCGTCCGAAAACGATGTCAAAATAGGTACTTTGGATCCTTTCAGTGATTGGTCCGCGCGAACCTTCTCCGATAATACGTGCATCGATGTCACGAATAGGTGTGATCTCTGCAGCTGTTCCTGTCAGGAAAGCCTCTTCTGCAATATAGAGCTCCTCACGGGAAATACGACGTCTTACAACTTCATATCCCATATCTTTGGCAATCTCTATTACCGTTTTTTGTGTGATTGATTCCAATGAGTTGTCATTTGGAGGAGAGATAAGCTGCCCTTTATAGACCATAAAGAAGGCAGCACCGCTTGCTTCGGCGACATACCCCTGATCATCAAGAAGAAGGGCTTCATCATAACCACATTCGATCGCTTCAAATTTTGCCATCTGAGAGTTAAGATAGTTTGCCGTTGCTTTCGCTTTACCCATATTAGAAGTGTTTGACGGACGGTTCATTGAAGCAATTTTCAAACGGATACCACTCTTAAGACCTTCTTCACCAAGATATGCACCCCATTCCCAGGCGGCAAGAACCGTCTCAACAGGAGCATCTTTATGGTAGACACCCATGACACCATAACCCAAGAATGAAAAAGGACGAAGGTAAACGTTATCACCTGTGAATTCATTCTTTTTCAGTAGTTCGACCTGTGCCTTGTTCAACTCATCAACCGTATAGGGAATGTTAATAAGTGTCATCTTGGCAGATTCTAGAAGACGAGTTGTATGATCATTCAGACGAAAGATAGCATAGCCTTTAGCTGTCTTATATGCTTTTGTACCTTCAATTACGCCGTTTCCATAGTGTATTGTATGTGACAGTACATGAGTCTGAGCCTCTTTCCAAGGTTTAAACTCTCCATTCATCCAAATATATTTGGCTTCGTTCATTGGTTTCTCCAAAAATGTGTTCAATAAAAATTAGGTGATTCTATCTAAAAACTGATAAAAATAATGTAAAGATAAGCCTTGAATGTTCAAGAAAAAGGAACTTCAGGCGGAGCTGTCTGAGAGCTTACGCCTGTGTATTGACCATCCATTGAGAAAAGACGTTCAGATAGTTCCAAAAAGATTGGATATTCTCAGTCGAGACTCTGTCCGCAAGTCCCGGCAACAGTATGGCATAGCATTCAAGCCATCGTAAACGTGCTTTTTCCGTAATCTTGAAAGGTGCATGCCGACCAACCATTTGCGGAGCACCTCGGGACTGGTTGAAATAGCTTGGACCACCACATATCTGAATCATAAAGTCTGCTGCATGTTTCTTTGCAGCGGCAAATTCTTCAGGATCGTCTACTGGAAAAAGATCAGAGATGTCACTCTCTTTTAGCAGGTCATAATGATCACTCACCAGCTTTCTAAATCCTTCTTCTCCGAGTTCTTGTAAGAAGCCTGGGTTAGGTTTAGTGACAGGGGGACGTTGCCCAAATTGACCCGGTGTAGGAGTCAGGTTTAAGTTTGAAAAGTTCATAGATATCCGTTCATTGTTTATTGATGCAATTGTAAAGCAATAAGATAAATTTCGTGTTAAATACTTTGACTGGAAAAAAATATTTAAATTACAAAAGGTATAATTGCAATAAAGATATCTTCAGAGGTGGGTCTATATGCAAGCAAAAATATTTTTTGGAAGTACGGAAGCGACAAAAGAAAAGATAAGTGAGCGACGTTCTCCATTTGATAATACGGTTGTTTCAAGTGCGCCGGTATGTGATGCCGATGATACGATCAAAGCACTTAAAATTGCTCAAACAGCAGCCCCTCTTGCTAAAGCTTCTACGGTAGCGCAACGTTGTAATTGGCTCTTGGATGTTGCCTCAAAATTGAAAGCAAACAGAGAAGATATCGCACGAACGATTACGGACGAAGTGGGTAAGCCATTAATGTTCTCACGCGTTGAGGTTGATCGTGCGATCGAGACGGTGACACTCTCTGCTGAGACCATGCGTACGATGCATGGTGAGACTATCAACACGGATGCTATGCCTAGCGGAAAGAAAGCGATATCGTACTTTTTCAGAGAACCAGTCGGCGTTGTCTCAGCGATCACACCTTTTAACTTTCCATTGAACCTGGTCGCGCATAAACTGGCCCCGGCGCTTGTTTCTGGAAACTGTGTTGTACTGAAACCGACGCCTGAGGCTCCATTGACTGCCTATAAGTTCGCAAAGCTTTTTATTGAGAGTGAATATGCCATTAAAGATGCTCTTTCAGTCGTCTATGGCGATGTTGAAGTGGGATCGACTCTTGTTGAGAGCGATATACCGCGTGTCATCAGTTTTACCGGTTCAGTCCCTGTTGGAAATATCATCACCAAATCAGCTGGAATAAAGAAGATATCTTTAGAACTCGGTGGTAATGCGGCGACCTTTATTGACCGATCGGCTGATATGGAATTGGCAGCACAACGTTGTGCACTGGGTGCCTTTGTCAATTCAGGTCAAGTCTGTATATCATTGCAGCGTATTTATGTCCATGAAGATATCTATGATATCTTTGCGCAAAAGATGGCGGAAGAGACAGCTAAACTCAAGGTGGGTTCACCGTATGAGGATGAGACTTTTATGGGGCCGCTTATTAATGATGAGGCTGCACAAAGGGCTATGGGCTGGGTGCAGTCTGCTATTGACGAGGGTGCGCGTGCTATTACAGAGGTAAGATGTGAAGGTCGTATGTTTTATCCATGTGTTATGGCAGATGTACGTGACGATATGGCAATTGTCTGTGAAGAGGTGTTCGCTCCCATTGTCAGTCTTGTAAAAGTCAAGGACTTTGATGATGCTGCTCCGAGAATGAATAACTCGCCTTACGGCTTACAGTACTCTGTTTTTACTAATGACTTAAAATTGACTCAGCGTGCTGTCTCTGAACTGGATGCAGGCGGAATTGTGATCAATGATATGCCGACATTGCGCTTTGACATTCAGCCTTATGGCGGTGTGAAACTAAGTGGAGTGGGGCGTGAAGGGCCTCGTTTTGCTATCGAGGAGTTTACGGAGATCAAATCAGTCGTGATCTGTTAGTGCAAAAGGTCGCTATTTCAGCCTGCCTACTTGGCGAATATTGCCGCTACGACGGCCAAAGCAAAGAGGACAATGCGGTAATTGACAGGTTCAAAGAAGCTTTGATCATTCCTTTTTGTCCTGAGGCTCCTGTACTTGGAACGCCAAGAGAACGTATCTCCGTCATTAAAGATAAAGACGTTTATTCTCTCATCGGTGATGAGAGCGGTATGGATGTTACAGAAGCCATTGTCGCTCAGGTTGACCTCTTGGCTCAAGAACATCCCAATTTGGATATGATCGTCTTGAAATCTAAGTCACCTTCATGCGGTCTTGGTACAACACCTATCCTGGATGGGAGTAGAAATACGATAGCGTTTGAAGATGGTATCGCAGCGCGACGTTTACAAGAGAAATACCCCGATATAGTTATCGTGGATGAACATAATATCAACAAAGGAGAATAGATGTTAGAAGTAGGGAGTAAGGCACCAGAGTTTTGTCTGCCAAATCAGGATGATGTGGAGATCTGTTCACGTGATCTGAAGGGAAAATGGATCGTTTTGTATTTTTATCCGAAAGATAATACACCGGGTTGTACGACAGAGGCGTGTGAGTTTACAGAAGCGGAACCGGAGTTCGACAAACTCAATGCGATCATTCTTGGAGTCAGTGCGGACAGTACTAAAAAACACCGCAGCTTTATTGAGAAGAAAGCGCTCGGTATCACACTGCTTTCAGATGAGAGTACAGAGATGATGCAGGAGTATGGTGTCTGGCAGCTTAAGAAGAACTATGGAAAAGAGTATATGGGAATCGTTCGTACGACACTGATCATAGACCCCAAAGGTGTTATCCAGGCGGTATGGAACAATGTCCGTGTTAAAGAGCATGTGGCCAAAGTTCAAGAGAAACTGGCTGAACTACAAGCGTAAACCTCGTTACACATCTTGCTCAGGCAAGGTGCCTTCATTTGTAGATATCATTACTTTAAAGTCGTTGTTGAAAAAAATGTTAAGAAGAAGTGACAAACCCGCGTAAAGCGAGAAAGTCGTTTTTAGTAGCGGTAGCGTAGATAGACACGAAGGTCTTGTGCTTTGTCTACAACCATGCCACCCGCACCACCAAGTACAGCCTGTTCCATTGTGAATGGCGTACCTGTTCCAGAAGAGCCATCTGCTGCACCACCAAAGAAACCGTTAGAACCAGAATAGTCATAATCGATATAGGTATAACGGATCTGAAGGCTTAGTACATCATCTACTAAAGGCTCAGTGAAATAAGCTTCATAGGCATCACCACGTGCAGCTACTTTAG
>JBFESZ010000009.1:0-39285 GCA_041548245.1 Sulfurimonadaceae bacterium
AAGAAGTTAAGACCTATCGTCGTTATTGTCTCTTCTGCCTTAGGATCACTCCCGTTTGCCAGCCTCTCTTTTTTATTATAACTATCATACTGGACAAAAACCGGTAATTTGTATTTTGAGTTCATCGTATGCAAGACATCGTATTCGGCGTTGACAAAATATCCTGAAGCCTTATCAAGAGCTAATTCATATGCATTGTTTTTGTTTAGACCGCCAGTCTCGGTCTGTGCATACAAGGCTTTTAGTTTAGCACCTGAATTCTCATACATAGTATGCACTTCATAGGTCAAGGCGGTAGAACCGCTCGCTTCACCCTGTCCGGCTGCACCGTAGTAGACAGATCCGCCAAGAAGAAGACCTTCAACACCGCTGTAGTCCAATCGAGCGATACCGGCTACACGGTTCATCGCTCCTTTCTCTTGCGAACCAATACGACCATTTCTTGTCGTTGTCGTGTCCTGATCTGCAGGATCTAAAGGAGTATGCTTAACAGTATAATCAATCGCATTGACTATACCTAGATTATAGTTCAGACCTGTTTCACCGACTCTACCATAGGCCATCACACCGTTTTCATGCCATGTAGAAGGGATAATCTGAGTCTCCGTTTGTGGACGTTGAATCGTATTGAACAGAGTAGGTTCGTGACGCAGGTTTGTCAGACCCATCGGTACTAACAGGTGTCCCACCTGGATATTGAAGTTTTCATGAAGCAGGAAGTCAAGGTACATGAACTCGACAACCACTTTACCACCACTGTCGGTACTGCCGTGTTCGACTTCCAATTCGACATTAAGCACGACATTGTCATCAAACTTATAACCGATATATGGGACGAAACGATAGACATCGGCAAAATTATCAGCATTATCCGGAGCTGCATAATACATCTCACCGTACCCACCGATTGAAAGCGGTGATTTTGAGTAGTATACCTTTGAAGCGGCAGCACCCATTCCATTATGCGATTTGTCTGTATTAACCACATTGAAGTTAAAACCTGTTTTGAGATCAGCTGTCTCTTCGATAAGTGTATTGGCTACCTCAGCGGTTTCTTGGTTCTGTTTTTCAACCTTGTTAAGACGTTCAGTCAAAGCTTTAAGCTGCGCTCTTAGTTCATCAGTCTGTGCATCTGCCATAAGTGATGTTGATAAAGCCGAAGCCACTACCATTGATAGCATTGTTTTTTTCATTGTATTAACCCTCTTAATTACTGATAATTGTTATCAATATTGTTTTAAATATGACGAAATAGTACTGATATTTGTTATCAAAGTCAACAGTAATGGTAATAGTTATCAAAATATTGACAAAAAAGAGGCTAGAAATATATTGAGTGTGTAAAAACAGGACATAAATTGTCCTGTTTGAGAAAATGAGCTTCTTGTATTTTTTAAAAAAGTGCCATGTAGAGAAGATAGGGATAGAGCATCAGGCCCATAGTAAGCATAATGGGATGTAGGGGAAGCTTGAGCATAGTCTTCATCTCCACGCTTAACTCATCCAGAACAAAGTGCTTGTGAATGAGTTGGACCTTAAAGATGATGTCAATACTTTTTATGAGCAAAATAGCCAATACCCAAAGATTGTATTGAGTGATGTAAAAGATATATAGTCCGAGGATATAACTTGGATGCATCAGATAGAGAAGATAGGGGCTTTTAATGTAGTAATGGTATATTTTTTGCAGCATGACCAAAAGAGTCGGGGACTTTTGCCAGATCATCTCGTAAAGTTCTGCGATGATAAAAAGAATAAAGAGTATAAGTTCATAAGACATGTGAAATGATAGTATAATTCCATCAATAAACGAAGGAAATCAATGTCATTATTTTACACCGATGAAGAAGGCGCACGTGTCTGTGTACAGGATTTTTACCCAGAAGAGAACATTTACGAAGAGAAAACAACACTTCTGTATGTATTTATAAAGTTTGACGGGGATGATGAAGAGCTACTGCTCATAGAGCAAAGATTGCTGGAAAAGTGTAAAAAGCTTCATCTCGATTATGTCGGATGGAGAGTGTTTGAAGATTGGTTGGAGTTCTATTTCTACGGTGAAGAGGCAAAGGGCTTCGAGAATGCTCTTAATGATGCACTCAAACCTGAATATCTTTTTGAAAGCGGACATCGCAAAGACAAGAAGTATGAGACCTATTATAAGATGTTGATGCCCAATGTTCAGGAGTTCCATAATATTCAAAGTGAAGAGATCATTGCCGATCTGCAAGATGCCGGCGATGACCTGGAAGCTGAACATCGAATAGAGTTTTATGCTATGTTTATGACCTCAGGCCAGAGAAAACGTTTTATTGAGGCTATTGAAGAGGCAGGTTTTAGTTTCTTGCAGGAGTTTCTTGATGAGAAGGCTGAAGACGATTTTGTCTATGGGGTTGTGTTCTACAAGCTATCACCGATCAGTATAGAACTTCTTAATTCACATACCCAAGACATCTTTCCACTTATCGAAGCAGAGCATGGCCGTTATGAAGGCTGGGGAACAGAGTCTTTGACGGCTATGGAAATGCAAGAGAGCGAATAGTTGTTTTTTTATAGTTCCATGCTTTAGTGAGTTATTAGACATCATTAATGCTACAATACTCCCGCTAATTCAACCAATTTAGAGGGTGATATACATATGTTTGTAAAAGATAGTATCTGGAAAATCAGGGGGCTTCTGCCCTATATTGTGGTGGTTTTTTTAAACGCGTTCACAGACCTTGGTCATAAAATCATCATCCAGAACACGGTTTTCAAGATCTACGACGGCCAGACTCAGATAATTCTTACGGCCATTGTCAATGCATTAATCCTCATTCCCTTCGTCCTGCTCTTTACACCTTCAGGTTTTCTCTCAGATAAGTATACTAAAAACAGGGTGATGCGTTATGCCGCATGGGCGGCTGTGGTGATCACCTTGGGCATTACTCTCTCATACTATCTTGGCGAGTTTGAACTGGCTTTTTTTCTGACATTCATACTGGCAGTCCAATCGGCTCTGTATTCACCGGCTAAATACGGCTATATCAAAGAGTTGGTCGGGAATAGATATCTGACACTTGGAAACGGGATAGTCCAGGCAGTTACGACGGTGTCAATTCTTGCGGGTATTTTTGTCTACTCTATATTTTTCGAAGCGCTTTTGTCCCAGAAGGAGTATGCTGACGCGACTACAATATTAAAACATATCGCACCTATCGGTTGGGCTTTGGTCTTGGGTTCGGTCATTGAGCTGCTCCTTGCATACAGACTGCCAGACACGAAGGTTAAAAGTAATCTTCGATTTAATCTAAAAAAATACTATAGCGGAGAGTATCTAAAGACAAATATCAAAGCCATCACACAAGAGAGTGTCATCTTTCACTCAATTATCGGTCTGTCACTTTTCTGGTCGGTCTCACAAGTCGTTTTGGCTAGTTTTCCTGCTTATGCCAAGGAGAGTCTGGAAGTGACCAATACGGTGCTGGTCCAGGGGATGATGGCACTTGCCGGTATTGGGATTGTTATTGGTTCAATTGTGGCAGGAAAGGTTTCGAAGGACTACATCGAGACGGGGAGTATACCTTTGGGTGCCCTGGGTATTACAGTGACGCTTTTATTGCTTCCTTTACTTAGAGATCTTAGTATGCATGGTCTAAACTTTTTTGCTTTTGGCTTTTTTGCCGGCCTGTTTATTGTCCCTTTGAATGCCTTGATACAGTTTAATGCCAAAGAACACGAACTTGGATTGGTTATTGCCGGAAACAATTTTATTCAAAATATCTCTATGATCGCATTTTTAGCATTGACCGTACTCTTCGCTGTTTTTGGTATGGATAGCATCGGGCTTTTTTATTTGATGTTGATTGTTGCCTTGGTAGGTTCGGTCTATGTGATTGCTTATATTCCCCAGTCATTGGTCATATTCTTGATTTCTTCACTGCTGTCACGGCGTCTTAAGATTGAAGTTTTAGGGTTTAATAACATTCCTCAAACTGGAGGAGTGTTACTTTTAGGCAATCATATCTCATGGTTGGACTGGGCGATTGTACAGATGAGTATACCCAGAGCGGTACGGTTTGTGATGGACAGGTCGATTTACGAAAAGTGGTACCTCAAAGCATTTTTGGACTTTTTCAATGTCATTCCAGTCTCATCACGCGGTGCGAAAGAGGCCGCCGTCAAGGTAAAAGAGCTTTTGGATGCGGGTGAGGTGGTCTGTATCTTTCCGGAAGGAAGTATCAGTCGTACGGGCCAGCTATCCGAATTTAAGAAAGGCTTTGAACTCATGGCCAAAGATGCAAATGCAGTGATTGTGCCTTTCTATTTAAGAGGAATGTGGGGAAGCCGTTTTTCACGTTCATCGGCTAAGTTCAAAGCAACAAAAAAGAGCAGAAAACGCGAAGTGATTATTGCTTTTTCACAGCCAATAGAGGTTGATGCTACGGCACAACAGGTCAAACAGAAAGTGTTTGAACTCTCACTGACTTCCTGGGAACACCATACTCAGTCTCTTCCATCCATGCCTCGAGCCTGGGTCAAGACAGCCAAACGATTTGGCAATGATTTCTGTATGGCAGACTCAAAAGGCAACAGCCTCACTTTTACGAAAACTCTGGTAGCAACGATGCTGTTTTCAGGCTTGATAAAAAGAGTAGAAGAGCAAAACATCGGTATATTGATGCCGACTTCCTCGGCAGGTGCCATTATCAATATGGCTGCGTTGATGGCAGGCAAGACAGTAGTGAACCTTAACTATACTGCTTCGATAGGTTCAGTATGCTCATCCATAGAAAAAGCACAGATTAGTACGATTTACACTTCAAAGATGTTCGTTACGAAGCTTAAAGCGAAGGGCATTGATACGGATAGTTTGCTGAAGAATAAGCAAGTCGTCTATCTTGAGGAATCAAAGGCAGATATCTCAAAGTTTAAGTCAATAGTCACTCTCCTCATTGTTAAACTTTTGCCGGCGTTCATACTAGAAAGAGTCTATGTTAGAAAGGCTTCCAATGAGGAAGTGGCCGCTATTTTGTTCAGTTCGGGCTCAGAAGGTGAACCAAAGGGTGTCATGCTGACGCATAGAAACTTTATATCAAATATCAAACAGATTGCAGATGTCTTAAATGTGCGTAGTGAGGATGTTATTTTGGCTTCATTGCCGCTGTTCCATGCTTTTGGCCTGACCGCGACAACTTGGTTGCCACTTATTGAAGGGGTGCCGATGGTATGTCATCCTGATCCTACCGATGCTGTTGGTATAGCCAAAGCAACAGCGAGTTACAGAGCAACTATTATGTTCGGAACCTCTACGTTCTACAGGCTTTACACTCGAAACAAAAAAGTGCACCCTTTGATGTTTGAAAGCCTTCGTATCGCTGTGTCGGGAGCTGAAAAATTAAGTCCCGAAGTCAAAGATGCCTTTAATTCAAAATTCAACAGGAACATACTGGAAGGATATGGGGTGACAGAGTGTGCACCTGTAGCCAGTGTCAACCTTCCCGATGTACTTGAAACTGACGGGTTTACAGTACAGGTCGGCAATAAGGAGGGAAGTGTAGGTATGCCACTTCCGGGTACGGCATTTAGGATTGTCGACCCGCATAGTATGCAGGAATTGAAAGTTGATGAAGATGGGCTTATCCTAATTGGCGGGCCACAGGTGATGAAAGGCTATTTGAATGATGAGCGTAAGACAGCGGATGTGATGGTTGAGATCGATGGTGTTAGATGGTATAAGACGGGAGATAAAGGTCATATTGATGCTGATGGGTATCTCTTTATTGTCGATAGGTATTCACGCTTTGCAAAACTCGGTGGTGAGATGGTCTCATTAGGCGCCATAGAGTCTGAAATAAAAAGGTATATCAATAGTGATGAGGTGGAGGTGTTGTCAGTGAGCCTTCCTGATGAAAAGAAGGGTGAGAAAGTTGTTTTGCTCGTTCACGGATATCCCGATGCGTCCGGTTTGAAAAGAAATCTCATCGATTTCGGGATGAATCCTTTATGCATACCATCAGAGATCTATGATGTGCAGCAGATTCCAAAACTTGGTTCAGGCAAAAGCGACTTTTCGGCAGCAAAACAATTGGCTCTAGACATAGAGGGTGCACAGTAGATTGAACGGTTTAACCAAAGTGTAAAAGCTGTTGTTGATCTTTATTGAGCTTGTGCTAATAAAGGTTTTTATATAATCATAAATATCAACTCTCTGTAGTGATATCTTTAAGCGTTATCGCTCCATAGGGTCTTAAAACAAATATAAAAGTTGGTGACAAAAAGTATGATAACAACGATAGAGGAGTTGCGAAAGAGAAGGCGACTGATGTTCTATATTCTCCTGCTTATAGCATGTATAGGGATGCTTGTAGACTATCTCTTTGAAATTGAACCGGTTGGATATTTTGAAGATGAAGCTATCAACCTTTATCTTGTCTACTTTCTTATCGGATATAAAGTGATTGAACTGAATGTTCTCTACTTTTTCTTTTATCACAGGCATTTGTTAAAATACTTTGATGTTGAGCATGATGATGAACTTTTAAAGAAGTTTAACAAAAATGCAAAACGATTCTTTATGCTTGTACCTCATGGAAGTGTGATATTCGGTATTATCTCTTATAAACTGACTGCGGAGTTGGGATATTTCATACTCTTCCTCTTCATTGCTTCAATAGCGCTCCATCTGGTCAAGCCAAAGAAGATATTTGATCATAAAAAATAGCTCTCATATTGATTTTACTCTAGCTAAAGAAGAGCAAAATATATTATAATTACTCTTATCGAGCTACACGATGATGACTGGAGAAATATTGGCACTTAATAAACCAAAATATACACTTTTCAAAAACACGACTTATGCTTTGGCGGGTCTTGTAGACATAACAAAACATGAGAGTTCTTTTAAGCTTCAAATACTTCTGTTTGTCGTTATGAATGCAGTGGCATGGTTTTTGCCTCTGGCTTTTCATCTTCAAGTCATACTTTCATTATCACTTTTTATCCCTATTATGGCTGAAATCACCAACAGCGCAATAGAGAGAGTGGTCGATCTCGTAACCTTAGAATATCATGAGCTTGCTAAGCGCGCAAAAGACGCTGGTGCAGCACTGGTCTTCTTAAGTCTTGTCCTGACAGGTGCTATTTGGGCAGCTGTTTTATATATGGAATTTATCCAGTAGCATTCAAAGGAAAAATAATGGCACATGTATTGATCATTGGCGCAGGTGGCGTAGGTAGAGTTGTAACACATAAGTGTGTGATGAATAAAGATGTTTTTACAAAAATCACATTGGCGAGCCGTCGTTTGGAATCGTGTAAGGTAATACAAGAAGAGCTCCCTTCCGGTAGCGTAGATATTAAACAGATAGATGCGGATAATACGGAAGAACTTGCTGCACTTATTGAAGCGATCAAAGCTGATCTTGTCATCAACGTGGCGCTTCCTTATCAGGATCTTACGATAATGGACGCCTGTCTCTTGACCAATACACCATACTTAGATACAGCAAACTATGAACATCCGGATGAGGCCAAGTTCGAGTACAAAGAGCAGTGGGCAAAGCATGATGCTTTCAAAGAGAAAGGCTTGATGGCTCTGCTTGGTAGCGGATTCGATCCGGGAGCGACCAATGTCTTCTGTGCGTATGCACAAAAGCACTATTTTGACGAGATACATACCATTGATATTCTTGATTGTAATGCAGGAGATCATGGATATCCATTTGCGACAAACTTCAATCCGGAGATCAATCTGCGTGAAGTCTCTGCAAATGGCCGTTATTGGGAAAACGGTGAATGGATCGAGACGAAACCGATGGAGATCAAGATGGTCTGGGATTACCCTGAAGTGGGTCCAAAAGACTCTTACCTTCTTTATCATGAAGAGATGGAATCACTCGTCAAGCATATCAAAGGACTTAAACGTATCCGTTTCTTTATGACTTTTGGCCAATCTTATCTTACGCATATGCAGTGTTTGGAGAATGTCGGGATGCTGGGCATTGAAGAGGTAGAGCATAAGGGGATGAAGATCGTTCCGATCGAGTTTTTGAAAACACTTCTTCCTGATCCTGCATCTTTGGGGCCTCGTACCAAAGGAAAAACGAACATAGGTATTGTTGCCGAAGGTATCAAAGACGGTAAAAAGAGAAAGATCTATATCTATCAAGTGAGTGATCACGAACAGTGTTATGCAGAGGTTAAATCGCAGGGAGTATCGTATACGACAGGTGTACCGGCTATGATCGGTGCTAAACTGATGTTAGAAGGAAAATGGACAGGCAAGGGTGTCTTCAACATGGAACAACTTGACCCGGACCCGTTTATGGAAGAGATGAATACCCAGGGTCTTCCATGGAAAATTTTAGAGCTTGAGTAATACGGTTTGTCCTTTATGTCACAGTAGTGACACTAGATTATATAATGAGCATAAGACAGGTGAATACAGGCAGTGCAAGAACTGTCTGCTTGTATTTGTCCTGCCTGAACATCGTTTGGATGCGGAAGCTGAAAAAGAACGTTATGATTTACACACTAATTCACCGGATGACATAAACTACAGAAAGTTTCTTTCAAAGGTATATGAACCTGTAGTTACGCGTATAGCAAAAGGTTCTTTGGGGTTGGACTTTGGCTCCGGTCCTGGACCGACCTTGTCCAAAATGTTTGAAGAGTTCGGCTACACAATGAACATTTATGATCATTTTTACGCGAAAGACGAAACAGTCTTAAGTGTCCAGTATGACTTCATCACTTCTACCGAGGTAATTGAACACCTGTATGATCCACATGCTGTCTTGGACCAGCTATGGGCCATGCTGAAAGAAAAAGGGGTGTTGGCCTTGCTGACACAACCTTATCCTGCTGAAGAGAAGTTTGGTGACTGGTATTACAAGAATGACCCAACGCATGTCTGCTTTTTTTCGCCATATACGATGCATTGGCTTGAAAAAAGATGGCAGGCTAAACTTGAGATAATTGGCAAAGATGTCTTTATCTTTACTCGGAGAGACGATGGAAATAGAACTAAATAAAGTAGAAAAGACACCGGTATATATTTGTGAGCTTGAAAAACTACGATCAAATCTTGAGCTGCTTGATTATGTACAGAAAGAATCGGGTGCCAAGATTATTCTGGCTCTTAAAGGCTTTGCAATGCATGCTACCTTCGATCTGGTAGGAAAGTATCTGCAGGGGTGTACGGCAAGTGGATTGCACGAGGCAAAGCTGGCGCGCCAATATATGAATAAAGAGGTGCATACTTATTCGCCGGCATTCAAAGAAGAGGATATTGCTGAGATTGCTTCGATCTCGGATCATATGGTATTTAATTCTCCTAATCAGCTTTACCGTTTTTATCAAAAGGTAAAATCGGTAAATCCGGAAATTTCACTCTCATTACGGGTGAATCCTGAATGTTCATCTTCGCCTGTTGACCTGTATAACCCATGCGGACTCTATAGCCGTCTGGGTACTACCTATAAAAACTTTGATGAGAAGGTATTGGAGCATATCGATGGTCTTAATTTTCATGCCTTATGTGAGCAAGACACATCCGCATTGGAAGATGTTCTTCACGCCTTTGAAGAGAAGTTTGGTGAATACATACCGCAGATGAAATATGTCAATTTCGGGGGCGGGCATCATATTACCAAGAAAGGGTATGATGTGGCGAGACTGATCGAGATCATCAAGGGATTTAAAAAACGCTACGAGGGTATTGAAGTCTATTTGGAACCGGGTGAGGCTGTCGGATGGCAGACAGGTGTCCTGGTCTCGACGGTATTGGACATTGTCGATAATGGAATGAAGATCGCGATATTGGATACATCCGCCGAAGCACACATGCCTGATACCCTGGCAATGCCATATCGAGCAGAGGTCAGAGGCGCATCCGAGGCTGGAGTGAAGGCCTTTACCTACAGGCTCGGTGGAAATACCTGTTTGGCCGGTGACATTATGGGTGATTACTCTTTTGATAAGGAACTTCAGGTTGGTGATAAGGTCGTCTTTGAAGACCAAATCCATTACACATTTGTCAAGAACACGACATTTAACGGAATAGTTTTGCCTTCATTGGCTCTATGGAATGAGAAGAATGAGCTAAAGCTTGTCAAGGAGTTCGGATACGAGGATTACGCGAACCGACTCTCTTGATGGGGTTTAAGCTACCTTGTTGGCAATAAAACAGGGTATATTGATGAGGAAACAGGCTCCCTCTTTATATTTTGTATCTAGTTGGATAGTGCCGTTAAGGTGTTGTGTGACAAGGTTATAGGTGATGTTAAGTCCCAAACCGGTACCTCCTCTATTACGTTTGGTTGTGATAAAAGGCTCAAATATTTTATCGCTCACGGCCTCATGGATTCCTTTACCTGTGTCTTTAAAGACAATAGAAACTCTTTCATCATGACGTCTGGTCTGTAATATGATCTTTCCTTCCTGATCTGGATCAAAAGCGTGTAAGAGAGCGTTTTGAAGCATATTGACAACGATCTGTGAGATTGCACCTGGGTAAGAGTGCATCTCGATAGGGCTTTCGTCTAAGTCCAATACCAGCTCTACTGGACGATGTTTGAGCTCACTCTTAAAGGTCGAAATGACTTCTTTTAAATAGGTATTGAGTTCAAAGCTTCGTATCTCTTCGCTGCTTTGATCCACAGAGATCTTTTTGAAGTTTTTGACGAGTTGCGCTGCACGATCAAGGTTTTTCATCAGAATCTCATCGGCTTCACCAAGGGTCTCAATAAAACTTTCCAAAGAAGATTTGCTCAACTTGTTTGCTTCAAGCATCTCCTTGATATTTCTGATCTCATTTTTGAAGATGGACGCTGCAGTGATAGAGATACCAAGTGGCGTATTGACCTCATGGGCGACACCAGCAACGAGATTTCCCAAAGCAGACATTTTTTCTGATTCGATCAGTTGGGCCTGAGTGTTTTGCAGACGGTTGAAACTTTCTTGAAGTTCGAGAGTACGGGTTTTGACCCTGTCTTCAAGTTCATTCGTTAAACGTTCTAGGTGTGCTTGGTACGTACGCGAAATAGTCTCAGCTTCTTCTCGTTCACGACCGCGCTGCTGAATCTTGTCAAGCATGGTATTGAAATCATCATAAAGTTGACCAACCTCGTCTTGATACTGTTTCTGGGCGCGAATACTATAATCTTCGCTTAGTGATATCTCTTGTGCTGTTTTGGCAAGCGTGATAATCGGTGAAGTGATGTATTCTTGTATCTTGTAAATTATGAGCAGGGATGTAAGGCTTAGTACGGCCATAAGTCCGAGCAGAAAAGTCCCGTATTTGATCAATGTCTGCGAAATTTCGCGTGTTGAGACATAAAATACAATCGTACCGTAAGTGTGATCCTTGTATGTTATGGGCTGAATCAGAAGGAGTTCATCTTCGAGCTCTTTGGTTGAAGCAGACAAAGAATCTATACTCTGTGGTAGCAGTATCTCCTTTTTGGCGTCTTTTAAATAGCTGGTATACATTTGCAAGCTACTGTCATAAATGACGGCAGCCTTGATGTTAGCAATCGTATTGAGCTTTGACAATACCTCTTGAGCTCCAGTTTTGTCATCAAATATAAGTGGGGTAACAGCATAGTCAGAGATGAGTTTTGCATGAAGTCTAGCCTGTTCGGAAAGCTCTGTCTTTGCACGATTGTATTCTATAATAAACATGAAAGATGAGAAAGTTCCCAAGGCCAGGATGAGCAAAACGATAATCGATATGATGAGCTTTGACTTGATGGAAAAGTCAGAAAACCTGTTCATTTGATGACCTCATGGGCAGATTTAAGCAAGAGATAGCTTATTTTGATATCAGCTTGCTGGGCTGCTCTATTATTGATGACGTATTTAAAGCGGTTGTCAACCAGGAACATGGTAATCATGACATTATTGTCAATATACTCTTTATTGTCAGTAACGGTCAACATGGCTCTTCCGGAGATCTGCTTTAAAGTTTTTACAATATCGCGTGTGTTTTTTCCAATAAACAAGAGATTGCATTGCGGTATTTTCTGATTTTCGCCTAAGCGTATAATATTGACATCTTTCTTACCGAATTTTTTATTTTGGTAGATATGTTCAAGTGCATTGGCAAAGTCTGTGTTGTTTAAAACACAGATGGTAAACTCCAGACTCTGTTCTGTTTCTGGCCACTCGATGAGACGAGTAAACTTCTCCAAGAAAACAGCTTGTACCTGTGTCGGTGTTACAGCATGTGCTTGACATGAAAGGAATAGTGCTAAAACAAGTACTGGCAGATGCCTCATAAGAGAGGGTCCTCTTCATGGGATAGGGTGGGTTTAGGCTCACTGATATAGTAGCCTTGAGAGTACTTGATATCAAAACTCTTGACAAGTTCAAAGATCTCCTTGTCACAAACAAACTCGGCTACAAGGTCGATACCTACATTATTGGCAAAGTAGACGATGCTGTCAACCATTTTGTAAGAGAGGGGGTCCTTGAGGTTTTTGATAAAGGAACCGTCAATCTTGATGGAATCAAGTTGTAGATTCAAGATATTGGCAAAGTTTTGACACTCAGCGCCAAAATCATCAAGAGAAATTTTACAACCTAATGATTGCAGACGGGCAATATTGTCTCGGGCATTTGGAATATTGTTAAGTGAGTTGTTCTCCAAGATTTCCAAAATTAAACGCGAAGGTGTGATGCCGTTTGCTTCAAGTACACTGCTGACAAAGTCGGCAAAACCTTTATCCTGTAGATCATGACTGGTGATATTGATTGAGAAATCAAGTTTGTTTTCAGCGAACACTTTGGCACTTTTTTCGAGCATTACATAGGTGATCTTTGTCAGTAGGCCTGTCTCTTGCGCCACACTTAAAAAAGCAAAAGGAGAGATGACTTTCTCATCTTTGATCATACGTACCAAGCACTCATACTTTTCTATTTTCTTGGTTCGGTTGTTATATATCGGTTGAAAATAGGGGATTATTCGCTCTTCTTTTAGCGCATGCTTGATCTCTCTGAACCATTCGATATTGTTCTGAATCTGCTGCAGAACATGCATCTTTGTACTGTAGCGCTGTACTCTGTTCGAACTGATAAGGCGTGCTTCTTTTATAGCCAGGTCAGCCTTGTTGACAAGGTCCTCCGACTCATTTTCAACGATTCCTACAGTAAAGGTAATGTTGAAATCAATATCCTCATGGGTAAAGTTATTGTTCATAAACCTTTTTTGAATAAGCGAAACTACCTCGTCAGTTTCTTCAGCAGACGAATGTGTACGTAAAAGTAGAAATTCGTCAACACCGATATGATAGAGCCTGTTGCCGGTTGACTCAAGCAGACTCAGTGATTTGGCTATCTCTTTGATGACATAGTTTCCCTGTTCATATCCGTACAGGTCATTAATGTGACTGAACCTGTCAATGTTCAAGAGGATAATTGTTACCTTTTCAAGTTCCAGCAGGTCATCGTGAAGTTTGTGCCTGTTGTAAAGTTTTGTCAAAGGGTTTTGCAATACCTCTTTGTAAAGTGTCGCTTTTTCCAGATTGGCTTTTTCAATATCGGAGTAGTTGATAATAGCCATCTTGACAGAGCTGTATAGTCTGTCTGCATTGAGTTCAGTTTTTTCTTTGTAGTCGTTGATATCATAGTTGTCTATGACGAATTTTTCAGGAGCAAGCCCGGATTGTCCTGTGCGGATAACTATACGAAGGTTTGGATTGAGAAGGACCTGCCTGATGTACTTTGTCAGCTCCAGACCGGCATCGGCTGTCTCCATGACCACATCGATAAGTGCCACATGATAACTGTTGTCATGCTCAAGCAGTTCGCGGGCCTCTTTGGCGGAATATACTGAGGTGAAGCTCAAAGGCCTCTCATCCACCTTCATGTTTTTGAGTGCAAGCTTTGTGACTTCGTGGATGCCATGGTCATCATCCACAATGAGTATTTTCCATGGCTTTTTGGCAACGACAGCAGGTTTAACCTCTTCGTCCTGAAAAAGAAATTCATCCATTCCCACAATAGTCCTTTAATCAGCTAATTAAACAATAATACCAGAAAAATAGCATAAGTAAAATTAATCTTGTATAAGCTGATAAAGCCTGTTATTTTTTATTTTTTTCTATCTGATTTAATGCAGCTTTGACGGCATTGATATAACTTTTCAGTGAAGGTTTTTTGTCTTCATATGCGATATCAAATGCTGTGCCATGATCGACTGAAGTTCTGATGATAGGCAAGTTCAATGAGATGTTGATACTCTCATCGAAATAAAGTGCCTTGAGTGGAATCAGACCTTGATCATGATACATGGCAACATAGTATTGATACTCTTTGCGCATAGCGCTAGTAAAGGCGGTATCAGGAACCACAGGACCTGCAAATAGCTCTTTTTTAAGCTTTTTGTTCGCTGCTATGATCGCTTTGGTGATCTGTTTCTCTTCATTTCCCAAGACACCGCCGTCACCAGCGTGTGGGTTTAAACCGAGGACTGCGACTTTTTTGGCATGGATGTCCTTACTCAGATCAAGTAAAAACTGCGTTATCTTCTTTGTCTTTATCTGCTTTGGTACTTTTGCCAAAGGTGTGTGTTCAGTGTAAAGCGCCACATACATCTTTTCGCACCCCAGCATCATGATGGCTTCGCGATCAAAATAGGAGCGGAGCATATCCGTGTGCCCTTTATACGCAAGACCTGCTTTGGCCCAGGCCTCTTTGTGGATAGGCAGTGTCACAAGCGCATCGGCAATCTGCTTTTCACAAAGTTTAATGGCTTTTTTAAAGGAATTATAACTGTATTTTCCACTCTTTTTATCGACCGTTCCAGCTTTGATGCTGAAGTCTCCATTGACAGGAAAAAGTACCATGTCGGCAGGTTTGACTAGTTTGAGTTTTTTACAGGCCTGATCAAGCATAGTCTGGGAGATACAGTAGATCGGCTGAGATATTTTTGATATCTCTTCATGGGATCGGAGAGCGATCTCTATTCCGATGCCGTTAAGATCTCCTACACTTATTGCGATGGCAGGTTTACTCATGCAAGAAGCTCTTTCATATCGATGATAGCCCTCTCAAGCCCGGTAAAGACTGAACGTGCAATTATACTTTGTCCGATATTGAGCTCCTGTATGACATCTATATCTCGCATAGCACTGACGTTTTGATAATTAAGTCCATGCCCGGCCGCAACGATAAGACCCTTTTGATGGGACATGTAGGCAGCATCTTTTATTTCTTCAAGGGACGTATGCAAGAGTGCTCTTAACTCACTTCTTGAAAGTTCAAGCTCTTTAACACTGTGATGTGTGGTTGAAAGAGGCGTATTAAGCATAGCATAGATATTGGCATAACGTCCGGTATGAAGTTCGACCATGTCAATGTCGAGTTTTGAGCAAGCTTCTATGATTGCTTCATTGGGGTCGACGAACAAGGAGACATCTATCTCATGCTCTTTCAGTTGCTGTACGGCTTTTTGAATACTGTCAAAATGGCCGATGACATCAAGTCCACCTTCTGTCGTTACCTCTTCACGTTTTTCTGGTACCAGCGTTGCACGGTGCGGACGCAATTTGCAGACAATCTCAATGATATCAGGGTTTATAGAGCACTCAAGATTGACAGGTAGAGCAGAGTTGTCCATGATTCGCTGTGCATCGATATCATTGATGTGACGACGGTCTTCTCTTAAGTGAATGGTGATCTGGTCGGCTCCCGCCCGTTTGCAAATGCCCAATGCATCGATAGGATCAGGGTCATTAATACGGCGGGCTTCACGTAATACGGCGATATGATCAATATTGACGCCCAAGGCAATTTTAGCTGCGTTTTTCATAAAACTCCTTTTTGAATTCGGCAAACCTGTCTTGTAAAATAGCTTCTCTTGCCTGTTTCATTAGATTTAGATAGTAATGCAGGTTATGTAAAGAGGCTAAACGAAAGTAGGTCAGCTCTTTTGAACGCATCAGGTGATTTAGGTATGAGCGAGAATAACGTTTGCAGGTAGGACAATCACATTCAGGGTCGATTGGAGCTGTGTCCTCTTTAAATTTTGCCCCTCGGATGTTTATCTTTCCAAACGAGGTGAAAAGAGTTCCGTTTCTGGCATTACGCGTAGGCATGACACAGTCAAACATATCTACACCACGGTCGATGTTCTCGATTAGGTCTTCCGGAGTCCCCACACCCATAAGATAGCGCGGTTTGTCCTCAGGCATATATTGCACGGTATGTTCGACCGTATCATACATATCTTGATTCGCCTCACCTACAGATAGACCGCCGATTGCAAATCCGTCATAATCCAAAGCGCACAACTCAGTAGCTGATTTTGTGCGGAAGGTTTTATCTGTTCCACCTTGGATGATAGCAAAGATATTTTGATCTGTGCAGACCCCTTTTTTCTGCTGCGAACGAAAATACTCTATAGATTCTTCTGCCCACCGTGTTGTCCGTTCGATTGATACTTTGATGCGTTCTTGTGTTGCGGGCAGAGCCACAAGGTCATCAAGTATCATCATGATATCGCTGCCGAGGTTTGTTTGAATATCAATGACTTTTTTTGGGGTAAAAAAATGTTTACTACCGTCAATATGGCTTCTAAATTCAATCCCGTCTTCTTTGGGTTTTGAAATGTCACTGAGACTGAAGGCCTGAAAACCGCCTGAGTCTGTTAAAAAACTTTTTGGATAGGTTGTGAATTTGTGAAGCTTTCCCATCTTGGCGACATTCTCATCCCCTGGACGAAGATACATGTGGTAGGTATTGGCTAAGATTATATTTGTACCCAGGACTTCATCCATGTCGTGCATATCTAGTCCCTTGATGGATCCAACAGTTCCTACCGGCATGAAAACAGGGGTTTGTATCGTGGAGTGTGCTGTAACAATAGTGGCCGCACGTGCTTTGCCGCTTTGTGCTTCAAGTTTAAATTCCATATTTGATTATAACTTTCTTTTTTGTTGCAATTATACTACAATCACAAAATAGCCAACGGCCAATTGATCAAAGAGGTAGTGATGAAAAAGATTTTAATTCTTACTGATGGTGCGACAGGACGACATTTTGTTGAACGTGTTGCAGATACCTACAGCAGTGAAAACATCTATTATGTCGTCTCTATGAACAAACTTGAGATAGAAAATGCAAAGCCTTCACAGTTCAAGTTCTATCAGTTCGATCCGACCAGTCTCTATAAGCTTTCAAACCTTCTGAAAATGGAGTTTGTACAAGTCGTAATGGCCCTTAAAAACCCGGTTGATGTCGAAGTGAGTGTGAAGAACATCCGCATGGTCAAGTCTCAGCTTCGAATAGTGCTGCTGGATCGTTGGGGACTGGAGTTTGATGACCCGAATATCATTACAATCAACTCAAGTGATATTCTTGCAAGCCGTCTGCTTGATTATATTCCTAATGTACCTGTTATCGCGCAGAATGTCGGTATGGGCGAGGGTGAGATCATCGAGGTCCTTGTACCGTTTGGAAGCTCATTCGTCTATCGTCATATCGGTGCTTTGGAACAGAACAATTGGAAGATCGTCGCCATCTACCGTAATCAAAGGCTTATCCTTCCTTCGCCTAAGCGTATGATCCAGCCCAACGATCTGCTTGTCCTGGTTGGAGAACCCTCTGTGTTAAAGACGGTTTACCGAGCCATCAAAAGAGAATTGGGCCAGTTTCCGGCTCCCTATGGCAATAACCTTTATCTTTATATCGATATGGCACTTGAGAGCAGTAAGAGCCTTCCGAAACTTATTAAACGCTCCAAATATATTCACCGGCATCTGGGCGACAATCTCTTTATAAGGGTGGTGAATGCTTCAGATATCGAAGTTCTTGAGAAGATCAAAAGTCATCGTAGCGACGAGATAACGATTGAGGTCGATTACACCAGGGGTGATTACAAAGATATAATATTAAATGATATTAGCAAGATGGATGTTGGTTTGATAATGCTTTCTAGTAAGCTGTTTGCGGTGTCTCCACTACGTCAAACCCTGTATGAGGCAAAAATCCCGGTACTTAAATTGGCCCAAAAACCTTTTTCCAAACTCAAGGAGAGTATTGTCGTGTTAACGGACAACCGTGATCTTGAAAAAATATCGACTACCGTTTTTGATATTTCGGCACAGCTCTCTTTTAATCTTGAACTTTTTGATTTTACACAAGAAAAAAGTGAGGATAAAGAGCGTATTATTGAACATTATGAAAACCTTTCTATCATCTTTTCAAAGTCTATCAAAATGATCTCTCAAGAGGTTAACCCGATCCGTTTTTTGAAGCAAAAAGAGAACTTTTTGTATTGTCTGCCATTTACGGACAAGATGTTGGAGCTTCCCCTGTACTCATTGTTTTCAACCGATAGTGAAAAATTGTATCATCGGCTTAATGAATATCATCAACTTTTTATTCCTGTACAGCTTTAATGCAAGGGCTAATCCCTTTTAAAGCCTTAGTTGAGTATTATCTAGATCAAAATTTTATTAAAGAATAAATCATGAACATCGATATTCTGCTTAAACGTGAAATAGACAATTCATATCAAGTATATTTGGGCGAACTTCCCGCGCTTGAATTCAAGACGAAAATAGCGATCGTAACAAACCCGACAGTCAGCGGTTATCATCTGGATTATCTGCTTTCAAAGCTGAGTGCCAAAGAGATCTGCGTGATCACAGTTGAAGATGGCGAGAACTTTAAAACACTTTCGACTATTGAGAACATCCTTAATGAAATGTTCGAGCATAAATTTAATCGAAGCTCTGTGTTAATAGCATTAGGTGGCGGCGTAATTGGCGATATGACGGGATTTGCGGCAAGCATCTATCAGCGTGGGATCGATTTTATCCAGATACCGACAACGCTTTTATCTCAGGTCGATGCGAGTGTGGGTGGTAAAACAGGTGTTAACACTGTCTATGGCAAGAATCTGATAGGGGCCTTCCATCAACCCAAAGCCGTTTACATCGATCCGCATTTCCTATCAACGCTTCCAAAGCGCGAGTATGCAGCGGGAATCGCCGAGATAATCAAGATGGCAGTCTGTTTTGACAAAGCTTTTTTTCAATGGCTTGAAGAGGCAGACTTGAATGATGGCTCTGTGATCAAAGAAGCGATAGCCAAGTCGGTTAAAACCAAGGCTATGGTGGTCTCTCAAGACGAAAAAGAGAAGGGCTTACGCGCTGCTCTTAACTACGGGCATACCTTTGGGCATGTAATTGAGAATGAAACGGCCTATACGAAATACTTGCATGGAGAGACTGTTGCCATCGGGATGGTGATGGCCAATGAGTTGGCGATAAGATTAGGTCAAATGGACATTGATGAAGCAGAGCGTGTCAAGAGGCTTCTACTCAAATATGACCTTCCGGTTGATTATCCGATTGCCGATACAGAGAGTTTTTACGAAGCATTTTTCCTGGATAAAAAAAGTTCCGACACCAATATCACATTCATTGTTCCTGAACATCTTGGCGGTGTTGAATTGCGTTCAGATATTGCGAGGGAAATCGTCATAGATGTGTTGAAAACGTTTGCGGAGACGAAGAGTGAATAGAATCCTGTTTGTTATTCTTATCTTAGCAAGTATCGCATGTGCCAAAGTTGAACAGAAGGTTGATATCAACCAGACACAGCTGGATGTAAAAAAAGAACAGGAAAAAAATGAACGTCTCGTTCATCTTCACTCCAAGATCGATGAATCAGCAAAGCTTTTGAAGAAAGAAGGTGTGCTGTGGCAAAAGAGTTATCACTCTTATGTGACCTATCTTGAGGTCGCGCAAGAGCTGCAAGAGGTACGTAAAAAAATCAAAAAGCTTTCAAAGAGCGATACGACCTTTGAAGCCAGAGATGAGCTAAACGCTTTAGAAACACGTGAACAGATCCTGGCAAATCAGATCACTCTTCTTCAGGGAAAGGAGAATGCCCCTTTTACCGAGCTTATCATCCCGGATGAATTGCCTGAACCACCTGAAGTGAGCAATCCAATCAGTATCTTTACCGCTTTGTCCTATATCAAGCTTATTGAGGGAAAGGCCAGTGAATATCTGCAGCGTGAGTCAAACCTGCGTGCGTATATTGTCCTTCTTCGTAAAAAGACACGTCTTGAAGCTGAGCTTTCGGCTTTAAGTCAAAATAAGCTTGATGAAGATGTCTATCTTCAGGATATGCATATGCTTGGTATCTTTGAAAATGCTCTTGAGACCGTTAATAAAACATCTGCTGTATATGCTCAGCGCATAGATGCTGTTGAAGCACAGGTTCAAAAAGGCATAAAGGCCCAGATAGTCAAGCTGTTCAACCTTGGCATTATCATTGTTGTTCTTTTGGTTCTTTTCTTTCTCAGCAAGCTGATTATAAAAAAATATATAACAGACAACGAGAGGATCTATATGGCACACAAGATGTTGACCTTTGTCAATATCTCATTGATCGTTATTATCGTTGCTTTTTCATATATCGATAATGTCAGCTATCTTGTTACAGTTTTGGGTTTTGCCTCGGCCGGTATCGCTATTGCGATGAAAGACTGGTTTATGAGTATGCTTGGCTGGTTCGTCCTTCTGGTCAGTGGGTCGATTAGCGTTGGAGACAGGATCCGTGTTCTTAAAGAGGGCGTTGAATACGTAGGTGATGTTCTTGATATCTCACTATTGCGTATTACGATACTTGAAGATATTACATTGACTACTTATATGACAAACCGTAGAGCAGGGCGCATCGTCTTTATTCCTAATAATTATGTCTTTACGACACTTATCGCCAACTATTCTCATGCTACACTTAAGACGGTATGGGACGGGATTGATATTACTATCACCTTTGATTCCAATCATAGAAAAGCAACGCATATCGCTAAAGAGATCACGCGAAAATATTCTAAAGGTTATACCGACATTACACGTACACAGCTCAATAAGTTGCGAAACCGCTATAGCCTTAAAAACACCAATGTTGAACCTCGTATCTTCTCTTTTGCCGAGGAAAACGGTGTGCGTATAAGTGCATGGTATCTTACCAATGCCTATGCTACCCTTACGCTTAGAAGTACGATATCGGTAGAGATTATCGAAGCCTACAATGAGGCTGATGATATTCAGATAGCGTATCCTACACAGATGCTTCATCTGAATGCTTATGAAGCAAAAAAGCCTGAACTTCCTTTGCCGGAACAAACAGGTGGAGCAAAGGTTGAATGGTAATGTCAATTTTACCTAAGGTATATATCAAGACTTTTGGATGTCGTACGAATCTTTTTGATTCTCAGGTTATGCTCTCACATCTTAAAGATTTTGAGATTACACAGAATGAAGATGAGGCGGATATTATTATTGTTAACTCCTGTACGGTCACCAATGGTGCGGACAGCGGTGTGCGCGGTTATGTCAATGCAGCCAACAAAAAAGGGGCCAAGGTTTATCTTACGGGATGTGGAGCCCATACTAAAGGCGAGTCTCTCTTTGAAGCCAACAAAGTATTTGGCGTATTTGGGCAATCAGAAAAAGCCAAAATCAATGAGATGCTGAAAAAAGAGAGCAAGTTTTATGAAATCGGGGATCTTGATTTTATTGATGACGCTGTAGTTGAAGATTTTGTAGGAAAATCGCGTGCTTTTATCAAGATACAGGAAGGGTGTAACTTTCGTTGTTCATACTGCATCATACCATTTGTCCGTGGTGATGCCAGGAGTCTTGATGAGCAAAAGATACTCGAACAGATAACACGCCTTGCAGCCAACGGTTTTGGTGAGTTTATATTGACAGGGACGAATGTAGGCTCCTATGGACAGGGACAAAAGCGCTCCATGGCAGGTCTGCTTAAACGGATGTCGCAGATTAAAGGAGTCCGTCGTATTCGTATTGGGAGTATGGAACCGATACAGGTGACGGACGAGTTTAAAGAGCTCTTGGGTGAACCATGGTTGGAAAAGCATCTTCACATTGCTATACAGCACAGCTCTAATGACATGCTGCGTATCATGAATCGAAGAAACAGGGTTGAAAGTGATATTCGACTGTTCAACGAACTGTATGAAAAGGGTTTTGCAATCGGTACTGATTTTATTGTCGGGCATCCCGGTGAGACAGATGAGATTTGGCAGGAAGCGATGTCTAATCTTAAACAGATGCCGCTTACACATGTTCATGCCTTTACTTACTCAAAGCGTGACGGCACACCATCTGCTAATATGAAAGGCGAAGTAAACGGTCTGGTCTCCAAGGAGCGTATGCTTGAACTTAATCGTATTATCGATGCTAACAATTTCGAGTTTAGAAAAAGACACAAGGTGCCTTTGGAAGTCCTAGTGGAGAGCCAAAAAGATGGCTTTTATACGGGTCTTGATCAGTTTTTTAATCGTATAGAGATCAGTTGTAAGCATGACCTTTTAGGTAATTGGATTACTATTGAAGAGTATGAGATCAAAGAGGATATGAATTATGCTAGACTCTAAGACAAACCGATGGGTGTTGTATTTTTCTGCAGGCATACTGCTTGGACTTTTTCTTTTTGCGATTCTGCGTGATAACAGTGAACCTATCACACTGGACAAAAGTAATGAGTTGCTTGCAAAAGGTCTCGTAAAGCGTGTTGTTCTTGCTGATGAAAAGGTTTACTTTGTTACCGATGGGGAAAGATACCGTATCCCAACCGTATTGATTGACAAAAAAGTCCTTTCTCAGGTTCCTGTCGAGACCGGTTCAGGTAATTACGCTGTTCAGATTTTGATGGTATTGACCCTTGTTCTGATTGTCGGGGGGATTCTTTATCGTCTGAGTATGAAAGAAGCACTAAAAAGTGAAAGTACTCAGTCTGTACATGCTGTTTCGACGGGTCTAAGTGAACCTATAACACCTTCTCACTCAGATATTAAGTTTAAGGATGTTGGCGGGATTGCTGATGTTAAAGAGGAACTTGAAGAGATCATAGATTTTTTACGTGCTCCCAAGAAGTATAAGAACTTTGGGGCAAAGATGCCAAAAGGTGTTTTACTTGTAGGCCCTCCCGGTGTAGGTAAGACTATGATTGCAAAAGCGGTTGCGGGTGAGGCAAATGTGCCATTTTATTATCAAAGTGGTGCATCTTTTGTACAGATCTATGTCGGTATGGGAGCGAAACGCGTTCGTGAACTTTTTATTCAGGCCAAGCGCAATGCTCCTTCCATCATCTTTATTGATGAAATCGATGCTGTCGGACGTATGCGCGGTGGCAACCGTAATGATGAACGTGAAGCAACGCTTAATCAGCTTTTGACTGAGATGGATGGATTTGAGGACTCTTCGGGAGTCGTGGTTGTAGCTGCGACGAATAAGATAGATGTCCTGGATCCGGCACTGCTTCGTTCAGGCCGTTTTGACAGGCGCATCTTTGTTGATTTGCCGACTCTGGATGAACGTGCAGCTATTTTAGATAAATATTTTGAGAAATTGATTCATGATGTCAATACCAAAGAGATTGCCAAGATGACAATCGGTTTTAACGGGGCATCTTTGGCGACATTGGTGAATGAGTCTGCTTTGGAAGCACTACGTCGGAACCGGCATAATATTACAATGGATGAAGTTCTGGCTGTCAAAGATAAGGTTATTTTTGGAAAACGAAAGGTTAAGAGCTATAGTGAGGATGAGAAAAAGCTTCAGGCACTCTATCAATCAGCGAAAGCGTTGAGCGCGTATTGGTTTGAGGTACCTTTTGAGAAGTTTACAATGATCAACGACGGGCTAAAACCTTATGATGTTGATCTTGTCAGTAAACACAAGCTGCTCTCATATATCAAAGTGATGCTCTCTGGTATGGCAATATGCGAAATATATTATGGTGAGCACTCTAGTAATGTCGAAGAAGATCTGAGAGAGGCTAAAAAAATCATACACCTGATCCTTGAGAACTATGGCATGGGTGATCAAATCATACCTTCGCCAAAAGACAGTTCGCATCTTGTTAACAGATTATATACCGAAACAAAAGAGTTCCTGAGCGGTATGCAGACACAGATCCAGGCCTTACAACATGAGCTGATGACAAAAGAACAGATTAATAAAGAGCAGATCAAGAAAGTGATGGATGAAGTTTTATAGCGGTTTTTCTCTTGCAAATGACAAAGATCTCTTTCAGCCGTATATCAAGGAGTCGGAGTTTACACTTTGTGGTTTCTCATATGGGGCTATTAAAGCTTTTGAAGAAGCATGTCAAAGTACGTGTCGCATTGACACCTTACAACTTTTTTCACCGGCTTTTTTTCAAAACAAGAGTGAAAAATTCAAACGTATGCAGTTGATGTACTTCAATAAGGACAAAGAAGCGTACCTCGATAACTTTTCATCATCATGTTTTTATCCGAAAACAAGGGATCAAAGCGTTCTTTTGGAATCGGGAAGCGAAGCTGAACTCAAGGAGCTTTTGTATTATGAGTGGAAAACAGACAAGCTCAAAGCCTTAGTGGATAAGGGTATGGAAATTGAAGTTTATCTTGGTAGCGAAGACAAAATAATTGATCCTATCGCAGCAAAAGCGTTCTTTTTACCCTATGCAACGACGTTTATGATCAACCATGCAGGGCATACATTACAAACAAGAGAGGAGATATAAATGGATATTAAGATAGGTGTAATCACGGCATCGGACAGAGCAAGCGCCGGGATTTATGAAGATATATCAGGTATGGCCATTCAAGATACAATGAAAGAGTACCTTACAAGTGAATTTGAAATTGTTTATCGTTGTATTCCAGATGAGCAGAGTGAGATAGAAAAAACGATGATCGAACTGTGTGATAAAGAGGAGTGCTGTCTTGTTGTCACTACGGGTGGGACAGGGCCGGCACCACGTGATGTGACACCAGAGGCGACTGAGAATGTATGCCAAAAGATGATGCCTGGCTTTGGTGAACTGATGCGTCAAGAGAGCCTTAAGTTTGTACCGACAGCAATACTTTCACGTCAGACGGCAGGAATACGAGGAAAATCACTGATTATAAACCTTCCGGGTAAACCCAAATCAATTCGTGAATGTTTGGACGCTGTTTTTCCTGCGGTACCATACTGTATCGATTTGATTGAGGGGCCATTTCTAGAATGCAATGAAGAGGTGATTAAGCCTTTTCGTCCTAAGGCCAAGTAACAATGTTTTTTATAGGGATGATCTACCAGTTTAATAGTGACCAAGGTACCGGTCTCATCATGTCATCAGATGGGGAAACAAAAGAGTTTAGTGTTGACAACTGGACAGATGAGAGTCAGACTCCATACATAGGTCTTCAGGTCTTATATGAGTACACAGATAATACAACAAAGATCAGAGTGGCAACTGAGTCTGAAAAGAGTGAAGATAAGCTAAGACAGCAGAGACAAAGAGAAGCTGCCAATACCCAGCCCGTAGTGGAGTCTCCGACGATGCCTTCAGACAACAAGTCTCATGATGCTATTAAATCCGTAGATGAGCAGATACAGTTTTATAAAGATGAGGGTTTCAACCTGATCAATGATATTGATGAGAATGGTTTACGAAAGGCGAGATTGCGAAGATATGTTATGGGTGAATTTGCAGAAGTGCTTATCGAGTGTAAAGATAATGATATCACAGTAACGAAAACGCTTAACGGTCAAAAGGTCGACTAGGCAGTAGACAGAAAAAGATTAAACGTGTTTTTTCTATCTATAATCTATTATATAAAATTTTATATAATAGATTATATGTCTAGTTTAATACCAACAGGACAGTGATCAGAACCCATGACATCTTGCATGATGTAAGCATCTTCAAGGCATTCAATGAGATCATCAGAGATAAAGAAATAATCTATTCTCCATCCGACATTTTTTGCGCGGGCACCAGAACGGTATGACCACCAGCTGTATTCATCCTCTTTGTCACCGTTAACATATCGAAAGGTGTCTACATAACCATGTTCAAGTAGTTTATCTATCCACTCTCGTTCAATCGGCAAGAAACCTGAAGTCTTTGAGTTTGCTTTTGGATTTTTCAGATCTATCTCTTTGTGTGCGGTGTTGACATCTCCACAAATAACAATCGATTTTCCATTCTCACGTAAAGTATTGCAATGTTCTAGAAAGTCTTCATAGAACTTCATTTTAATCGTAAGTCTTTCATCATCTTTTTGTCCATTGGGAAAGTAGACATTAAAAAGTACAAAATCACCGAAGTCCTGTTCAATAATACGTCCCTCTCGTCCTAGATCAATTTCATGACGGTTGTGCGTGTACTCAGGTGCCATTGCCGACCATGTTGCGGTTCCTGAATATCCCTTTTTATCAGCACTATTAACAGCACGCGATACATATTCCAGTTCAAAAAGGTCGTTAGGTATTTGATCTTCTAAGGCTTTGATTTCTTGTAGGCAAAGGATATCCGGTTCTCTTTCATCAATCCATTTAAGTGCATCTTTATTCGCAACTGCCCGTATACCGTTAACGTTCCATGAAATAATTTCTATTGACACTGAAAAACCTTTATTCTTTAATTCACACATACGGTGATACTTGTGACGGAATTCTATCGAAGATGATGTGTACCGTGGCTTAATGAATATACCCAAATGTTTACTTAAAATGAAACTAATTTACTATAAAAAGAGGGTAGATCTTTTTTACACATCTATCGTTATGGCAGGGGTTTGTAGTGATCAATTCGACCTAATTCCGTTTTTTTAGATTATAATAATTTGAAATTATTTCTCAGGAGAGAGAGTGAAACGTGAAATTCATATAGAACTGTTCAGGTTTAATGAGCAAACAGACTATCTTCCATATTATCAAAAACATCTGCTAGATTACAGTGAAGATGATACGATTAATGACTTGCTGATCAAAATGGACAGAATAGATGCCTTCGGTTTTGATGAAAACTGCAATCTTAAGGTCAATGAACTTTACATCAATGCACGTGAGAAAGTTACTTCAATTGTGCAAAGATGTGGGAATGTAATACAGATTAACCCAATCAGTGAATTCAGAGCGAAGAAAGATCTTAAGATAGACAACAGTGACTTTATTGACAAGTTGTCTCTGATTCAAGAATATATCTCGGCTGAAGAAAACATAGCCTATAGAAAAAGTACTGAGTTGGCATATTATGCTTCAAATACCCTGAACTACAATAGGGACTATATTGGTGACCATGTGCTAATTATTGCAGCAGATCTTATTGAACAACGTTTTGAGATTAAAAACAGTATTTTACAGAAGCTTATAGACCATGAAAATGGCATTTGGTTCCATACATCCCTTGCAAACAGGATGCTGAGCGGTGATGTAGAAGCAAAGATTCAAAAAGTTATTTATTTGGCGAATCAATATATCAAACCAAGTTCAAGGCTTGCGAAAAAGCTAGCAAGTTTTTGTGATAAAAAGAGTATTAAAAACTTTGAAGAGTCAGGTGCGGCCAAAATTCCCAAAAAAGTCGTTCAACCTTTTGACGGATTCAATATTGCTTTGTACAGCGGTGTAGAAGAGAGTCCTTTGAAAAATCTTATCGATGCATCGAAGGCATCATATATACAGATCCCCTCATATAGTGAAGACCTGGCACCGTACTCCGTACGTGTAGATGAAAACTTTTCGTATAGGATTGCCGCAGATATTTTAGTGCAGGCAAAAGACAATAACGCTGATTTTGTTCTTGTCAAAAATGACGTGACCAGAGAGTTCTTTGACAAGAACCAAAACAAAATGCAAAAGATTGCAGGAAGAGAGCTTGGTCTTAGTGTCATCTCTCAGGATCAGTTTATACAGCTGTTAGAGGGTGAGAAGAATACTCAAAGACTTGGTTTTGATAAACATAAGGTGAAGGTCTCTTTTTTATAATCATTATGCCTTGAAGTGTCTCTCAAGATTCCATTGCGATCTTGACTGCTTCACTGTCGTATCATTGATATTTTATTGAATTACCCAATATATAAAAAAACTGATCTCTTGAACAGGCTTTATTAAATAATTGTCTTATACAGGATTTAATGTAAATCGCAATATCATAGGTAAAAAGTGACAGATAATGAAGAATAATCGTGCGACCTTTTTGCTTCTTAATCTAATCCTCCTTATCACTTCTTCGTACGCCATAGACTTAACTACGCAAAATAGAGTGCAAACAAATGTAGATACCAAAATTACTTTGAAAACACAAGACTTGATAGAAGTCGGGGTCCAGGCTTATTGGTATAAATATGAAGAAGAGGTAGATGGTGATTTTTTTATGTCTACAGCCGGAAAAAAGTTAGGTTTGTCATTGACAGCCACTAAAATTATCGACACAAATATATATCTTATTGGTGATTTTCGTTATGCGGCCGGTGATGTCGAATACAACAGTGATTCGGGTACTGGTGATATATCTGAATATATGTATGAGTCGCGTGTTTTAATGGGGATTGAGAAAGTCATTGATGGTATATTCTGGTCTCCCTTCCTCGGTCTTGGATACCGTTATCTGTTTAATGACTTAAGAAGCTTGGGAAGTGGTGGATATAGAAGAGAAAGCCGTTATATTTATATCCCTGTTGGTCTTACCCACCGTTTCAAACTCAATCAGAAATCCCGTATTGCCACTACGTTTGAATATGACTACTTTGTAAAAGGCAAGCAGAAGAGTCATCTTTCGGATATTGGACCTGATTGGGCCGCCGTATTTGGTGATCCGGTGAATGAACAAAAGCATGGCTATGGGATAAGACTTCATACAAGCTACGAGGAGAAAAACTGGTCAATAGGCGTGTTTTATAACTACTGGAAGATTGAAGACTCAGAAAAAAACTATTATCTTGATCCCCCATTTCTCTACAGTATTGTAGAGCCTAAAAATGAGACAAAAGAGCTTGGCATACAGCTAAAGTATCGGTTTTAAGCATCACCTGAGTAAAAATGATAGATTGTTGACTCAAGGTCAAAAGAAAGTGGAGTGATGACATCGGGCCTTGTTGCACCCGATATCTTTTTTGAAATTATGCGAAGTTGACTTCTGATACGTGGTGCTGAAGACCAAGTTCTTTGCCATCGATACCAAAGGCAAGACCGATCATCTGTTGCATGTGAAGAACCGGAAGCTTCACGTCACGGCCGACAGCTTTAGAAGCATGCTCGTACTGCGTATCAAGCTTAAGGTGACAAAGCGGGCATGGTGTGACCATCCAGTCTGCATTGTTATCCATTGCACCCATAAGTGCATTACCTGTTAGGGTCGCAGCGGTATGCGGAGCCTGAAGCTCTGCATGGAAACCACAACATTTGTTTTTCTCTTCATAGTCAACGTTTTTACCACCGCAAGCAAGGATAAGATCGTCAAGTGAAGTCGGTGCATAAGCATTTTCGTGACCGTTCGAATCTTCGTGTGTTTCAGAAGGACGAATGTTGTGACAACCGTAAAATGGTGCTATATTGAACTCTGCAAGTGGCTTGACGACCATCTTTTTAAGGTTGTCAAGACCAAAGTCATCGATAATGGCATATAGGAAGTGTTTGATCTCAGATGTACCTTTGTACTCAAGACCGACTTCTGCAAGCTTCTCATTGACTTTTGCTTTCATCTCTGGGTCATTGTCAAGACGACGTTTTGTCAGCATTGTGTTGAGCTGACAAGTATTACAGATGGTCACCATTGTCATGCCGCGAGATTCTGCATAACAGATGTTGCGCGCATTTAAGACAAGTGATAAGAACTCATCATAGTCTTGAAGGTGAGAAGCACCACAGCAGGTCGCTTCTTCCAGAATTTCAAGCTCGATTCCCATCTTATCGGCGATAGCCATAGTTGACATCATCTGTTCTGGTGTACTTTGACGTGCAGTACAACCGGTGAATAGTGCATATTTAAGTTTAGACATTGTTGTACTCCTTAGAACTTAGCTGTAGAAGAGATCTCTACAAGTTTTTTGATCTCATCAAGTTTGTCAGATTTTGGAACAATAAATGGATTGATATGTGCCTTTCCTTTGGCAATCATCTTCGCGCCGACTTTAAGGTGCTTATACATCCCGTACCCTTTTTCAGAGTAGATTACCAGACCGGCTTCATTTAACTGGCCATGTTTGGCAATAGAGTCTTTGAAATAGACAGCGTGACGTGTGGCAATATTGTTAAGCGGCTTGCCTTCTGTAAACACCATATTATGAAGTTTTGTGATCTTCTCAATTGGGTTGACATCTTTTGGACAAACTTCCGCACACTCCATACATTTAACACAGTCCCAAACACCTTGACCTTCTGCATTGATAACATCAAGACGTTCACGGTGAGCATCATCACGGACATCAGCTTCAAAACGGTATGCTTTCGCAAAAGCAGCAGGCCCGATGAACTGTTCATTGATCTCAAGAGCAGGGCATGAATAGTGACAAGCCCCACATTGAATACAGTAGTCGGCTTCAAGGAGTTGTTCTGCCTCTTTAGGCGTGACAATGTGTTCATGTTCAGGGTGTTCTTCAACATCGGAGATAAGGTAAGGTTTGACCTGATCATGTTTGATCCAGAAGTCTTCCTTGTCAATAATAAGGTCTTTAAGCGCACGCTTGATACTTAGTGGTTCAATCGTCAATGTAGTACCATAAGTCTCGACAAGCTTCAGTACATTCTCTTTACATGCTAGAATGGCTTTACCATTGACTTTTACTGAACAGATACCACAGATACCGTGACGGCAAGAACGACGATAAGAAAGCGTACCATCAAGTTCATTTTTGATATGAGTTAAAATATCAAGGATAACATTCTCATGCGTAACATCTACATCATAGTCGATATAGGTCGGTAAATAATCCATTTCAGAATTGAAACGGAATACTTTGAAAGTAATTTTTGTAGTAGGTATTGCACTCATATGCTCTCCTTAGTAACTTCTGGCTTTTAGCTCATGTTTGCCAAGAACGACATCCATGTAGTCTAGAGTAACATTTCCGTCTTTGTCCATGTACCCCATAGTGTGCTTTAAGAAGTTTTCATCATCACGTGTAGGGTAGTCTTCACGATAGTGAGCCCCACGACTTTCTTTACGTGCTAGTGCTGATTGTACGATAAAAGCACAGTAATCTAGCATATGACCAAATTCGATTGCTTCTTGCAACTCTGTATTGAAGATTTTTGATTTGTCCGCAATACGGATGTTTTTATAACGCTTGCGCAGTTCTCTGATTACGTCAACCTGTTTCTCAAGTGTTTCTTGTGTACGGAAAACACCTGCATTGTCAGTCATTGATTGTTGTAGTTCGTGTCTTAGATCCGAAACTTTTTCCGTACCGTTGTTTGTAAGGATGAATTCAAGTTCTTCATTCATACGTGCAGCATCAGCTTCAGTCGCCGCACGTAGATCGATACCATCAACCTCTTCAGCCATCGTTTTACCAACAAAACGACCAAACAGCAGTGCCTCAAGAACAGAGTTTGCACCTAGGCGGTTTGCACCATGGACTGAAACACATGAGCATTCACCCGCAGCATAAAAGCCCTCAACGAATTCATCGTTGTTCTTACGTACATGCCCTTTAACATCACATGGAATACCACCCATTGAGTAGTGTGCAGTTGCAGAGATAAGGATAGGCTCCTTGATCATATCAAGACCTAAGAAGGTGATTGCAAGGTCACGGAGCTCAGGAAGTCTTTCCATGATTTTCTCTTTACCAAGGTGGACAAGGTCAATATAGACAGCATCTTTTCTTGGTCCTACACCGCGACCTTCACGGATCTCTTGGATAATAGCACGGGCAACAACGTCACGTGAAGCAAGTTCCATAGCGTTAGGAGCATATTTCTCCATAAAACGCTCACCTTTAGAGTTAAGAAGACGTCCACCTTCACCGCGTGCAGCCTCAGAGATAAGAACACCGTTTCCTGAAAGACCGGACGGGTGAAACTGTACAAATTCCATATCTTCAAGAGGAAGACCGTGGCGTGCAACTAAAGAAAGACCGTCACCTGTATTGGCATGGGCATTAGAATTGATTTTGAATGAACGTGCATATCCACCTGTTGCAAACATTACGGTTTTAGCGTTAAAGATCGCTTTTTCAGAATTGCGGATGTTATAAGCAGCAATACCGTATACTTTACCATTTTCATATAGAAGGTCGGCAGCATACCATTCGTCAAAGAATTTAACACCATAACGATGTGCTTGTTCGTAAATAGTTTGTAAAAGAGTAAGACCTGTTCTGTCTTTTGCGAAACATGCACGTGGAGATGATTGTCCTCCAAAAGGGCGTTGTGCGATTTTTCCATCTTCAGTACGAGAAAAAGCGGCACCCATACGTTCAGCCCAACGGATTGTTTCAGGTGCTTTTTTACACATAAATTCAACACAGTCTTGATCTGCAAGGTAGTCGGCACCTTTTACAGTATCAAACTCATGTAGTTCAACACTATCCTCATCACTAAAAGCAGCATTGATCCCGCCTTGTGCTGCACCTGAGTGTGAACGTAAAGGGTGTAGTTTTGTAATTACAGCGACTTTTTTGCCAGCTTTTTCTAGCTCTAATGCTGCGGCACAACCTGCAAGACCGGCACCAACAACAATAGCGTCATAAGTATAAATAGGAATACTCATTCGCAATCCTCCGAAAATATTTTTCATGATTATATCTTCAACATTCTTGTATAAGGTTAAAATAGGCAAAGCTGGGAAGTAAAAAGCTCAATGTTACACATAGAAGCAGCTGATTGGGCAGCAAAAAAGTATGAGGGTAGGGTGAACATAAGGGTGTCGGAATGCCTTATACTCGGTATTTTTTGTCTCCGCTATCTCTTAATTGTGCAATCCTGTTACCACCTTGAGATATCGCAGCGTGTAATACCTCTTTTGCATGCGCAATTGTTTGGTCAAGGTTTTTATTTGGTTGTTTGACAACAAAACCTCCACTTGCGGTAACCTTGATAGGAATACCATTGTGAGTTTTGAATTTTCCTTCTTCTATACTCTTTCTGATCATCTCACAGTCGTGAAGGGCAATATCTTTTGTTGCTCTGTTAAGGACGAAAACAAACTGATCATAATCTATACGCCCAAAAACATCCGTATGTTGCTCATATAAGGAGAACATAAAGGCAACTTTTTTAAGGATATGATTCGCGAAATCTTTTTTGTACTTTTTCTCAATATCTCTTAGACCATCGAGCGAAAAGACACACACTACCAAAGCTGCACCTGCATTGCCTTTTCGATTTGCAAAAGCATGTAGCAGCCCCTTGTAATTGTTGACCTCAGTCACGGGGTCTATGAAAGCAGGATTTTCTGTAGCTGTCGGCTTACGGTTCATACGCTTGATGATCATCTCGGCTTCTTCCGTGAGATAGACACGCTCCTTGCTCTCAAGGTCTACCGAGTAAAGTGTCTTAAGATCTTTATATATAAATGAAAGACGACGGGTAAACCATAAGGTCGTCATAAGTGAAATCCCAAAAGCAAGATAAATGATATATTGAAGTATATTGAACTTTTCAGCCTCATAAAGCATATGCTTCTCTTCGATCTGATAAATCTTATTCTCATACTCACCTTGTGCATAATCAAGATCTTTCAGACGGGTAGAGAGTTTTTCAAGGCTTTGGTCATAATAGGCTTCGGCAGCTTGGATATAAAGCTGCTGCTTGCTACTGAGCTCTTCCAAGTCTTTTAAATATTGACTGGCGTGACCAAGAAGATAGTTGCCTAAGACGTCAAATGCAAAATCCTGCTTCATTTTACTGATGTCATATCGAAGATTGTCAACAATGCCTCTTAATTGAATGTTGCTTAACTGAATATCGTCTCTGCCTAAAGAGTATGCTTCATTAAGAAGTGCCTTTTGCTCAACTAGTAGGTTCGTTTTTTCAACCGATGAGTTCAATGTGAGTGTAACAGCTGCTAAAAGACCAAGAATGATTGAGAGGATAAGTAAGGTTGTAGAAAGGTTTTTGAAAATCTGCTTGATAGACCAGCGCATAGGCGTCCTTGATAGGTATGAATGTTCTTTGGTGGTACATTTTAAACTGCAATCAATTAAATATGACTTAATACCTGTCTGAGACGTATTTATCATCTGTATAAAAGGAATTTTGGGTACAATTCTTCATAATTATAATTAATGGATGACGGATAAATTTTTGAATAAAGAAGATTTTTTTATTTCTTGTTTTAACTCGAGTAAAATTGGTGATGATGCAGCGATCATTGATGAATGGGTCGTGTCAAAGGATGCTTTTTTTGAAAATGTCCATTTTAAGCGTCAATGGCTGGACCTTGATGAGATAGCCTATAAGGCGATGTTGGTGAACATATCGGACTCTATTGCGATGAATGCTGACCCAAAATACGCGCTTCTCGCCGTAGGTCTGCCTTCATCTCTTAGCAAAACCGACATAAAAAAACTCTACAGCGGTTTCGACAGGGCTGCTAAAGAGTACGGCATTGAAATTATAGGTGGAGATACGATCTCAAATACCAAGATAGATATTACTATTACGGTTTTGGCAAAAACTAAAAAAAGTTTAAAAAGGACTGGTCTGAAAGAGGGCGACATACTTGCTTACACCGGAAGCCTTGGGTCGTCTAAGAAGGCCTTGCACTCCCTGCTTAGAACAAACAAAGCACGTAAAAGTTCCCGTTTCTTTCAGCCTAAATTACGACAGAGCTTCATTAGAAAAGCCGCTTCTTCTTTGCACTGCGGCATGGACATTTCAGATGGCCTTTTTGCAGATTTGAGTAAACTATCAAAGGCAAATCGTCTTGGGTTCTCTTTTATCCATCCTATACAAAAAGAGATAGGCTGTAGCGGTGAAGAGTATGAGATGCTTATAGGCTTCTCGCCTCGGGATAAAAAGAAAATGATGCGTTTGGCACAATCGGAACGTTGTGAGTTGACTCTTTTTGCAAAGGCCAGACGCAAAACATACAAATCAAAATGCAAGGCACATCACTTTTGAATAGAAACTATTATTTAAACCACTCGGCTATACCTTTTCATTTTGCTCAAAGTCCACGTGACTTTGTGGTTGATGAGATCCCATTGTACGAGTTCAGCGGAGAAGGTGAGCACCTTGTCTTGCATGTACGAAAAAAGAACCTCACGACTTGGGAAATGATCGATATTATCTGTGATAGAGCAGGGGTGAAGGCGAAAGAGATAGGGACAGCAGGTCTTAAAGATAAAAATGCTTTGACAACACAATATATTTCAGTGCCCGCACGTATTGAAGAGGCCATTGATGCGCTTGATCATCCACAGATAAAAATCTTATCAAAAGTTCGTCATAGCAACAAGATACGTACTGGTCATCTCAAAGGCAACCGTTTTTTTATTCGTATTAAAAAAGTTCTTCCTGTGGCAGCACAAAAACTTGACCAGGCCATCAAGCACATCAAACAAGACGGTATGCCCAACTATTTCGGGTATCAACGGTTTGGGAATGATGGTGACAACTATCTTATCGGTCAAGAGATTGTCGAGGGAAAACGTAAAGAGAAAAACAAGAAGAAAGCACAGCTGTTTGTATCGGCCTATCAATCACATTTGTTTAATCTATGGTTGAGTAGACGAATAGAGATCAGTAAGCTTTGCAGTCTAGAAGCCCATGAAGCAGCCGAAGTCTTGAACTGGGATGTTTCCCTTGTCAAACAGATCCAAAAGCAGGCACACCCTTTTAAGATGTTGCCAGGTGATCTGTGTATGCATTATCCTTATGGTGCGATATTTTATGCTGAGGACTTAGAAGCAGAAGCTGAGCTTTTTTTCAAAAAAGACAGGGCACCGACGGGCCTCCTTCCTGGCAAGAAGGTCAAAAAAAGCAGGGATATTGCACATACAATCGAGAAAGAGTTCGATGCAATGATGAATGAAGATGGCACACGCCGTTATGCCTTTGTCTTTCCTGAAGATATTGAAACGGAATACAAAGAAGACAAGGCTTGGTATGAACTTCATTTTACTCTTCCTAAAGGTTCATACGCAACCGTGCTTGTCGAAGAGCTTGCAAAAAGAGAGATAAGAGAAGAAAAAATTACTTCAAGGAAACAAATTGACTAATAAAAAACACATCACATCAGCTTTATCACAATTATTTGGAAAGTTCGCCTCCAAGCCTTTTCCAACTCCTGTACAGAAATTTATCAATGCTTCGTATGTAAAACTTATGGGTTTGGATATGAATGACTTTGAACCTTCATCTTCGTATGAGACACTGAATAAGCTTTTCACACGCCACCTGAGAGAACCACGCAGTTTTAATCATGATGAATCTATCATGATATCACCCTGTGATGCTTTGATCACAGAATGTGGCAAACTGCACGATTTTACATCATTGCAGATTAAAGGGATGAAGTACAAGGTCGATGAACTCTTGGGCGACTTTATTGATGCTGATAAAAAGCACAGAATCAAGAATGGACGTTTTATAAACTTTTACCTCTCTCCAAGCGATTATCACCGTTACCATATTCCTTTGGATTGCCGTATTACTAAAGCCGTTCATATCCCTGGCAAGCTTTATCCCGTTAATTTTACCTATCTCAATAAACAACCGGATTTGTTTATTGAAAACGAACGTGTAGTCATTGAGTGTTATACTAAAGATGACCAGCTTTTTTACATGGTGCTTGTGGGTGCGTTAAATGTTGGGCGTATGGAGGTGAGTTTTGAACCAAGCATCAGCACAAACAGTCATATCCGTGAAAGCATCACTTATGAATATAGTAACCTTGAGATGAAAAAAGGTGATGATTTTGGTTGTTTCCAAATGGGTTCTACAATCGTTTTGATCGCAGAAAAAATGGATATCTTCGTTAATAGCGGTGAGAAGGTCTCTTTTGCCCAAGATATTTCAAAAACTACAGTGAAATAGACATGACAAACTCACAAGTATACATTCAAAAGCTTTTTTCAGACAAGGAAACCTTTGAAAAAGATGTTTTACATGTAAACTGTGATGAAGACAGAAAAGAAGTGATGTCGCTGATGTGCAAAGAGCTCTGTACGAATAGTAAAATCTCTCATCAGATTAATTTTTTAAAGATAAAGAGAATTGATGAACTTAGCTTCGAGGGCATCAATATCGCTTTGGTACAGGTACTTTTGGCTGAGCTGGTCTCACTGCTCAGGGAAAAACATTATCCTCAAAACGAGATAGACTCCCTAAAGACAAACAAAGCATATCTGAAGTTCTTATATGAGATTGCACAAAGCTATATGCGTCAATATGGGAGTTTGCTCTATAAAGAAGTTGTTAATACTTTTTTTGAGCTTATAGGTGTGGCAGACAGACCAGAGAAGATCAGTAAAGTTGTGCATGAGGCTATTATTGGAAACGACACTCACAAATCTCTGCTTGAGCAGCATGGAGGCGGACAGGTACTATATAAAGCAGATCAAGCTTGGATGCGTGTCAAACAAGCCAGAGATGATAAGAATAGAAAAATACAAGTTCATCAGGTTGAGATTGTGAAACTGGTTAAGCGTGTTGATCAGCTTAAACTTCATATTTCAGCGATTGCTGCAGCAAAAGCACTGACCTTAAATGAAATCAAAAAAGTGACATCTCAGCTTTTAATCGATATGTTTACGGACGAGGATGATATCCAATTGCATACCAAAAAGACGATGTTCTCTTATTTGGGTGATGAAGCTTTGCTTAATGTGATGATCAGTACAGCTCTCTCAGCTAAGAACCTGACTAAAGACACCAAGTTGAAAGATGATTTTTCTCAAATAGCGGATTTTTTTAAAAAATGCAAAAGTATCAACTCAAAGACGTTTATTGACACACGCTTTGAGGAGTTCAAGAAGGAACTACAGTTGAAAAGTGACCAATATAGACAACAGAGACTAAAGCTTCAAATACTACGCGAAAAACCTCTGGATAACTTTGATATTACACTCAAGCGGGTGAAAGAGGCAATGGTCTATAATCTACAACACTTGAATATAAAATAATTGAAAATATTTATATTGTTCATCATAGCACCGCTCGAATAGCGGTTTTTTTACACGTTGAATCTAAAGTGCATAACATCGCCATCTTGGACGATGTACTCTTTTCCTTCAAGACGCATTTTTCCTGCTTCTTTTGCCTTTGCCTCTCCGCCACAGGCGATATAGTCAGCATAACTGATGACTTCAGCACGGATAAATCCTTTTTCAAAGTCATTATGGATAACAGCGGCTGCTTTTGGCGCCGTAGTATTTTTTCGAATAGTCCATGCACGAACCTCTTTGACACCGGCCGTAAAGTATGACATCAAACCAAGCTTGTCAAAACCTCTGTGAATGATCTGTGCCAGACCTGATTCGGTGATACCCATCTCTGACAAGAATTCTTTTGCTTCCTCATCATCCATACCAACCAAATCCTCTTCAAATTTAGCACATAGTTTGATGACTTCAGAGTTATTTGCCTTGGCATGTTCTTGGACCGCCTTGACATATTCGTTGCCTTCACTTAATCCGTCTTCATCGACATTAGCACCATACATAATCTCTTTTGCTGTAAGCAGTCGTAATTCCTGATTAAGCTGAGTGAATAGATCATTATCAGCATCCGGAAAGTTACGAGCCATCTTTCCTTCTTCAAGAAAAGCTATCAAAGAGTGCGCCATCTCCATCAAGGCATTGGCACTTTTATCAGCCTTAGCTTGTTTTTTTAATCTTTCAGCACGATTTGAAAGTGCTTCAAGATCAGCAAATATAAGTTCAGTTTCAATGATTTCTATATCACGGACTGGATCGATATGCCCCTCTGTATGGACAATATTTTCATCTTCGAAACAGCGCACAATATGCAGTATCACTTCTGTTTCACGAATATTGGAGAGAAACTTGTTCCCAAGTCCTTCTCCCTTGCTTGCACCCTTGACCAAGCCGGCAATATCCACAAAGTCCAAAGTAGAATGCTGTATACGCTCGGGATTGACGATTTTTGCGAGTTCATCAAGGCGGGAGTCAGGTACTGGTACAACAGCTTTGTTAGGTTCAATCGTACAAAACGGATAGTTTGCTGCTTCTGCATTCTGTGCTTTTGTCAGTGCATTAAAAGTTGTTGATTTTCCTACGTTAGGTAAGCCTACAAGGCCGATACTAAGTCCCATATTTTTCCTTTTATCCCTCTTGGACGAGTGTTGAATTTGTTGTACTAAAGATATAAAACAGGTATTTAACCGGTTCTAATAGATAAGCACTGATGCCTCTTTCTGTCTTGTACCAATTGTCTTCGTTGAAGATGGCATTTGGTGCAGCTGACATCTCTATTCTCACGTTTTCATAACCATTAAGATCAAGAATTTTTCTAAAGGCATAATGCGCTCTTGAAGTATGATAGGTATCGGTTACCAATATGATATGTTTCATCGGATGTGACTGCA
>JBFESZ010000010.1:0-39262 GCA_041548245.1 Sulfurimonadaceae bacterium
AACTTTAGAGAAGTCCTTGAGATGGCAGACAACCTTATGTATGAGAACAAAAAACACAAAAACCGATAACTATACCTTGATATGCCAAGGCTCGAAACGCACGCCAAAAGGATTCCCTTCCGGATAGCGGATAGAGATATACCCTAGCTTTTGAAGAGACTTGTATTCGCTTGTAAGGGCAAAGCTTGAAGTAAAATTCTTCTGGCCGAAACCTACTTTTCCTACATCAAAGTCACCTATTCCGTGGAACGAATATCCCGGAGGTGCCAACGAATGCGCTGCTTTGGAATAGTTGCCCTCTAGCTTGTCAGCCTTGTATAAAAACAGATCGAGTTGCTTGACAACAGAGCGTACACCTGAAGTAAGTATAATAGAAGGTCCAACCTCTTTTTTAAGCTTTGTATAAAGCTCTAGAGGCTCACCCTTGTAAAGATAGTGACCGGTATGTGGAACTTTTATAGTATCGCGTTCAGAAATCGTATCCGTAAGGTTACCTGTGACCTTTTTACCGTAAAATCCATACTCTGATGCTTCTGTATAGAATATTTTCTCAATATACTCAAGCTCACACTTGCTGAACGAACCAATCTTGGTGTACTCTTTAGAGATATTGAGCAATTGATCAAACCCCAAAAGATTGAAATTTCCGTATCCAACCAGTTTTTGAATCTTTTTAAGTTTTAAAGAGATCTCTTTGAGCAGAAGTCTCTCTTGATTACCTGCCAAAACAGGTTTTTTCTGTATTATCTCTTTTGCGAAGTTGGTACACTGTTTATGATCAAGTCTCAAATGGTCTTGTATATAAAGGTCAGCATTCGAATCAGGCATTGCCATAAGTGTCTGTGAAGTACCCATAAGGAGTGTTGAAGTACTTAATTTAAAAAAATCTCTACGATTCACTAAAAACCTTAAAATATCCGCTACAATTTCACGAATTATATCACAACCCGCTTTATTTGGGAAAATTCTTTAATCAGCTTTATAAATACAATGAGACTTTATGAAATATCTTTTACTTTTTTTTACAACGATCAGCCTGTTTGGCTCAATTCATACAATTCGTGTTTTAGATAAAGAGACACTTTTACCCATACAGGGTGCACTGGTAAGCAATCAAAAGTGCATTATAAAAAGTGACAAAACAGGTCAAGCTTCGCTTGAGCAGTTTAATGAAAAGCTGTTTGTCAAAGCCTACGGCTATAAGCAAAAAAACGTTGATACAAATACAACAACGGTTTTACTCGAGCCTTTTAAATCCAAGGCTATTTATGTCTCTTTTTGGGCTGCAGGTTCAAAAAAATTCATGAAGCGCATTGTAGAACTCACTAAAGAGACTGAGATCAACACGGTCATCGTCGATATCAAAAACGAGTATGGAGACCTCTCTTATTTGAGCAATGTGGAACTTGCAAAAAAAATAGGAGCACATCAGAACAGAAAAATTTTCAATATAGAAAAGTTTATTAGAGAGCTAAAAGAAAATGGTTTGTATGTCATTGGCAGGGTTGTGGTATTCAAAGACGAGAGATTGGCGAATCACAACAGTCTCTACGCATTAAAGACACAAGACGGAAATATTTGGAGAAACCGAGAAGGGCTGGCCTGGGTTGACCCTTTTGAAGAAAAAGTGCATGAGTATGTCTCTTCCATTGCTGCAGACGCCGCATCCAGAGGATTTGACGAGATAAACTTTGATTACGTCCGTTTCCCACTTAACAAAGCCCTTGTCTTTAAAAAAGAATCAACCCAAGATAATAGAGTCTCGGCAATATCCAGTTTCTTGAAAACAGCGAATGAGGCCCTCTTACCATACAACGTCTATACTTCTGTAGATACCTATGGTTATGTTTGCTGGAATAACAATGACACCAAAATAGGCCATACAATAGAGTCGCTTTCACGTTATAGTGATTATATAGCTCCCATGCTTTATCCATCAGGTTTTGGACCGGGTATACTAGGATATAAAAACCCGACAAACCACCCTTACGAGGTCATTAACGAAAGTATTAATGAGGCATTAAAAAAGTCAGATATCTCATCGTTGCGCTTTAGACCGTGGCTTCAATCATTCAAGGACTATGGCTATGATCGTAAACTTTTCCGTTCAAAAGAGATATCGGCACAAATTAAAGGTGCACAAAACGCTGCATGTAGCGGCTGGATGCTTTGGAATCCCTCCAGCAGATTCAGTAAGAAAGGGCTTCAGGACGTTGCGTGCAACTATCCAGTCTTGCCTACATTAAACAATGCAATCAAACCGACATACTGCTTTCGTCAAGAAGAGATCAAATATATTCCCTAGTTAATTGATTATTTTCAAGGAAAACTCATTGATTTGCATTTGCACCTCTTTATAATCGGGTACAAACTCTTCTACCAAGGCATAAAAGTCCTTTGAATGATTAAGATGTCGTAGGTGGGCCAATTCATGAACGATGACATAGTCTATCATGGTTGGTGTCAGTTTCATCACGTAGGGGTTTAGTGTAATAACTCCCTTGGCAGTACAACTTCCCCATCGTCGTTTGGCCAGACGGAAATTAAGACCACTGAAACAGAGTCCCATTTTCTCTCTCCAATACTCGATACGCTCTGGAAGATATCTTCTTGCAGAAGACTTATAAAAATCATCGCTATGCTTTTTCGCATTAACTGGATTGATGAAGACATGACCTTCATGTAATTGGAAATCACCATTATGGTATTCAATAATATGCTCTTGACCAAAATGATATAAAACTGAACCTTGTAAAAACGGTTGTTCTAAAGTACGGTTTCTTGATAGTATCCACTCTTTTTGAGCACAGATGAAGGCATGAATTCTTTTACGAGAGATTCCTGTTGCACTGCTAATACGTATCTCATTTTGCCTTTCAATACGCATGACAATGCGCTTCATATTTTTGCGTTTTGTATGTTTAATCTCAAAAGATATATCATCAATAAGTATACTTGATATTTGACTAGATGGGAACAGAAATTCAAGCATATGCAATAGGATCAGTTACACCGGCTTGTTTAAAACCGTTTAAGCGCAGACGGCAGCTATCGCAGACACCGCAAGCCTTGCCTTCACTTTGATAACAGCTCCATGTCAGCTCCAATGCCACATTGTGTTCAAGTGATTTTTTAACAATTTGGGATTTTTTCAAATGCACGAGAGGCATCTTTATCTCAAGGCGTGTCTCATCCTTTGTCCCAAGGTTAATACTTTTTTGCATTGATGTAATATACTCTTCTCTACAATCTGGATAACCACTACTGTCTTCTTCTACAACTCCAATACTAAGGACAGTAGCACCTTCTTTTTCAGCTATAGCCGTGGCAATAGAGATAAAAATACCGTTTCTAAAGGGAACATAGGTGACAGGCACACCCTCTTCTAACCCATTTACAGGCACATCTATATTTCTGTCAACAAGGGCAGAAGCGCCTATCTGTGAAAAAAAGTCAAGATTGATGATGTAAGGATCTTTTATATTCAACTCTTTACAAATGGCCTTGAATGCTTCAAGCTCTTTTGTTTGTGTACGCTGTTCATAATTAAAGTGCAGACCTATGACTTCATACCCTTCATCTCTCATCATATAAGCTGCCAACGTGGAGTCCATCCCCCCACTCATGATACAAACGGCTTTTTTACTCATCTTTTCTCCTGTCCAAGTTCTTTTATGATCACATCGGCAACACGAAATGCATTCGCATAAATCGTCCATGTAAAAGGGACGCTTCCACCAGTTGGCATGAAGCTTCCATCACTTACATATAGATTATTAATTTCATGCGCCCTGCAATCTTTATTTAAGACTGATGTTTTGGGATCATTTCCAAAACGGCACCCTCCTGCTTGCAAGTTTTGCGGAGGTGTCTCAGAGATGGATGAACTGATTTCACGTGCTCCTATCTGCTTTAAAAGATCTTCTGCTTGCTTTGCAATGTACTCACCCACATTGACATCGTAAGGATGAGCACCGATCCTTACTTTTGCCACAGGCATGCCCCATTTATCTTTCACTGTCTCATCCAAACTGATGAAACAGTCATCATGCGGTGTCCAGTCGCAAAAGATTTCAAATGTAAATATTCTTCTCTTCTTAAAATGGTGTAACAAACGACTTTTTAAGGCATCTCCCCAGACAAGGCCGCCATCATACATCGCCCTTTTGGCACGTGATACGGCATTAGGGTGCTCAAACAAAAAGTCTACTGTGCCACCTTTTTTAGGTTTATCATTATTGTTAGAGTTGATCTCATACCAGTCTTGCAATGATCTGTTCACAAAAGGCCCCACACTCTTCAATGCAGTGGCATCTTCAGAGGAAAAATCCTCATAATAAAATGCTCCTTTACCGACTCCTCCAGCAGAAAATATCAAGTTTTTTCCGACTTGTGATGAGTTATTCGCCAATCCTTTTGGAAAATAGGTGTTGGCTGAGTTCAGTAATAAACGGGCAGTCTCGATAGCCTGTGCCGCAACAACATATATTTTTGCATCAACCGTATGCGTAACTCCCTCTTTATCAATATATTCAGCACCTATAACCTTTTTTGCATCGCTTCTCAATCGCTTGACAAAAGAGTGCGGTAATATCATGCAATTTCCTGTTTTAAGAGCCTTGTTCAGCAGCGCTTCTCTTGAACTTCCTTTTGCCCCGGATGAACAGCCGTAACTGCCACAATAACCGGCATACTCACATGATCTTCTATCTCCATCGTCTGATGAGAGGATTGCTCTGGCTGTGGGAATCGAATAAAGCTTTTGCTTTTGACAGGCCTTGTCAAACCATGACGATATGATATGTTCATTGGTTGGCTTGTACGGATAATCTTCGCTGGAACGTGGTTCTAAAAAAGGATGCTTGACCACCCGACCTGAGATCCCGACGATCGATTCAACTTTTGTATAATAGGGTTCCAGATCATCATAGCTTATGGGCCAGTCAACAATATTTGAGTTGTCTATATCTGCATATTCGCTTTTCAATGCGAAATCTTTTGGCTTCATTCGGTGAAAATAGCCACTCATGAAATTGGAAGAACCGCCAACGATATTGCCATTCCAAAAATCCCATCCGGACTCAGATGTAGGAGTACCTGTCCATTCACTGTCTGTCTTCTCCTCAATGACATGTTGCTCTTCGTTCAAAGGTGGTGTAAAAGTCGAGCGTCTGCATACGCCAATCTCATCTTTAAAAAAGTCCTCCCTCTTATACCAGCCACCTTTCTCAAGTACCACGACCTTGTATCCCGCTTGTGACAATTCGTACGCAACAGGACCGGCACCGGCGCCACTGCCTACAATACAAACATCACACTTCATAATTGATCTCATCTATGTACTTTGGCTGAGGGAACCCTGCTTGATGTTCCAGCCATTTCCAGCCGATTTCACCCTGATTGGAGCCATAAACAGGAGAGGAAAGCAGGGCTTCAAAGATATATGTCAATATGGTTTCAATAAAGTTCTCGCCCCATCTCTCTTTTGATACTTTTTGCAAAAGCCTCTCTTTATCCGGAATACTTAAGTTTAGAAAGCTTTTGTCAAACTCCTCATAGGAGCTCTCTTCAACCCAACGCGCACCTTTCAGAAGATAGTCTCTATCCTCTTGTAAAATCCGTTTATCACTAAGGACTTGGCTAAGGTAGTGTGCAATATTCAAATCCAATGCACCTGGGCCTAGCTTTGATTGGGGAAAGAGGTGGTATGCGCAATGCAAAAGCACCTGCACTTCATTGGCATGTATCTTGACATTTTCATTTCTTCTCTTAAACCAAAACAATGTTCCTATACCTATGGCAAGTGTGGAACCTATAAATACTCGTCGTGACATAGTGTTATGCTTCAATGGCCTGCCTTTGAGTATTTTTTTGTTATTCTACCATACAATGAAATGTCAGCAGCATTATGGATGAAATCGAAAATAAATTTATTTTTTTAATTTTTTATACTGGGAAGCCATAAAAAAAACTATGCTAGTATATTAGAATAAAAAGGCCGTAAAGGATTGAGCATGCAAGTCAGTGGTGGAGCTGGTATCACAGCAATGAAAAAAGCAGAAGAAGTTCAAGAACAGACGGTCATGAGATTGTTAAATGACAGTGCTCAACAACTTCAACAGCAGCGAGAGAATACGCAAGAAACACAAAAAGTCTCAGGTGCAAAATTAACTGGGCTTGGAATTGGACTAGACATCAAAGGCTAGTCTTCACAAGCTTATATAAACTTTCATTAGACAATTCTATATAATTCATTTCATATAATTGCCATATCAAATTGTTTTTACTTTCTCAAGATAAAATATCATTTATGATTGAAATAGAAAACCAGAGTGATTTAAGACTCCCTACAGAGACACTTGAAAAGATCACCAAAAGCCTTTCCGATAAGAATGTCGACCTGCTTGTGACTGATAATAATCAGATTAGAGAGATTAACCGTGAATACAGATCAATCGATAAAGCGACTGATGTATTAAGTTTTCCTTTTGATGAAACACCAATGGCCCCTTTGGGAAGTATAGTCATCTCAAGCGATTACGTAAAAGCCCTATCAAAAGAACTGAACCACTCTGAAGAAGATGAGTTTTGCCTTCTTTATATACATGGCCTGCTTCATTTACTTGGTTATGACCATGAAGTGGACAATGGAGAGATGCGTGAGAAAGAGAGAGAACTTATAGAGTCTTTCAATCTACCACAAAGTCTAATTATACGTACACAGGAGAATTAGTGGATTTTATTATTTTTATAGCTTCGATGTCGGCATTAATATTTGGTGCTGATTTCATTATCAAAGAATCAGAGCGTATTGCCCTGCACTTTGATATCTCGCATTTTGTTATCGGAGCGACTCTTATAGCTTTTGGCACTTCACTGCCTGAAATGGCAGCATCAATGATTGCAAGTTACCATAATAAAAGTGATCTTGCTGTTGCAAATGTTGTTGGAAGTGTGAGTTTTAATATCACACTTGTACTTGGAAGTGTCTTCCTGATCGCTAAAAAAATGGATCCTAAGCGTGATCTTTTCGCAAAAGACAGTGCGTGGATAATAATGCCTGTTGTTCTGTTTATGCTAATGGTAATTGACGGTAATATATCCCGAACAGAAGGTTTTCTATTCCTGTTTTTGATGGTGGCTTATCTAATCTTCTTGTTTCGTGACTCAAAAGAGGATTTTGAAGCTGAAATAGACGCCAGTTTAACAAAGGAAAAGTTTAATTGGCTGACGCCTTTGGTACTATTAAGTATGGGCTTTATATTGACTATAGGTGGTGCTAACTTTGTTGTTGAGAGTGGAAGCAATATTGCACGTATGTTCGGTGTGAGCGAATGGATTATCGGACTTTTTTTGATTTCATTAGGTACATCACTTCCTGAACTCGTCGTCTCAATAGTGGCAATAAGAAAAGGAAACTCTGAAATGAGTATCGGGAATATTATCGGATCAAATGTTGCTAACTTTTCGATGGTCCTAGGTGGTTCTGCACTTGTCTCACCTTTGGTAGTAAGTGTTAAAGAAAACCTGTTCGACATCAGTATCTTGATTGCTGCTTCAATATCTTTACTGCTAATTTTGGCGAACAAACTCTATAATAAAGCGGGAGCCGTATTTTTGCTTCTCATTTTGGCTCTTTTCGTAAATAACGCTTTACAAAGCCTTTAATATACGAGGGCTTCTTAAACCCAAGTCAGCCCAGAAACTTATTGTTTAATGTATCCATATTCCAATAACTTATTATAAATCCCGGAGACAAGCGGGCCTGCTGCCTGTCCTCCGTGCCCTCCGTGCTCTATTAGGGCAGTGACAATATATTGAGGGTTTTTATATGGGCCATACGTTGTAAACCAGGCATGTGAACGCTGTACATATGCCAGTTCATGTTCTTTCAAACGTTTTTTTGTCTTTTGTGAAATACCGACAACCTGCGCTGTACCTGTCTTACCTGCTATTTTAACCTTTGAACTCAGATATTGCGTTGCCGTTCCTTTGGGATGGTTGCACACTTCTCGCATCGCCCTCTGTATAAGGGGCAACTGTTTTTTCTGTTTATCAGTTAAGACATCTTCAAGTACAGGGACAAAGGGCTCATCGCCCTTGGTCTTTAAAAAGTGGGGCACAGGTAGTTTTCCTGTTGCCATTAAAGCTGTGAACTGTGATATCTGCATTGGTGTTGCAAGAAAATCCCCCTGACCGATTGATGAGTTCAGGGTTTCACCAATATACCAAGGCTTTCCAAATTTCTGCATCTTCCAGTCACGACTTGGTACCGTTCCAAAATATTCATTAGGCAAGTCAACTCCGGTCTTTTTCCCTAAACCAAAGTTCATAAGTTGCTCGGACATCTCAGATATGCCTACACGCAGACTTCCCTTGTAAAAATAGATGTCACAACTCTCGCGTATGGCCTTAATAAGGTCTGTTTCTTGATGACCTTCATGCTTCCAGCAACGAAACTTCCTGTTATTCTTACCCAGTGTCATCTCACCTGCACAGTCAAATTTAGTCCAAGGGGTCATCTTCGGTGTTGTAACATAGGCCAGTCCTAAACCTGTTTTAATTGTTGAGCCAGGAGGGTACAAACCGTTGACAAGCTTGTTTGTGAATGGTTTATCAAGGTCGTCAATCAACTCTTTCCATCGCACACTAGAGATACCGGATACAAAAGTATTGAGATCATATTCTGGATAGGATCCGGCAGCAATGATGGCACCTTGCGTATCCATGACAACTACCGCACCGGCTTTGTCCCTAAAATACTCTTCAAGATATTTTTGAAGACGAAGATCAAGAGTAAGTACCAGCTTTTGATGCTCTTTGGGTGATTTAAAACTCAACTGCTCCATCTCTTCATTGTATGCACTGACCTTGATCTCTCTTTGCCCCACATCTCCTTGAAGAAAATCATTATAAAATTTCTCGATACCGCTCTTTCCTGTAGAACCGGTTAGTTTGGCGACCAAGTTTCCTTCTACATCTTCTTTATTCGCTTTGGCCACATAACCAATGATATGTGCACCAAGTTTTTTATTAGGATAGTATCGTTTTGGCGATGGGAGAAGTTTGATGTTTTCATTAAGACTCATTTTGGAATATACCGGAATAGCATCTTCATAAGATATGAAATCGACAACATTAATATAGTGATGGTTATAATAAGAATCTTTTTTTATATACGTTTCTCTTAACTCATCTACCTCCAAAAATGGAAACATCGAGACAATAGTGTTCAGTTCTTTTTGCAGGTCTCCATTTTTCCTTGACAAATGAGGAGCAACCTGAAGTTTAAAACCCAGTTTGTTAATGGCAAGAGGCTGATTGTTTCTGTCAAGTATCTCCCCTCTTATCGGGGATATGTATTCAAACTTTATTGTATTCCTATTCGCCATCTCATCATAATAGTTGTTAGACTGAATAGACAGATAGTATATTCGTACAAGCAGTGACACCCATACCAAAACAAATATAAGCAGTACGAACTTTATTCTCATACACCAAGCACCAAAAAGAATTCAATAAACATATAATAAAAAATATGCCAGTCAAAACTTGGGGTTTCTACCCAAAGGACCTGGTTTAGTACATAAGAGTACAGTAAAAAACCGGGATAAGCCAAGAACAGGAAGATGATTTTCAAACAGACGTAACAACTTGTTAGAATACGCAATCGGGGGATAACGAAACGGTAGATAAATGTAAAATAAACCAAAGCACCAAAGAGCAAGAAATCTTTTTCTGCCTCAAATATGAGTAGAAGAAGCATAATAAGCACCAAGTCTTCAATATCCTCTTTTTCCAGGGCACGGATAAAATAGAAGAACAGAACCCCCAGCAATGGCGGTAAAAAAAGGTAGATACTGCTTAGACTCTGATAGAGTACAAACGCAATACCGATACCGATACTGCTTAATACTTTTTGATTAGTGATACTTCGTTGCATAGGGGGAAATGTTTGCATTTAATACAATCTGCCCAGATTTTATGTTCTGGCAGTGACTCCTTAGGGATTACCGTAAAACCCAGTCTTTCAAAGAAAGACTGCTTGTATGTCAGAACCAGTACCTCTTTTAGACCCAATCTACTACCCTCTTCCAAAGCTAAGGAAACGAGTTCTTTACCGACGCCCTTATCCCTCTCTTTTTGATCAACGATCAGACTTCTGATCTCTGCCAGTTTTACAGTATGTACATGCAGTGCAGCAAAACCGATAAGTGTTTGATCTTTAAACGCCAAAATGTATGATCGTATATTGGTCGCGATTTCATCAGATGTACGCATTAAAATAGTCCCATCATCCACATAAGGCTGAACCAGAGCCTGCATCTGTTGTACATGAGAAAGGTTGGCTTTTACATACTCAATCATTGGACTCTTCCTCATTAAAAAGTATTTCATATATCACTTGCGTAAGTTTATCTATACCGCGTTTTTTAGTATTTGAGACCATCAATGCAGCAGGATATCTGTTTTTCAAGGCACCAAGCTCTTTTTGATTAAGCTTGTCCATTTTTGTAAAAACATGAAGAAGAACCTGATCCTCTTCAAGTATGTCTGCAAGGTAAGTATCCACATCAGCATCGATTTCAAGATCTGGATGTCGAGCATCGATAAGATGAATAAAAAGCTTGATCTGTTCTCTTTCTGTAATAAACTGTGTTAAACTTTTTTGCCATTGTGATTTAAGAGATTTAGATACCTTTGCGTATCCAAATCCAGGTAAATCGACTAAACGCGCTTCTTTGCGCTCATCTGAGTCTTGGTCACGAAATTCGACATGAAAAAAGTTGATAAGCTGTGTCTTCCCAGGAGTTGCAGACACCTTTGCCATGCCCTTATGATTGACCAGAGCATTCAACAGCGAACTTTTTCCAACATTCGAACGTGCCAAAAATGCAACTTCCGAGATATTCTCAGGAGGTGCCAGCTTAATGCTAGGTGCCGAAGTAACAAACTTGGCATTAATAATATCTATCATTTGTCTTTCTTCTTATCTTCAACATTAAAGATCATAATCACCGGTGCCTTTTCTTTACCGATTGCCTTGGCGTTTCCATCTACTGCGTTTAACTTAACTTCATCACCAAAGACTTTACGATTGGTTCCGATTTGGTACAGATGGACATCCTGATAAAACTGATACTCTTTTTTCAATGGAAAATAAACAACTTTTCCAGCATCACCTTTGTACGTCATATTGTTATCTTTAAGGTCGATATAAAAGGACACGCTACCTTCGGCTTCATAACGATATGGTGTTCTATCCTTATCTGTATAAACACTTACTCTTGAAGCATTGAGTTCATCACTGCCTTTTGTGATTTTGACATTACCTAAAAATGTTGTCACGCCTTTTCTTTGATCTCCTTCAAAAGCATCGGCTACAATTTTTACCTGTTCTGCCAACAAGCTTAAGGCCAATAAGTTTAAAACAAATAATATTTTTTTCATCTTTTATCCTCTAGATAATAACTAGCATCTACATTTTTAGCAGATATTTTTCCTGATTTTACATTGTAATGCAGTTCCTTTCCGTAAACTACATTCTCATTATGCGTTAATACAAAACGCTTAGGGACATAGAGCAACTCTTCTTTTGTGTTGTAAACAGCATGATCACTCTCAAAAGAAAGGCCGTCTTCACGAAAATACCTTACATTCTTGTCCAGATAAGCAACACTCTTTTCAAATCTGCCTGTATCAGCATATAGATGCTCGCTTATCCTCTTTTTATTTTCCACATAATGCGCATTTTCAACCTCATAATGTGTACTGAACTGACGGCCTACCGTACCGCTTAAAACACTTTTTACGCCCTTTGTGGTCAACTCATAAACCGAAAAATCTTCTATCTCCATTTGAGCGACTCTACCGTCCATACTCTTAGTGTAGGCTTCAGGCTGTAAAAATATCAGCAAAGAGACACTAAAGAGCAAAAGTAGAATAAAAAAATGTGTTAGTTTCATTTCCAGATCTTTAAGAAATCCTTTTCAAGGCCATTGTCTTTTACAATACACTCGATCATCTCACGGACTGCCCCGTGGCCGCCACTATTATATAAAACAGTATCACAGAGTTCACGAACATATTCTGAGGCATCAGCAGGCGCGAAACTTCTTCCCACCGTTTTAAGCATATTGTAATCATTAAGATCATCACCGATGGCAGCAATATTTTTATGCTCGATCTTCAGGTCTTCTCGAATCTTCTCTAATATTTCAAGTTTGTTCTTGACGCCCTGATAAAGATAATTGATCCCTAACTCTTTCGCACGACGTTCGACTATCTTGCTTCTTCTTCCTGTAACTATGGCCGCTTTTTTTCCCATACGAATCCATGAACTGATGGCCAATCCATCTTTAACGTTAAAAGCTTTTATTTCATCACCATTTTCACTATAGATAATGCTTCCATCAGTCAAACAACCATCTACGTCCAGTACGACCAACTCAATCACAGAACACCTTTTGTACTTGGGACGGAAATTCTGTCGTTTATAGTTATTGCACGGCGTAAAGCGACCGCCAAGGACTTAAACGCCGCTTCAATGATATGGTGTTTGTTTTTTCCACGCTTCATAACAATATGCGCAGTCAGCCCGGCATTAAAAGTGATTGCACGAAAGAACTCTTCAGCAAGTTCCACATCAAATTCACCCACTTTTCCTTCCACATCAACTTCATAAACCAAAAAAGGCCTGTTGCTTAAGTCAAGGTCACACTCTACACAGGTCTCATCCATAACAATAGATGCTGAACCAAATCGCTCAACTTTTGATATAGGGTAAAGAGCACTTTTGAGTGCCTGTCCGATTGCTATACCAACATCTTCGACGCTGTGATGGTCATCTATGTGCGTATCACCTATACATTTGACATTCAAATCAATTAGAGCGTGTTTTGAAAAACTCTCAAGCATGTGATCGAAGAATCCTACACCCGTAGAGATATTGCTTATTCCTTCACCATAGACTTCTAACTCAACACTGATATCTGTCTCTTTTGTTTTTCGTTCAATTTTAATCATATATATTCCTTACTCCCGCACTATAAAAGCACTCGCAAAATGATTTGCCTTGTAGTCTCTTGCTTCTTCTTCTCCGCCAAAACCGGTCAATAAGACTTTAAAAAGACGTTTTTCTCCATCATCAACATCTTTAATGATGGTTTTATAGCGACCTGATGCGTTATTATAGCGTTCTTGATAAGTTATTGCACCCTCAATCTTGCTAAAAGAACCAATTTGCAATGCATATTTGTCCATAACCTGCTCTTTGACATCTTTTTGGATAGATGTCTTAGTGATTTGAGTCTGCCCTTTTCTATTAAAACCCAAAACTTCCAATCTTACAGGTGCTGTACCATGTGCTAGCATATCAAGTTCTGAAGCAGCTTTTTTTGACAAATCGATAATGCGCGACTTAACAAAGGGACCTCTGTCATTAATCCTTACGACAACGCTTTTACCGTTATTCTCATTGGTAACACGAAGAACTGTGTTCATCGGTAATGTTTTATGCGCAGCAGTCATCTGCCACATGTTGTAATCTTCGCCATTGGACGTCTTTTTACCATGAAAGTTTGGCCCATACCAAGAAGCACGACCGGTAAAGACCTCTCCTACCTTCACTACCGTAGGGTAGTAGCGTTTACCCATGACTGTATAGGGACGCATCGTCGGATGATTTAATCTACTGGGTGTGGCTGAATTTGCGACAGGTGCACGGTATGAAGAGCTAGTACGATCAATTGGTCTACGGCTACACCCATCTAAAATGAGTAAAAGTAAAACGAAAGAAACAAAAAACCTAATAGACACTTAGTTTATCCCCTGTTTTGATGATATCAGAGTGCAGGCTGTTTCTCTTTTTTAAATCTGATATTGAAACCTTGAAGTGCTTTGATATTGAATCAAGCGTATCACCGCTTTTGACTGTATAGTGAACATTACTATCAACAGAAGGTTTGCTTATAGGTATAATCAGTTTCTGTTTCAACGAGAGCCTACTTGTTTTCAAACGATTGAAATCTTTGATGCGTTTATAGGATATGCCATACTTCTTACCCAGATAAGAAAGATTATCTCCTGATGTCACCGTATGGACAAGATATGTTGTCTGAAGTTTTGCCGGTGCATACTTCATCTTAAACTCTGAAAGCTTGATATAGGGGATGTAGATTGAATACTGTTCTCCATATGGAGGAACAAAATCGTACTTAAGATGCCTGTTGAGCTTCCTTAGATCATTCAAAGGCATAGATATGATGGAAGCAACCCGTTCAAGGCTTTCGCCAGCTGGTACCTCGATGGTAGAGAGCGAATATGCCGTACCTCTGTTAAGAAGATAATCACACTCATTCTCTATCATATATGACTCATCATAACCGATCAAGGCCAGGGCAATGATCTTACGTATATAGGTTCTGCTTTCCGCAGGTAAATACTTCTTTCTTGGATGCAAAAGCTCGTTCAGATCATCGGTACCCGCTTTATTAATCGCTTTTCTCAGTCTCCCCTCACCACAATTGTACGCGATTGCTGCCAGATACCACTTCCCAAACTTAGTATGTAATGCTTCAAGGTAACGTACCGCCGCTTTAGTCGATTTGACAAGATCACGTCTCTCATCAACATAGTCATCGATCTTTAATCCATACAAACGGCCTGTATACGGCATGAATTGCCACATACCTGAAGCTTTCTTCCTAGAATAGGCATGCGTAGAAAAATTTGACTCGGCCATAGCCAAATAGAGTATCTCGCTTGGAACATTTGAGTCAGAAATGATTTTTTTAACTAAGGGAATAAATATATAGGCATCATTCATTGTCTTGAAGAAGTATTTGTTTTTGTAGTGTGCACGTTTTTGCTTGATTATTGTGTGTAGTTCCGGATCATTCAAAAAAGATGGATTGATATCAAAGCTACGCAGAAGTTTCACCTCTTTGGAATGGTTGGTCTCAAAGCTCAATACAGCATACAGCGGTGAAGATAATATCAACGATATAAGAAGAAGAAATAATTTCAATGGAACCTCAAAGCTATCTGGCAGAAAGACAACTACATACTTTTTGCCTGAGTGAAATAGAATCTCATTTTAGCTAAATTAAATTTTGATTAAAATTATTCCTTAAATTATAGGAAAGAAAAGGATTAATATTATTAAATATTAATACCAAAAAGCCTCTGTGCATTCTCTGTTGTCAGTCGTCTGACATCATGAATATCCATCTCAAGAAGTTCACTTACTTTATCCGCAACCAAGGCTGTATACCTGGGCTCGTTTCGTGTTCCCCTATAAGGATGAGGTGTAAGATACGGACCGTCTGTTTCAAGTACAAGTTTATCTTTTGGGATTTTTGGTAACACATTAACAAGCTTTCGTGCGTTCTTAAAAGTCAAGACACCTCCAATACCAAAATAAAAATTCATTCCTGCAAGAGGCAACAGCTCTTCATCGGCGTTGAAACAGTGCAAAACGCCTCCCTTGGATTGTTCTTCTTCCAATATGGCCCTTGCATCACGACTTGCATCACGAATGTGTACAATTAGAGGAAGATCATACTCATTTGCCAGACGTATCTGCGCTCTGAAGACATCTTTTTGTGCCTTAATCTCAGCCTCTTTTTCACTCTCATCCTCAGGTAATCTGAAATAATCCAATCCACACTCACCGATCGCAATGCATTTTTCATCTTTAAGCGCTTCTCGTATGATATTTTCATCATAGCTGGCCATATCATAAGGATGCATACCGACCGCATAGTACACCTCTTCATATTTTTGTGACAACATCTTTGCTCGCGAAAGATCTTTCGGATCTGCCCCGGGTATGATAAACCTCTTTATCCCTTCACGAAGAGCATCCGTTATTACTTTATCAACATCCTCAAGGTATTGCCTGTTATCCAGGTGAATATGCGTATCAATTATCATTTTTCCCTTCTTCAGTTTTAATTTCACATCCATTCAGACCGCATTTTATATTTTGTCCCATAATAAAAAATGCAATCATAGCTGCCAACATACAGATGACAGCCTGAAAGATAAAGCCATTAAGATAAAAGTTGATACTCAAAACAGACAGCAGTAAAGAGAATACTAGACACATTTTTCTTCCATAAGTCCGCGCGCAAAGTTAATGGCATCCTCAGTAATCTTGTCTCCGCTGATCATTCGTGCGATTTCAAACACTCTCTCTTCATCTTTAAGCATCTTCACTGTACTGTTCTTGTCACGTTGGACAAAAAAATGCTGATCGGCTTGAGATGTGAGCTGAGGCTGATGTGAGATGACAAATATCTGATAATCCTTCGCTAAATGAGAAAGAACCTTGGCAACAGACATGGACTCTTCACCGCTTAAGTTTGCGTCTATCTCGTCAAGCATCAAAATACCGCCATCATTCGCCTGTAAGCTCTTTACCGCCAAAAGAGCAAGTCTTAAACGATTAAACTCACCTGCAGACACTTTTTCCAAAGCTGTACCATCCAGTTCAATCTCAACCTTATCCAATCCATACAAGGAGATCTCTGTCTTTATTAAGCTGATATTCGCCGGTCTGAGATACAACTGCTTCAAAAAATCATTAAAAGAGACGAGTATCTTTTTCAACGCTTTCTGACGTTTTGAGGAGAGCTCTTCCGCCTCGTTTTTCACAGCACTTTCAAGGTTCTTTATCTCTTTTGTCAATGACTCTTTTTGCAAATCAAGACTTTCATAATGTTCTAGCTCTTTTTGTTTTTTCAACTTATAGGCAATCGCTTCTTCTACACTTCCGTAACGGTGTTTGAGTTCTGATATCTGTTCAATACGTGTCAATATCTCCTCAATATCACATTCACTTAATTCTGCCAATCTTTCACGCGAAGCTTCAAAATGGGCTCTTAGCTCGTTCATCGCATCATCAAAGAACGAAGAGTCAATGTCCAACAGATCAAGAGACTGTGATACGGCACTTTCATAATTGAACACTTCTTCTGCAGCTGTGATGGCTTCTTCGATTTTCTCTTTTCTTGAAAGTTCACGTTTAATGCGCATCAACTCTTCATCTTCACCTTCTATAGGTGAAATGGCATCTATTTTTGATATTTCAAACTGGGCAAATTCACGCAGTTCAAGTACTTTCTTCTCTTCCTCTAAAATCTTAGCCAATTCATTTTTTATACTGTTTAGACGTAAGAATCCTTCTTGATACGATGAAAGCTTCTGGAGATGCGCAGCATCATCCTCTACGCAAAAAAGGTCAATCATACCAAGAAGATTTTCATTTTTAAAGTCAGAATAATCACGAAGACTTAAATGACGGACAAAATCCTTAGAGAGTTTAAGCAGTATTTTCTTAGAAACAGTCTGATTATTAATAAAGTGTCGCACTTTCTCTTTTTTTATCTGCTTGAAAACAGTAAGTTCATCCTCTTCTATACCTAGTTCATCAAGCTTGACTGGGAAATTGATTGTCGCTTCACTCAAACCGGCCTTGGCTTCGTCCAGACCTAAAGAAGCCAATATTGAACTCATCAGTATCGATTTTCCACTTCCGCTTGGTCCAGTAAAAACCACCAATCCTTTTTTGAACTCCAGTTCAGCCTCTTCAAATGACAAAAAGTCACGTAGATAAAAACGCTCTATCACCTATTTTCCCCAACTCAGCTTCTCTTTAAGTACTTCAAAATAATTAAACTCTTCCCTATGTATAAGCTGCGCAGGCTTACTGGAGAGACGAATCCTGATGACATCGCCTTCTGCAAAATCATACATGTCCTGACCATCAACAACAACTAATGCAGAGGCGTCCGGCGTCTTGATCTCGATCGTAAAGTGACCCGGTAGCACTACTGGCCTTTGAGTAAGTGAATGAGGTGAGATAGGTGTCAAGGCAAACACTTGCGTCAATGGAAAAAGCACAGGTCCACCTGCTGAAAGATTATAGGCTGTCGATCCGGTCGGTGTTGAGACAATCACACCGTCTCCATAATAGGTATTAAACGGTTTTTTGTCTACGAAGGTATTAAGATGAATCATCTTTGATATCGTAGAGCGAGTCATTACAATATCATTAAAAGCAACCAGTTTTTTTGTACCCTCTTTTGTCGTGATCTCCGCACGAAGAACTGCCCTGTTGTCAATACGATACTCTCCGCAAACAAGTTTTTGTATAAACTCATCAAGTTCAGCAAGATCTATATCTGCTAAGAAACCCAATTTTCCGGCATGAATACCAAAGACAGGAATATCGAATTCATGCGATCGTCTTACAGCAGATATTAACGTCCCGTCACCGCCCAGGGTTACAAGCAGATCTGCGTTTTCACACATCATGTTGAAATCTTGTCCCATCAAGCCTAACATCTGCGCACCACTGTTGTCTAGCACGACTTCAATACCATATTTTTCAAAACTCTTTTTGACTAATAGAAACTGCTCTTTTATCTCAGGGGATGAAGGGCGAAGTACAACACCAACTCTTTTTATCTGTTTGGGCTTATTACTATTATGTTCTGTCATTTTTACTCTATTAATATCAGTTATTTTGTTTGAATATTATAGCTTAAGTGCTATTTTGCAATAAAACATATCATTTTGCAATATTTCTATTACAGTCAATGTGTCAGTATGACAAACTTTTATTGATTGTTGTTTGCGGCGTATTCCGGTGTACAAAAAATACCGCAGTGGCATTTTCCGAGCTCTGGAATCTCTTGTTCAATGGCTTGGGGACAAGGGCAGATACGGTCATCTACACTTTTGTATTTTCCGTCTGCTTCCTCTTCTACCATAAAGCAGGGACAAAAACGCTTTCCATAAAGCAACTTATGACGAGCAAGTCCCATAATAACTCCTTCATTCACATCCCTATTTGGGTTCTCCACATATCCGAACTGTCTGTTGACTTTATCAGTGAACTTTTTTGTTTTTTCCATCTCGGCCAGAAATTCTGGTGAACTCATATCAAGTCGTTGCATCATGTAGTGTTCTCATTTGTTTTTTTAAATTGAAGAAGTATATTGACTATACGCTTAAATCACACCCAAGCCTTTCACAGCCTGCCTGATATAAAGCAACTTTAAGAACTCGAAATAGACATTAGAGCTCTGTAAGTTTTTTTTAGTTAAAATCACGAAAAATTTTCTATGACATAGGATAGGCATGCGAACGCATTATTGTACTGATTTAAACGAGAGCCACATTGGACAAGACGTTACTGTTGCTGGTTGGGCAAACAGCCATAGAGACCACGGCGGTATTATTTTTATTGACCTAAGAGACAACAGTGGATTGGTCCAATTGACGTGTGATCCGGCTGACAGTAAGGACGCGCATGCAAAAGCAGACAGTGTTCGTGATGAATTTGTATTGATTGCCAAAGGTAAAGTCCGCGCTCGCGGTGAAGGTCTGACCAACCCGCGTCTTAAAACAGGAACTATTGAAATCGTTGTTGATGAATTGATCATCGAGAACCGTTCTGAACCTGTTCCTTTTGTTATCGGCGATGACAAAGTCGGTGAAGAGATAAGACTTAAGTACCGTTATTTGGAACTACGTAACACAAAAACCTATGATACTTTCCGTCTGCGTTCTAAAGCAGCTATTGCAGCTCGTAATTCATTGGATGAGCTGGGTTTTCTTGAAGTTGAGACACCTATTCTCACCAAATCTACACCGGAAGGTGCGCGTGACTACCTTGTACCTTCACGCGTTCATCAGGGTGAATTCTATGCGCTGCCGCAATCGCCTCAACTTTTCAAACAGCTGCTTATGGTAGGTGGTTTTGATAAATATTTCCAGATTGCGCGCTGTTTTAGAGATGAAGACCTAAGAGCCGACCGTCAACCTGAGTTTACGCAGATAGATGTCGAGATGAGCTTCTGTAATCAAGAGGATGTTATCGCTACGGCAGAAAAACTTTTAAAAGATATGTTTAGTGCCTGCGGTGTTGAAGTTCAAACTCCATTCCCGCGTATGACACACTCCAATGCCATGGAAAAATACGGTTCAGACAAGCCTGACCTTCGCTATGGACTTGAGATGGTCGACGTCATTGACATCTTCGCAAAATGTGATAACGAAATCTTCACAAAAATCGCAGAACAACCGAAAACCAACAGAATCAAAGCACTTAGAGTCCCTCAAGGTGATACAATCTTTTCTAAGCGTGAAATGAAAAGCTTTGAAGACTTTGTGCGCAAATTCGGTGCAGCAGGTCTAGGTTACTTCCAGATGAAAGAAGATGGGCTCAAAGGACCACTGACCAAATTTTTCGCCCAATCAGAGATCGATGCCCTAGTCGAACGTTGTGAGCTTGAAGTAGGCGACGTGGTCTTCTTTGGGGCCGGTGAGAAGAAAGTTGTATGGGATTATATGGGACGCTTCCGTATCTTCTTGGCAGAGCATGAGAAGATGGATATCATCAATCCGGATGAATTCGCATTCACATGGGTCGTTGACTTTCCAATGTTCGAGATCGAAGATGGTCATGTTAAAGCACTGCACCATCCATTTACTATGCCAGCAGACATGGATAAAGAACATATTGAAGATATTGAATCAATCGCCTATGATATCGTTCTTAACGGAACAGAACTGGGCGGTGGATCTATTCGTATCCACAAAGAGGAAATCCAGTCAAAAGTCTTTGAACTTATGGGTATTGACCATGAAGAGGCACAATCAAAATTCGGTTTCCTTCTTGATGCACTTAAGTTCGGTGCACCTCCACACGGCGGCTTTGCTATTGGTTTCGACCGTCTTATTATGCTGCTGACCAAACAAAATTCTATTCGTGATGTAATCGCTTTCCCTAAAACCCAGAAAGCTTCATGTCTTTTAACGGAGGCACCGAGCACGGTTGATAATTCTCAGCTTCGAGACCTTCATATCCGTCTTAGAGAGTCCGCCAAGAAAGATGCATAACCGATGAAAAAGTTGATTCTCATCATCGGTGCTCCAGGTTCAGGGAAGACAACTGATGCTGAACTGATTGCTCAGAAGAACGCTGACATCATCAAGCACTATTCAACTGGCGACCTGCTTCGTGAAGAGGCTGCTTCTGGGTCAGAACGTGGAAAGATCATCGATAGTTTCATTTCAAAGGGAAATATCGTTCCTATAGAGATCGCTATTGAAACCATAATTTCTGCTATCAAAAACACTCAGATGGACACGATTATAATCGATGGCTACCCCCGATCAAACGAGCAGATGAGTGCACTGGATGAGTATCTGAAAAAAGAGAGCTCAATCAAGTTGACAAATGTTATTGAAGTCGTGGTTTGCGAAGCAACAGCCCGAGATAGAGTACTGGGACGTGCCCGCGGTGCCGATGACAATGATGAAGTCTTTAACAACCGTATGAGGGTGTACACTGAACCTCTGGCTGATATTCAAAACTTCTATTCCTCGCAGAATCTTCTCACAAAGATATCAGGTGAAGCTCCGATAGAAGAGGTTGTTTCCGAAATGGAAACATTCATAAAAACCATAATATAGTTTGCTATATAACTTTTTATATAGCAAACTATTTTCTATCACATCTAAAGATAATTTATGATCATTGAAGTATACAAATCTGCCTTATGTCCACGCTGTGCTTACACTCTACACACCCTAAAACAACTTCAAAATGAACTGGGTGATATAAAAATCAAACAGTTCGATCTTTTCTCTGATATCACTTCATTCCGTAAAGCGAATATCCGCATGATTCCTACTATACGTATTGCAGAGACTAAAAAATCCTGGGTCATTCCCAATAAAAATGAAATCAAAGACTTTATCCTAAAGCATCGGTAATGTCATATTTTGTTTATATCCTTAAGTGCAATGACGACACCCTTTATACCGGTATTGCCAAAGATGTGCAACAGCGACTGATCGAACACAACAGTTCTGAAAAAGGCGCCAAATATACAAGAACCCGTCGCCCGGTAGACCTTGTCTATATTGAAGAATCAGAGAACCGCAGCAGCGCCAGTAAACGTGAATACGCTATTAAAAAGATGAGTCGCTCACAAAAACTCCTGCTCATACAGGAGTCAAATGAAACTATGGTATAATTACAATCTAATAATAATTAGAGAAAGAAGGTGAATGCAATGCCAGGTGTTATCTTAAAAGCTGATGACAACTTTGACGCTGCGTACCGTCGTTTCAAAAAACAAACAGACAGAAATCTGATTGTTACTGAAGCGCGTGCTAGACGTTTCCACGAAACAGAAACTGAAAAGCGCAAAAAAGAGAAGATCAGCACTCGCAAGAAAATTCTTAAACGTCTTTTCATGATGAGACGCTACGAATCTCGCCTGTAATTTCAAAGAGATTACAGTTTCTTTCAAAGCCTTTGGGCTTTGACTGTTTTTATTTAAACCTCTGCAATATCCACTCACGAATTTCATGCAACTCGCGTATATCAACAGTATGACTCTTGTGATAAGCCCGAAAATCAATAGCAAATCCACTTTTTTGTAAAAACTTTATCTGAGAGCTACTTTGATCAAAGTCAAGTACATTATCTTCATATCCATGCGTACAGAGCCAGTTCGCTTTGTTGACATTAACCTTCATCTCTTCCAATAACTTGTTAGCATCATATATGTAGCCGCTGACTGCGATATAGCCGGCCAATGCCTCGTTATAGCGTGAGCCAAACTCAAATGTCAGCAAAGAACCCTGGGAAAAACCAAAAAGTATAGTCTGTGACGGTTTGTATCCATTTTGAAACAAAGTATCAAACACTTCGGTCAAAATCTTTCTTGAGTATTCGATACCCGGAAGCTGGTTAGGGGGTAAGTCATACCAGGAGAATCCCGTATAATACTCAAAAGGAGCATTCAAAAGGAGAAAGTTCACGTCATCAAAGCCAAGTTCCTGTGGAAAAAAACGAAAACCCTCGGCCGAGTCTCCGCGGCCATGCAAAATGATAATTAATTTATCTGAAGGTTTTACAGAGGGAAAAAAGAGAGAATCTAAAGGCAGATCATTCATCATCATTTAAAGCACGGATCTCTTTTAAAATCTCTTTGCACTCAGCAAGGTTTTCTGCGCATTCATCCTCATCCATCTCACCAGTCTCGGCTTCAAAAGCCATCTCTTTAAATTCACGTCTCATCTCCTGTGCTTCTTTAAACTCGGCCTTGTCCTCATCCGAAGCGTTTTTGTTGTCTGCTATCTCTTCACACATCTCATCTATGATGTTCTCTATTTCAGGAATGATCTCTTCGTTTAGTATTTTGATCAGTTCTTCAGCTTTTGTCATTATCTATCCTCACTATTTAGTCTTGTGATTATATCGCATTACATGCCAGGAATACGTGGTATCTTTCCTAGTTTTGATAATTTACAATACTGTCCCCATCCTCGTTTAAGCCAATGACCAAAAATAGGCATCGGGACCATATAAGATTTCTTATTATCTCTGAAAGCAAGTCCTGCACCATCTCCGCTGTCCATCAAGCATATGATGTTCATATGTTCCTGATATCCTTTACGATCGCTCAAACCCTTCTCCTTGGCAATTATGTTAAAAGCCGTATTCTTGGCCATTACTTCAGCTATGTGTCCTTGCTTGGCTCTCCATTCAGGGCCTTCTATCGCTGCCGAGTCCCCTACTGCAAAGACATTCTCATATCCTTTGACCTCACAAAAATCATTGATTGCCACAAAACCTGCTTCGTTCAGCGGAAGGTCTGATTCTTTTATGACATCATGTCCGTCACCAGCCGGTATAAACATTATAAGATCACTCTGTAGTTTCGTATCATCTTCAAAAATGATACTATCCTCTTCAAATGACTTGATCTTTTTTCCAAAATGTCTGTTGATTCCTGCACGTATGAACATTTTCTCCATCATTGCCAATGATTTTTCACCTAATCTTACTCCGGGCCGGGGCATCGGAGCAAACATATGAAGTTCAAAATTTTCTCGGATACCTTTTTTTCTTAGCAAGGTTTCAACATTAAACAAGAGTTCAAATCCAGGTCCGCCGCGAACAGCACTTGTATCTTTTGGATTGCCGCCAAAACCGAATGCTATTTTCCCTTCGCCTTTGGATATCAGAGCATCTATACGGTCTCGTATAGCTATGGAGTGTTCAGGGATGCCACAAATGGACAAGGTGTGTTCTACACCTTTAGGTTTCATCTTGCCCGCTCCCATGGCTATAACGAGGTAATCATACTCGCTTATCACCTCGCCACTGCGCAATGTTATCTCGTTTTGTTTTGCATTGATCTTCACAACACCATCAACCACTAACTTGAAGCCATGGGCTTTTTGAAGCTTCTTAAGATCAAGACAGACATCTTTAAAATCTGCTTTTCTTGTCGGGACCCAAATGGATGTAGGATAGATGTAGAAATAGTCCCTGTCACTTACTAATGTAACATCATACTTCTCTTTTCGAAGATAGATAGCAGTATCAATACCCGCAAAGCCTCCGCCAAGAACCAGGACCTTTTTCATATTCAAACCTTATAAAACTTATATTATTAGTTTATATTACAATTTTTATAACCCAAGGTCAAGTAAATATTCACTACTGCTGTGCTTTTAGCTCAATGCAACGATTTAGAAACAGCTTGCCATATCGTTCAAACTTGGCCTCGCCTACCCCACTAATACGCAGCATCCCATCTTTATCCTGAGGGAGAAAACTAGCCATCTCTTTAAGGCTTTTATCTCCAAATACAATATAGGCAGGTTTCCCCTCTTCTTTTGCAATTTCAGCGCGCAATGCGCGTAAACTATCAAAAATATTGACATTAATGTCAGTATCATCGTGATGAGAAACATATGTCCTTTTCTTCTTAAGATGCAGGCGCTCTTCTTTGATATCCACATTACACTCTTTTTTCAAGATCTTCATGCCTGCAGTGTCAATCATCAATGCACGGAACTCCCCTCGTTTGAGTGCCCCAATCTCCATCAAGCGTTCTGCCAGAAGGTCCCAATATGCTTTTGATTGTTCTCTTCCTATTCCATAGACCGAAAGTTCTTGATGATTGTTCTCACGTATTTTTTCCATGCTGCTTCCACGTAGAACATCAATAACATAGCCCTGACCAAAACGCTGATTAGTTCGATAAATACAGGAGAGGAGTTTCTGTGCATCGATAGTGATATCGACTTTTTGGCTTTGAGGTGCACAACAGTTGTCACACCTTGTTCCACATAAATCGAGCTGATCTTCAAAATAGTTGGCGATATATTGATGACGGCACTCTTCCATATCTGCATAGCGTGCCATAAGCTCTAGCTTGTTAAATGCATTTTGCTTATAAGGGCCTTCTTCAAGCTGTTCTATAAACTCGCGTTGCATCATCATATCCGAACCGCTATATAAAAGTAATACCTCCGAATCCAATCCGTCACGACCGGCACGCCCTATCTCTTGATAATAGTTTTCTATCGTCTTTGGAAGGCTCATATGTACTACAAAACGGATATTGCTTTTGTCAATTCCCATTCCAAAAGCGATTGTGGCTACAACAACTTGTATCTCGTCATGAGCAAAGGCCCTGAAAGTCTCTTCTTTTTCACTATTTGGCAATCCCGCATGGAAAGGCTTTGCTTTTATTCCCTTGTTCTGTAAATAATTGGCTAAAGATTCCGTCTGTTTGCGTGAAAATGCATAGACAATACCGCTTTCATTGTTAAAGCTTTTCAAAAACTCCAGAAGCTGTGCTCTACCATCTTTAATGCGGGGCTCGACACTGATATGAAGATTTTTCCGAAAGAGCTTACCTCTTATCTCGACAGGTTTCATCAGACATAATGATGAAGTGATATCAGATTGGACTTTTGGTGTTGCAGTTGCGGTAAAAGCGGCAATACTGATACCAGGAAAGTTTTCACGCAACAGGTTTAGTTTTCTGTAGTCGTCTCTAAACTCATGCCCCCATTCACTCACACAGTGTGCTTCATCTATGACAAAAAAATTGATTCGAACCTGTTTTAAAAGTTCTAAAAACACTGGGGATGAAAAACGCTCAGGTGCCACATACAAAAGCTTGAGTTGACCGCTTAAAAGTTCATAACGTATAAGATCCAGCTCTTCTCTACTTTGCATTGATGAGATCATCTCTGCTTTGATATCATTTGCCTTTAAAGCAAGTACTTGATCGTGCATCAGAGCCAGAAGAGGCGAGACAACGACCGTGACACCCGGCATCATCAACGAGGGAAGCTGATAACATAAAGACTTTCCTCCTCCCGTCGGCATGATCATTAACAGATCTCTTTGATGCAAGATGGCATCAACCGCATCTTCTTGCAAAGAGCGGAACTGTTTGTGGCCGAAAACTGATTTCAATAACTCATATTTTTGTATCAAAAAACCTGTTGTCCCTTCATATTTTTTAATATTGCCCTGCTGTTTATACAGAATGACATCATATCAGGATTATACTGGGACAAAGCCATAAAAAAAGTAGATTCAAGTATTTAAAGGAAGAAGTGCAAAAAAAGAGTTTATATATAAGAGAGTCTGTTTTTTACTCTCTTGATTTGTATACAAACTGTTGTGTTCCTGTACTTGCCTCAAACATCAAACCACCAGTACTGGAGGTAAATACATGTACATCTTTGGCAAAGTCGACATCAGCAGAAACTCCAGAATAAAAAGGCACCAGTGATGATTGTGTACTTGGTTTAAAACCACCTTTCTTGAAGGCTCGAAATGCATCCCTACTCATGAAGAAGATGATCTCGCTGTACGCCTGTCCTCCGACTTGCAGACCAAAAGTATACTGAGTGAGACTGACATCACCGACCCATATCCCACGACGATAAGCACGCCCCTCACCATAGGCACCACCCAACAAGACTCCGCCTTTTGCTATACTCGGGAAAGCCACATAGGCATATGAGTTGTTTACCATAGCTGTGATCTTTTTATTCTCATTCATAAACGCACGAATGGTCTTGTTATACCTGAGGTTCTCTGCCGCTTCTTTATCAAACACCTCTTTTTGTCGTGCTTCCAATGAAATAAAAAGCGTGGAGAACATCAGAACGATCAACAGTGCTCTTTTAAACATGATAGGCCTTTGTTTTTTAATCATTATAACAGAGTTCGATATACTTTCAATAAAAAAAGAGAGTCTCATGTCACTTTATAGCATTGCCTGTGTCCTATTTGCCGGTGGAAAAAGTTCACGGATGGGTAAAGACAAAGCACATCTACCTTTTGCAGATGCCGACAGCCTTACTCGTTATCAGTATGAAAGACTCATCAAGATTTTTGAGCGCGTTTATATATCAGCCAAAGATGCCCGCAAGTTTGATGATTTTGATGCCATGGTGATTGAAGATAATATCGCCAGGGATCTGTATGCTCCTACCGCCGGATTTGTAAACATATTCGAGCAACTTAAAGATGATAATGCAGTTTTTATCCTGAGTGTCGATGCACCTTTTGTTGGCAAAGATATTATTGAGAAACTTTTAAATACACCATATGAGAAGTTTGATGCAGTCATTGTAAGGACACCTGCCGGAATCCACCCTTTGTGTGGTATCTATTCACGTTCGCTTGAAAATGCCATGTTGAAGATGATAGAAGAGGATGAGCACAAACTGGGAAGGCTGCTTAAAAGCTCTAATGTCTGTTATATTGATATCGATGATGAAGATGCCCTGACCAACATCAACACGCCACAGGAGTATGAAAAAGCATTGCGCATGCTTTAGAGTACCTGTTGCCAAACGATTTCGAGTTTGACCCTGCACTGCAGACGAAAACTCACCTCCGTATAAGCTTGCCACCATGGTTCATACCGGACGGCATGATGATCTTCATTGGCACCTGTTATCATAATATCAAAAAGATGGGCTACAAGATAAAAGAATTCATCTTTCTTTAGTTCTGTGCTCTCTTCTTCAAAAGCAAGAAGAACCCTGTTCGTGTAGAACTCTATAGACCTTTGCATATACTGCACATCATATTCATCATTGACAGCCTGATAAATATTTTTAATCAAGTTCCAGTCCTTGATACTGAAGAACTTTCTCAAGACGGGGTTATGACTCTCTGCCAAGGTCATATACGCACCTGTCGTATCATCCCATTCAATGTTTACATCATACATATAGCCTCTTCTTTATATTAATTGAATTTTTCTGGTAACTCTTACAACAACAAGAAGAAGTTCACATTGTTCTCATTCACACTCATCTTTATCTATGTCTATATCCCAGACAATACTCAGACCATATTCTCTATCCAGTACTGCCCATTTGAAATACTCGCTCTTGCTCCTTGGACTGTAAAGCCTGATCATCACCTGTTCTTCAGCAAGTACGGTACGTATTTCCTTCTCACTTATCGCTTTTTTGTTCCACCGCATGAACTGGTTTTGAAATATACGAAATCCGCAAGTTGCCTTATCACTCAATTCACACATATCATATTCAAAACTCCAGTGCGCGTTTGAGCAAGCATAGAGTTTAAGCGGTTTTGCATCGACTTCGATCTTACGAACTTCGATATGTCCATCTTCACAAAACGGACATTTTCCCAACCTCTTATAAGCCATCTGTTCAATCCTGCAGCATACATGCTATTTAGTATTTTACGGCTGCAGTGTACAACCATCTGTCCAAAGAGGCTTGCAGCTGCTTAAATTCAAGGTCGTCTGCACTCGTATGTACCTCTTCTTCCATAATAACACGCATCGAGCGCGCAAGTGGTTTGTTGCTCATAGCATCAGAGATACGTGCCTCAATTAAAAGGCGCACCGTACCCTCTTGGTATCTCTTTCGCGTCATATCATTCAAAGCCAACGGCAATGCCCTTAAATTATCCCACTCATCATCATCTAGATGAACTTCTACTGCAGAGACAGCGATCTGCATAAGAAGTGTTCCCTTTTGAGCCACATCGACTAAGGTATAGTTAGCACTTCTCTTCATAATATTCTTACGATAGGCTGCCGTCGTATAGGCTGCAATCTGCTTATAAAGCCTACACTGCTTAGGTGTCGGTTTTTCTGTATTAGCAATGACTTTGATCTCGGGGATGAATATCTTGTCATACAGGCTTAAATCAGCGTTATCCAGGTTCTGAAAGTAGTGGTAACCATGCTTATCAACCTGCTTTAGTCCCGTATACTCCTTTAAAAAACCTGTTCTTGATTTGATACCTGAAGTTGTACTGCATGCACACAATAGTAAAAGAACACTCACGCCGGTCAATAGTGGATATTTCATCAAAACAACCCTCGAGAGAATGAAAGCCCAAAGGCCACTTTACTCACCTTCCTGTCATAATCTATTAAACTCTCTGCATAGCCATGAAAAGCCTTCAGATACCAGAAGGTATTTGGTGAGTCTAAGAAAGGCACCGAATAGTTAAACTCTATAGCACCTCTGTTTTCGCTGTTGAGTCTGAGATTATTGCGTAATAGAAGTCCAAACTGACACTTCTTGTAAAGATAATCAAACTTCATATCCCCGTACCCAAGATAGTTATGTATATCAGGGTTGTCATCACCGCTCGCATTCGCTCCATCAACACCTAAAGTACCCTCATAATATCCCTCGGGTTTTTTGCTCTCTGGGATCCTGTACCACAGGCGTGTCGCAAGAAAAAGATTTTTCCACTGCCACATTGCTGTTGCATACAAGCGGTTCCAGGAGCGCGATCGATATCCCTCTTGCCCATTGGACTCATGTACAAACCCGAACTTCAGCGCTTTTAATCCTAAGAGCTGATCTACCCTTTGGGACGTAGGAAAGGAGATGAACATCTCAGGGAGATAATTCGTCTCCCGAAAAGGTGCTGAATCCGTATAAAGCTGCCACCACACTTTTTGCGTATAGGCAAAATATATGAACTCGTTCAGACCAAACAGATCATAACTGAGCTGCTTTTTCAGACTGAACTGGAACTCAACCTCTGTGTTTTCCTTGTACCGATAGGCATCTTCTGATCCGGGAAGGATATTGTTGGGATGTATGGAAGAAGAGGCTCTAGGCGGTTTTTCCTTCCCATACGAGATGGGAAGAAAAAAATTGCTCTGATAGGGCTGAAGCCCAAAAAAACCATCATTATTGATTGATTTGATCAGTGCCCTTGTTTCCGATGTACTCGTATCCATTTTAGCCAGAAGGTACTCATTCCCCCGCTCTATGCTGTCATTTCCGAACTGCTGAGAAACCTGCGAGAGGTATGAGCTGTTTTTGTCTTCAACCTTATCCTCTTCTATATAATCATAACGCGTTGATGAGAGTTTATACCAATACATTGCCTGCTCATGATCAATAGGTGTTCCATGCCCGTTCTCATACATTTCAGCCAGTCGATATTGGGCAGCACAGTTATCTTCCTGCGCTTCATTGAAGATAAAAGGAAAGGCTTTTTCATACTCTTTGAGTTTATAATACTGCATACCTTTGATATAATCTTCATGATCAGCCAGTAAAAGAGTGCCAAGCAATGCGAACAGCGCAACCTTATTCATCGAGCATCCCTGTTACACACCTTAGAACAGCTCCAGTATCTCAAGGGGAGAGGAGAGAAGTTTGTAATGTTCACCCACTGGACTAAAGCCCCAGGTCGCAAAGGCTGATTCGATTCCGGCATGAGATGCGGCTTGCATATCCTTTGAGTTATCTCCTATCATTAAGGCTCTATGGGCTTTATCATAACCGTAATCGTTCAGAATAAGCTCAAGCATCTCTTTGTCGGGCTTTGGTTTACTGACACGATCAGCACCGACAATAAAATCAAAGACATCAGATACACCACAGCTCTCGAGCATCCTGTATGCAAACTTCGTCGGAGCGTTTGTGGCAACAGAGAGGTACACATTTTTAGCCTTTAATGCGAGCAAGGACTCCTTTATCCCATCATACAGACGCACATTCTGAATACATTGATCATGGTAGTGTGCTTCAAACAACGCTTTGTCACGCTCTTCATACTGTTGTGTCTCATAAAAAAGCTGCGCAAGATTACGCTGATCACGGTTGATCGCCTCAATAACAAAAGCTTCAGTAAGCGCATCCAGTTTATGGTTCACACGACGTACCTCATTAATAGAGATAGTTATATCCTTGGCTGAGTCAATAAGGGTGCCATCCATGTCAAATATTGCTATTTTCATACCTAATACTACAGCTTCATCTTATTATAGAGTTCGACCAACGCCTCCACGAAATAAGGATGGTCGTTTACACATGGTGCGACTTTATATTTTTTAAAACCAAGCTCTTGTGCGATCTCTTTATACTCCACACCCAACTCAAAATCCGTTTCGGAATTATCTATTGTAAATGCGATAGGATAGATGAGTACGTTTTCATTGCGCGTCTTATCAAGTGTCATCTCCAATGAAGGTTCTAACCATGCCATCGGCCCCACTTTCGATTGGTAAGCCAGTGTGACGTTTTTAAAGTGCAGACCCTTTTGAAAAAGCTTCTCTTTTAAAAGTTCCACGTGACGTTCCACATGACGCTGATAAGGGTCCCCTGCATCGACGATCTTCTGAGGCAAGCCATGCGCAGAAAAGATCAAGTGGTAATCTTCACATTTATCTCCCTCTAAACCTTCGATGATACGCTCGATTACCGCGTCATTATATTTAGGCAGCTCGTAATAATGTTTTTTCTCCAATAAAACAGCATCCAGGCCAGAGGCATGAAAGGCTTGCTCGAAGTCCTCCAAAGATGACTTCGTCGTTGTTGTCGAGAATTGAGGATAAAGCGGAATAAGAAAAATTTTTTCTATCCCCTTCTCTTTAAGCTTTTCAATCACTTCTGGAGCGAATGGCGGAGTGTACCGCATCACATAATCAATATAGACGTCAGGAAGTACTTTTTGCAAAGCAGAGACAAGCTTTTTCGTATGACCGACAATGGGTGATTTCCCTCCAAGCTGCCTGTATATCTCCTGCGAGGATTCGGTTCTGAAAAAAGTGATCATCGTTGCGACAAACTTTCGCAACAGACTGCTCTTCATCGTCAAAATATTGGGGTCATTGAACATATTTTCTAAAAAGACTTCAACTTCCATGAGGTTGTTGGGACCGCCCATATTAAGTAGTATAATCGCTTCTTTGCTTGTTTTGTTCATCATTACTCTTTTTCTAAAACTTGTTTTATATGCTCAACGACATCGGAATTAAAAAGGATGTCGTTATGGCTGATCTTGTCATATTCATAAAAACCGGCCAAATTGTTTACTTGATCTTTTAACATTTTAGCATGTTTAATATTAACTACCTCGTCATCGCTTGAGGCATAGATATGTATCGGCACATCAATATGTGGCACAAAGTCTACCGAAGGGAACTTTTGCTTCAAAATCCATCCTATTCCGCTGAAAGGATAGCGTTTTTTTATCACTTCATACACAGAATCGTATGGTGCCATAAGCAAAATCTCTCTTACCTGACGTTGCGAACCTAAAAAAGAGGCCACACCTGTCCCTAAGGAGTATCCCATCAGTATGATGTTCTCCGGCCTATACCCAAAACGGATAATAAGATCATCGTAAATATGTATTGCATCTGTAAAGAGCTTGCTTTGCGATGGTTTCCCTTCACTTTTTCCATAACCTCTGTAATTATAATTGATAAAAGGCATGTCGGGATAATGTGTTGCAAACTTTTCGACCAAAGCGACAGAGTCTTGCTGAACACCGCCAAAATAGAGTATGATTTTGTCCGAAGCACTCTGTGGCTGATATAAGACCCCTTCAAGAAGTGTGTCATCTTCTGAAGGAAGATTCAAAAAGCTTAAACTCTCATCCAATGCCTTGATCTTTTGTTCATCTCTATAATAAACCGGTGAGAATAGAAACCGTGTCTGAAACAAAAAGAGTACAAGCATTACCAAAGCATACAGCAGCAAACATATTCCGATAAAACTCAGCAGTGTCATAACATAGCCTCTCTCTTCACCCATCTATAAAAAAAACGTTTTGGACTCAAATACTCCGGAAGTGCTTTTTGATCGATTAAATGATCAGTCATCACTTTGGCAAGATAGGGAGCAAGCACAAAACCGTAACCGCCGACTCCATTGAGCATATATAGCCCGGGGTGATACTCAAGGTCTGTATTTTTATTGCCCTTGAGTAGATCGGGTGACTTGTCGAGGCTCTCATACGCTTTGATAAGAGATCCCACAATTGGAAGGTAATCATTAGATCCCGAACGCATGCCCGAAAAAGATCGGATCAATTGGATATCATCGAGTTTGACACTTTTTTTGGCCAAGGCGATCAAATCAGATGCCCCCTCCTCCTTTGAAGGCATCAGCGCTTCTTCAAGGAAATGGCTCGCACCAAGAGAGATACATCCGTTCTTCTTGGTTGCCGAGACAGAGACCTCATGATGGACTGTCGCACGCATTAATGTCGAACTCTCGATTTCACAGCGCTGACCGAATATACGTCGCAGTTTAATATAGGGTTCTTTGATGATCTCGTCATAAGCTCCCGTACAAAGCACAAGCCGCTTCGCCCGGTAAGAGTCGACATGCCAATATCCCTCTTCGTACCTGGCATCTTTGACACTGAACTTCACTCTTTTTATCCCCTCAAGCATCGCCTCACATACTTCTTTCGCTTCAACCACAGCGCTGTCTTTGATATAAACGTTAGAAAAGGAGGATGCGTATGGGGTGAGCTTAGATGCAAGCTCAGGTGGCAGTTCATCTGTCTGTAAAGAGGTATGCTTCTTAAAATATTCGACTTTCTCATTTTCATCCACATACTTCGCGATATGCAACAGAGGGGCTGGGGTTATATACTCTGGAAAATGCTTGTTGTAGAAAGGAAGTGCATACAAGTATGCGGTTTCGATCAGCTCCTTAAGAGGGCCTGACTTTGATATCTTCGGGTTAATAAAGGCCCCTGCCGCCCCGCTGCCGCCTGAAGCAACGGCATCTTGTTCCAGTACAAGAATGTTCTGTAATCTGCTCTTTAGTGTATGAGCCAAAGTACAACCATTGATACCCGCACCGACGATGATGATATCAAAAGTCTGCATTATCTAGATCGATATCTCTTTGATATCCGCAACAGACTTAAAGCTTTTATAGACTGATGAGACAAGGTGTTTACGGTTGTTTCTGATCTTTTCGTCATCAGCATTGACCATGACTTTGTCAAAAAAGGCATCGAGCTGCGGTTTTAACGAAAAGAGGGCTTCAAAATGTGTCTCATAGTCATCATACTCCTCAAAAACCACTCTTTGATATGCATCAAATAAAGCTGTTTCCGCTTCGTTTTCAAAAAGCCCGATGTCGATAGCAAGCTCACTATCGAGATTGACATCTTTAGTGATATTCGCGACACGCTTAAATGTTGAAAAACTTTCAGAAAAACTCTCTGAGTTTACAATACTGTCTAAGGCCTTTATCTTGGCATCAATGACACAGATTTGCAGTTCATTTGCCGCGATAACCGCTTTGATAATAGATGGGTTGACTTTATAGAACTGGTTGATACGCTCTAGGAAGAACTCTTGCAGCCGTGCATAATCGAACTGCTCATATTCGCTTCCAAACATATCTTTTAAAGAGGCAATATCAAAGTCAAAGCCATATGCATTGACAATACGAATTATCCCGTTTACAGCACGTCTAAGCGCAAACGGGTCACGTGAGCCTGTCGGTATCTGATCAACACTGAACAGCCCTATAAGCGTGTCGATCTTGTTGGCCAAAGCGACAACAGCACTGACCGGCGTAGAAGGAAGTTCTGCGTCTTCTCCATTTGGAAGATACTGCTCTTTGATCGCCAGGGCGACCATTTCATCCTCATTCTGTGCCAAGGCATAGTAGTAGCCCATAAGTCCCTGAAGTTCAGTAAACTCAAAGACCACTTCACTCATCAGATCAGCCTTTGAGAGCTCTATTGCACGTTCAACGCTTGCCGTATTGACACCATATGCCGCAGCCAGTATCTTGCCGATCTTCTTCTCTCTTTGGATCTTGTCAAGTAAACTACCCAGTCCGTTCATAAAAGTGACTTTTTCCAGACCGTCATTGATCAAAGTACGCTTAAGGTCATTGTCATAGAAGAAAAGGCCATCAGCTAAACGCGGACGAAGAACCTTTTCATTCCCTTCGATCACTTTTGTAAAGTCATCTGTCAAGGCGTTTGATACGACAATAAACTTGTTCGTCAGTTTACCTGCTTTAAACACAGGGAAATAACGCTGGTGCTCTTTCATAGACGCAATAATAACTTCGGCAGGAAGGCGCAAGAATGCTTCATCAAAACTTCCCATCAAGGCAGTTGGATGTTCAGTAATAGCGACAACTTCGTTCAGAAGTTCTTCATCTCTTTCTATCGTTACACCGGACTCTTTTTCAATAGTATCAAAACCTTCAAGGATGATCTCACGTCGTTTTGACGGGAAAAGCGTCACAGCAGAAGCTTCAAGAAGATCAAAATATGCTTTTGCCCCGGACACCTCTTGTGGACCGAATGAAGCGATACGATGCACGTAGGTATGCTTTTGCGATTTGACGCCAAAAAGTTCGACATCTACAAGTTCATCGTTGATCATGACGTTCAGCCATCTTATCGGTCGGATAAAACTTTTTTCAAGGCTTCCCCAGCGCATAGATTTTCCAAAGTTAAGATTCTCTACAAACTCGCTGATCATCTCTTCAAGCAAAAGCCTACTCTGCTGTCCAGTTATCTCTTTTTTATAGTAAAGGACCTCTTTACCACCTTTTTCACTGCGTGAGAGCTCATCCACATTCACACCGCATTTGCGGGCAAAACCTTCACACGCCTTTGTCGGTTTTCCATCAGCATCGAATGCCATCTCGACAGGCGCACCAAAAAACTCTTCAAAGGTATCAGGTTGAGAGGTGTTGAACTCCCTGTGCCATAGGACCAAACGCCGCGGCGTATAGTAAAACTCGAAAGCACATACAAGAGACTTCTGCTCAAGTATCTTTGTCCATTTCTTCTCTATATTCTCTAACTCTTTTAGTAAAGGAACAGCGGGTAATTCTTCAACACCAATCTCAATTAACAGTGGTTGCAACATCAATAAACCTTAATTTTTAGAAGCTTTGTCTTTATAATTTTGTGATTCTATCCAATTATGGGTTAAACTTTGTTGACCCGCCAACTTCGCAGACAATATCTTTCATATCGATCTTCTCCCTTTAATCTAGATGAAACTAGAATTAACTTTAAAAACTTATGTTTAATTAAATATTCAGAAGGATACAATACCGCATAATTTCAATTAGGAGCAGAAAATGCCAAAGATTAACAAATATGTAGATATCGATACAGTTGAGCGTGAAGCTAAAAAAGATTTAATCGACCGTCACTCTCCATTCATCACTGTAAACGGTGACGCTAAAAAAGGTGAGATGCTTGCAGTTAACGTTAAAATGGGTCAAGAGTATACTCACCCGGATGATTTCGATCACTTCATCCAAAGCATCACTCTTTTTGACGGTGAAACTAAACTTGCTGCTGCTGAGTTTGTTCCAGGTACACTTGGTAACGAAAAATCTCACGCTGAAGTAACATTCAACATCCGTCCAATGGGTAAAAAACTTAACCTTATCGCTCACGGTTACTGTACTAAACACGGTATCTGGGAATCAACTCCAGTTGAAGTAGAAGTGGCTCAATAATCCCTTCTTTTTCGACAGGCGAAAGCCTGTCACTCTCTTTGGACTTTCCTCTTTATTTTTCAGGCCATATCCCAAATCCTATTCTTTAATGATCTCATCCATAGCCCTTAAAAGGCCCTCTTTATATTCCGAATCTCTTAAGGCGTCTATCTTTTCTTTCTGCTTGCTAATGAGTGAAAAAAATTCCCTCTGTGTCTGTTCATCATACTCTTTTTGTTTGCTGATATAGTACCAGCACAGCTCATTTATCCACTCACCAACCTTCACGTACCCCTTATCAAAATCATTTGGTTTCTTGGCAAATTTATGATGCGACACCTTAACATAAAGATTACTACTCAGTTTTTCAAAATCCATGTCTCATCATATCTGTTATAATCATACAGTACTAAAAATATGACAAAAGAGAGCTTTTATGAAGACTATATATGAAATAGAGAATAGGTTATCGTACTTCATAGACAAAATCAATGACGGTGATACGGAGTTTACACAGAAAGAGAAGAATGAATTCGAACAGTTGAAATCCCTGCTGAATAAAATAATGGATGACGGCACAAAAGTCCAGGCTAATCTGCAGGAGCTGGAGAGTAAATATTGCGAAGAGTTCGCAAAGATCGAGCATAAGACACATACCACTGCGATACAGGTCTCCAAGAAATCAGCAGATCTTTTGAAGAAGATCAAGCATGACATCCCTGAAGTCAACTCTTATGAAGAGGCCCTGGACTACTTGATATCACATTATTACAAAGAGTAAAACTCTTTCTCTTAAAGGGTATACTGTTCGGCTCTATGATCTGAATATTTTCTCTCTTAAAGACTCAAGCGTATCGATGAAGTCCATGAACTTCACCGGTTTATCCAGATGGGCATCACAGACAATCTCACTATCATCAAGGTCACTGTCAAGCGCCGTCATCACAATTATCACGACATCCTTGTCCAATTCTCTGAGTTTTCTGATCATTTCACGTCCACCCATTTCAGGCATTTTCAAGTCGGTGATCACGACGGAATACTTTTTCTCTTGAAAGCGTCTCAGACCATCCTGTCCGTTAACAGCACAGTCGATATTGGAAAATATATTCCCCAGAAATTCCGATGTAGCATCTCTAACATCAACTTCGTCCTCTACATAAAGTAGGTTTATCTTTGCAAGATCGTTTTTCAAATCTTCTAGCTTACTCATTATCAGCTGCCTTTTTTGGTATGGAGATGTTAAAGCAAACACCATCTTCAATGTTCTTTACTTTAATCCTTCCTTTTAAGTGTTTTTCAATAATAGTCTTACTCATATGCAAGCCCAATCCTGTCCCGTTCTTTTGATCTTTGGTTGAAAAGTAAGGATCAAAAATTTTCACCTTGATATCTTCCGGGATGTTCAATCCCTTATTGCAGATCGAGATGTATATGTTGTCCACATCTTCATAGGTTCGGACATTGATCTTCGGATCTGCAATTTTGGCATCCATTATCGCTTCTTTTGCATTATTGACTATATTGATGATGACTTGCAGCAGTTCTCTTGAGAAAAGTAACACTGGCGTAGTCGATTCATATTTTTTCTCCACAATTATATTATGATTTTCCAGACTTTTGCCCACAACTTGAAAATTTTCCTCTATGATATCGTTGACTATGGCCAACTCTTTTTTCTTGTTCGGACTGAAAAAGTTTCTAAAATCATCTATTGTCTTGGAGAGATGTTCCGTCTGCTCCAATATTTTGGCAGCAATCGCATCACAGCTTTCTGTATCGAGTTTTGAGAGTAGACTATTGAGTTGCAGATTGTTCGCGCTCATCGCGATGACCGTGATCGGTTGACGCCACTGATGTGCGATCATCGATATCATCTCTCCCATAGCCGCGTGTCGAGACTGTGTTATCAACATCTCCTCTTTTTCCATGACACTGTCAATCATGCTGTTCAATCCCTTGGCCAATTCACCGACTTCATCATTGTTCTGGATCATTACCTTATGCGTATAATCATTCTCAGATGTAAAATAGACCACATCCAAAATAGACTTAAGCGGTGATATGATCAGCCTGTCAAGCACCAGATAAATCAGTAGACTTAAGAGTATAACCAAGACACCAAAAGCAAATATTTGAGTCAAGAGGTTCTTCCATAGAACCTCATTTAAGTACTTATCACTGACATGAAGATAGATATATCCGATCTTTTCTCCATCGCGTATCACCTGTTCATACTTGGTAATAAACGCGTCTACGCCGTGGAGTGATTGCACATCCTTAATAGCATCTTTCTTATCGCGTGTTTTCGCGACCAGAAGAGCACCGTCACCTTCGATCAAGATTGAGCAGACATCTTTATCCAGCATTTCTGTCATAGCTATCTCATCAACCCAGGTAGAATCTATCTCCCATAATGGAACGATTAGATTATTGGCAAGCCTTTTAATCTTTCTATCAGCCTTACTGACAAGCTCTTGAGTCAGCTGGTCTTTTTTTTGATGATAGTCATAGATTAAAAACAGTCCAGAGATAATCGCTGTACTGATCATGATGTCAAAGATTATTTTAAATCTGATGCTGATATTTTTACGATATAGCATATCATTTATCCTCTCTGTTATAGATCATATTATACATTTTCAATATATAAAACCACTCCTCA
>JBFESZ010000011.1:0-38494 GCA_041548245.1 Sulfurimonadaceae bacterium
TACCTATTTCCTTGGTTTTATGGGCATCGTGATTATGGCTTATGAAGCCTATTCCTACAAGATATTACAGCGGGATATGACAGTTATGCTCTCTACGATGGTCGCTCTTTCGACGATTGTTCTGTTCATAGGCGTATATACGCCTAAAATCCTTCAGATGCAAGCTCTGGGAGAGGAAGCGACCCAGAGTCAGGAGTTTCACAACCTACATCTGGGTTCAGAACTGGATTTCAAGATATTGGTACTCTCTTTGATAGTGATCATGGGACGACGTCTTTATGTGCTGCTAGGGAAGAAGAGCAGAGCATGATACAGTTTAACAACCTGCATAAGCGTTTTGGTCAGAGAGAGATATTAAAAGGAATTGATCTTCATATCGTCAAGGGTAAGACAACGGTCATTCTCGGTGTCTCAGGTGGAGGAAAATCAACGATCATCAAGCATATCGTAGGATTGTTAAAACCTGAAGAGGGAGGTATCATCGTTGATGGCAAGCAGATTGTCGGTTGCAGTGAAAAAGAGATGCGTGCTATTCGTAAAGAGGTAGGATTTCTTTTTCAAAGCGGGGCCCTTTTTGACAGTATGAATGTCTTTGAGAACGTCGCTTTTCCGTTGCGTGAGCACACAAAGATGAGCGAGGAAGAGATACATGAGAATGTCTTTTCAAAACTTTCCATGGTGGGACTTAAACCGGATGTCATCGCTTCACTTTACCCGGATGAACTTTCAGGAGGAATGCGCAAACGTGTGGGTCTGGCACGTACAATTGTACTGGAGCCGAAGATCATTCTCTATGATGAGCCGACATCAGGACTTGATCCGGTCACCAGTGATCATATTACGCAGATGATCATCAAGCTTCAAGATAAACTTGGTGTGACATCCGTACTGATCTCGCATGATATCAATGAGAGTTTCAAAGCCGGAGACTATTTCGCTATGCTGTTTGATGGAAAGATCGTAGCCTATGGCAATGAGGAAGAGATAAAAAACTCAGAACATCCAGCGGTACAGCAGTTCTTACATGGACGTAGCGAAGGTCCTATACAGTTCGTATAAAACAGTGTTACTAGATAAGATATAGCCTGTGTATGTCAAGGTGGATTTTTGTATTATTTTTTAGGACGGTTAACATCGCCGAAACGTGATTCCCACCATTCGTGCGGATTGGCTGCTTTTTTTCGTATCTCTTCTTCTGAAAAACTGTACTCATAGTTGTTACAGTATTCTAAGACAACTTGATAGGCTTCATTGATCTTTGCACTCATTTCTTGTGCAGTTTTTATATCATCGGGGTTTTTATCTGGGTGCCATTTCTGCATAAGGTTACGATAGCGCTGTTTTATCTCAAAGAGTGTTGCTTTATTGGATAAGCCAAGAAGTGTCTTGGCTTTAAGGAGTGAATCGCTGGAGCGCATCAGAGGTCTCTTTCAGTGGATAAGAACTAAAAAGGGATTAGCCTTTTTAGTCTTTTTGTTGGCGCATATAGGTCGGAACGTCAAGGAACTCATCGCGACCTTCAAAGTCTTCTCCACCGACTACTTTAAGAAGTGGGCGTTGAATATGGATTTGCTTCTGTTCAGTCGGAACGTCAAACTCTGGATTGTTTGTTGAGTTTCCACCTTTGTTCAACTCTTTTTCAAAGCCGGTTGCAACAAGGGTAATGCGGACATAGTCTTCTGCAAGGCTATCGTCTGTTGTTGTTCCAAAGATGATATCTGCATCTTCATCTGCAGACTCTTCAATGACCTGCATCGCATCGTTCATTTCAATAAGAGGAAAATTCGGGTGCATGTGGAAGTGAACCAGAACACCCATAGCGCCATTGATTGACATGTTGTCTAGAAGAGGTGACTCGATGGCAGACTTGATCGCTTCATAAGCAGCATTCTCCCCTTGGTGAACACCAACCCCCATCAATGCCATACCACGGTGTGACATAACCGTTTGAAGGTCAGCAAAGTCAAGGTTGATATCGTTAGCACCTGATGAAAGGATAACCCCTGAAGTACCGCTTACTGCTTGAGCAAGCACAGAGTCAACGAGTCTGAAACTCTCTTTGATACCCATGTTTCTATCCACGATCGAAAGAAGCTTGTCATTTGGAATAACAACGATAGAATCAGACTCTTTTTTAAGTTCTTCAAGACCTGCCATTGCAACTTTCATACGTTTACGTTGCTCAAACATAAATGGCTTGGTTACTACAGAGATAGTCAGGGCACCGACCTCTTTGGCAATCTTTGCAATAACAGGTGCAGCACCTGTTCCTGTTCCACCACCAAGACCAGCTGCAACAAATACGATATCAGCACCTTCAAGTGCATTTCGGATATCGTCATAAGACTCGAGAGCAGACTCTTTACCGACCTCGGGTTTCATATCGGCACCAAGGCCTTTTGTCAGCTTTGCCCCAAGTTGTATTTTTGTACATGTTTTGGAATGATCCAACATCTGTGCATCAGTATTTGCAACGATCATCTCAATACCTTCGATGCCTTCGCTGATCATGTGACCGATCATGTTTCCACCACCGCCGCCGACACCGACAACGATGATCTTCGCGCCTGATACAGTTGTTGTCTCTTCTACGCTAAATGCTTCCATTTCCACTCTCCTTAAAATAGTTGTGTTGCCCATTGCCAAATTTTACTGAAGAAGCTTGGCTCGTCTTTGTTGACTTGACCTGGTGTAAATGAGGCCAATTCATTTTTGATATCATTGTTCTTAGTATCCATCGGTATCATATCATCTTCACCAAGATGTGTTGAGATATCTGACATATTAGGCGTTATTCTGTCTTCTAGATTCTCATTACGGTGACGCATGTGTTTGTTCACATCGATCTCATATTGGGAAAAACCACCAGCTGAATATTTCAAAAGACCAATTGCACTTGAATAGGCAGGGTCTCTCAAGGTGTCAAAAAGACCTTCCATCTCATTCGGCTTGGCCAAACGAACCGGCATATTATCAAAGATAGCTACCGCCAATTCACGGATGCCTTCCATCCTCGTGAACCCGCCTGTCAGGACGATCCCTGCACCAAGTTGGTCTTTAAGACCACTCTTTTCAATCGATTGTGCAATGATCATTAATGTCTCTTCAACGCGTGCATAGATGACATTGTAAACAACTTCCAAAGAGACCTCATGAGTTGTCTCCTCGTCTCCAATCACAGGAAGTTCGATCAAATCGTTTGAAGGTGTATGAAGACTTCCGTAGGTCATCTTGACATTGTCTGCTGTATTCAGCGGTGTATGCAGAGCCATAGAGAGGTCATTGGTGATGTGGTTGGAGCCTACACCCAGGAAGTCATTGTATCGGATAGAATTCCCAGAATGGATGACAAGATTACATGTTGATCCACCCATATCTATAACGGCTGCGCCAAGTTCCTTCTCATCAGAGTTCAATGTAGCAATGGCAGAAGAGTAGCCGCTTAAGACGATGTTTTCAACTTCTACACCGGCAGCTTTTACAGCTTTTCTGAGGTTGTTTAGATTTGATTTCTGTGTTGTGATGATATGCGTCTCGACTTCCAGACGGGCGGCATTCATTCCTAACGGGTCTTCAATAAAGTCCTGATCATCAACTTTAAAGTTATAAGGAAGAGTGTGCAGTACTTCATATTCGTTAGGAATATTTGCATTGTATAAAGAGGTGTGCATGACACGGTTGATCTCTTTTAAGCCTACTTCTTTATTAGGGATATTGACAATACCGCTTGAGTTTAGACTCTTTGTATAAGCACCTGATATCGAGACGATTGCTTTTGTAAACTCTGTGCCTGCAACTCGTTTGGCATCGTTAAGCGCATTTTTAATGGATTTGGAAGCAAGTTCTATATTGGTAATACTGCCTTTTTTCAACCCCTGCGCCTTGCTTATTCCGGCTCCAAGGATCTGTATCTTGTTCTCTTCGTTGATATCAGCGATGATAGCACAGATCTTAGTTGAACCAATGTCAATGGCAAGTACTGTTCTATTCAAGATTAGTTTCCTTTTAGATATGAAGTTACAGTGTGCTGTGCTTCAAGTTTTTTCAGTAGTCCGTCATTAAGAAGAGAAGTTTTAAGTCGTAACACATTTCTCTCCTGTGTGTTATTCTCTTTCTTAAGCAGTTTCTGTTCCAAAATATTAAAAAGGACTATTTTTTCATCTTTTAGTTTAATAAACCCACGTTTTTTTTGCTGAGAGAAAAGAGCTTCTAAAAACTCGGCAGCTTCGTGTTCTGAAAGAGGTGTCAGCTGATCAGTGCTTTCACGCGTTAAAAATGGGGAGATATTCCCGCTGAAAGTTGCGACAGAGTTTTGAGCTAAAGCTTCAAGCTGAATATTGGTTTGCTCTGTTATATAGGCTGTTTTAACCTTATCTGATGCTTCTTCAAAGCTTTGAGGCTCACTTCCTTTGCTTGCAATCAGTTTGAAAATAAGAAATTTTCCCTCAACCTCTTGAGGCTTGAGGTAAGGCTTTGTAAGTGATAATTTTGAAATCTTTTCAAAGACATCTGTTCCAAAAGGATTGCTGCTTTGCGTGATCGTAATGGTCTGTTTGGGAGTAGCCGGGTCAAGCTTCTCTTTTTTATAGTCGATATAGGTGCGAAGGGCTTCTTTGTTCGTTGCTTCTTTATTTAACAGCGTGACAAGATCTGCTTTTGCATTATCAAAAGTTTTGATCTCTCCATTTTCAGTGGTAAGGCTGTGCTTGTTCTTTTCATAAGCGCTTTTTAGTTCTTCATCACCATATGAATTGGACACAAGGGTTTGCTCAATAGTCTCTAGTGTATAGCTTGGCTCACGCATGTAGTCTAATTTGTGTGATTCCCAATATTTTTTAAGCTCATCTTCTTTGGGCTCAACAGAGATCATGGAACGGTCTAGTACTTTATAAGAGATTTTGTCATTAATAAAAAGGGCCGTAGCAACAGCTTCCTCTTCTATCGCCTGTGCTTTTGGAGAGATGATGGCCATGAGTTTGTTCAAAAGCAATGAACGCCTTACATCTTGCTCGTACTGTAACATGGTGAGTTGAGCCTGTTTTAGGACTTTTTGATAGGTCTCTTTGTCAAATTTTCCATCTTGAAAAAAAGCTTCAGTCTTAGAAATATTGTCACTAAGCTCTTTATCGGAAACGGTAAGCTTTAAATCCTGAGCCAAATTGAGTAGTAAAGATTCGTTCACCAACTGTCTAAGTGCTTGTTGCTGAAGTCCAAAAGCCTTGGCCTGAGCCTCATCAAACTTGCCCTGAAACATCTGGTTGTATTGAGCGAAAAGTTGGCGATAGGTTGAGTTCATCTGACGAAGACTGATCTGTACATCCCCGACCTGAGCAACCGTGTCAGCACCGCGACCTGAAAAACTTCCACTGCCGATAGCAAACATTGGCCCTGCTGCAATAAATGCGCCGACACTTATCCATAGTGTGATATTTAAGTATTTTCGATGTCTTTGCATCCATGTGATCATGTAAATTTTCCTTAGAATAATAATGTAGTTATTTTAGTGAGTTGAGGATTAAAATTCTCTAAATATGGGAGTGTCGGGTAATTATTGCTGTATATGTAACATTAAAGGGCACTTCTATTATAATTTTTAACTTGAATCCCCAAGAAAAAGGCATAATATGACAAACAAGAGCGTATCGGAACGTGATTTGAATGTACTGTGGCATCCATGTACACAGATGAAGGATCATGAGTTTTTACCTATGATACCGATCAAGTCTGCTGAAGGTGTTTGGCTTGAAGATTTTGACGGGAAGAGATACATAGATGCTATCAGTTCATGGTGGGTCAATCTTTTTGGACATGTTAATCCATACATCAGCTCAAAGATCAAAGAACAGCTCGATACTTTAGAGCATGTTATTCTCGCAGGGTTTACACATGAGCCTGTTGTCAAGCTCTCGGAGCGTCTTATTCAGTTGACTCCAAAAGGACTTGACAGGTGTTTTTATGCTGACAACGGTTCATCTGCGGTAGAGGTGGCTTTGAAGATGAGTTATCATACCCATAAGAACAGAGGTTTAAACAAGCCGCTGTTTGTATCGCTAACCAACAGTTATCATGGTGAGACTCTGGGCGCGCTTTCTGTAGGTGATGTGGAACTTTATAAAGAGACCTATGAACCTCTATTGATTGAATGTATTCAGACGACAGTACCAAAAGATATGAGTGAAAAAGCGGCCAAAGAGGCAGCGGATGATCTTGAAAGGCTTTTTCAAGAGCGTGCTCATGAGATATCGGCTCTGATCGTTGAGCCTTTGGTACAGGGAGCAGGGTATATGCATATGTATCATCCTCTGTACCTTACTCTGGCCAAAGCACTATGTAAACAGTACAATGTTCATCTTATCGCTGATGAAGTGATGGTGGGATTTGGACGTACAGGTACGCTTTTCGCATGTGAGCAAGCTGAAATTACACCTGATTTTATTGTCCTGTCTAAGGGACTTACCGGTGGATACCTTCCACTCTCAGTTGTCTTGACAAGCGAAGATGTTTATCAGGCTTTCTACTGTGACTATAGGCTCTATAAGGCATTTTTACATTCGCATTCTTACACGGGTAATGCCTTGGCATGCGCGGCAGCCAATGCGACATTAGACATTTTTGAGAATGAAAATGTCATCGAGCAGAATAGAAGGACATCTGAACGAATGCGAAATCTGCTTACAAAGTTTAAAGCACTTGAAAATGTACATGAAGTACGTCAAACAGGGATGATTGCTGCAATCGAGTTAAAGGGGTATACTCCGGATGAACGGATCGGGTTGAAAGTATATGAATATGGGCTTAGCAAAGGGGTCTTATTGCGACCACTAGGACATATTGTCTATTTCATGCCACCATATATCATCTCGGACGAAGAGATGGATATCATGTTTGATACGGCTTATGAAGCTATTAAAGCCCTTTAGATGGATGCTCTACAAGATACTCAACAACTGGGTTCAGCGGTAGGGTTGATGATTATGCTGGCCTATTTGGGCTGGCACCTGTTTATAAAGAAGTAGAACTCTTCAAAGTTCCATATCATGGCTCTTGGTGACCTCTCCAAGCATCAAAAGACGACAGCTTTTCTCCAAGATAGAGAGTTTGCGTGTCATCGTATGAAGGTCCCTTGAATAGGCGTAGACACCATATCCCTTGATAATCATGATATTAGTCTCGTTTTTAATAAAATACTGCGGTATCTCAGTACTGGCCCTATCATACCAGTCATCAAAAGATTTAGGGTTGTAGATCTTTATCCCCTTGAACTCTCTATTCCCGAAATAGTCTTGGGGGAGGATGACACTATGGTTGAAACTGTAAGCTGTCGTATAGGGAGGAATGGAATAACTGATAAATTTAGCATCAGAGATTTGAGCGTAAACCTGTGCGTGAATAGGAGTGTCCATACTCGCTTCTTTCCATCTATAGTCTTTATTGTGTCCTAGTTCTAGCAGGTCTTTTTCATTCATCTTATGGAAGATAGTCTCTTTTTTATTGATGATGAAACGATTATTGTCGGTTTTGGCCGAGATTGAACCATGATAAAGTCCGAAAAAATCGTTTTGAAACATAGATTGAGAAAGACTGGATAGTGAAGTTTTAAGATGTTCAACCATAAAGAACCTTGAAAAAAAGTGTATGTCAGTATAACGTATTGGAAATAAAAACGGTGGGATTTTTATGATATTTTATGGATTATTCGTAGTATAAGAGCGATTTCGCTATTATTAGAGAAAATTCCGTACAAGGTCTCGTATTTGCAAAATATACCTCATGTCCCTGTTCTGTACAGAGAAGTCGAAAAGACATTTAAAGACCTACCGGAAGGAATTGTGATTGACTGTACAATGGGGTATGCGGGTCATAGTTCATTGATATTGCAGGCGAACAAGCATATCAGGCTTATAGGGATTGATCAAGACCAGACAGCAATCGCATTTTCTACCAAAAGACTAGAGCCATTCAAAGACCGCATAGAGATAAAAAAAGGACGTTTTTCTGAAATGGCCGAAGAGATATTCCGTGAGAACCCTGCGGACAGTATTAGCGGACTTCTTGCTGATATTGGTGTGTCTTCTTTACAACTCGATGAGAAAGAGCGCGGATTTGGTTTTGAGAGCGATAGTCTGGATATGCGAATGGACCCCGGTCGTGATTTCAGTGCGGCAGATGTCGTCAATACCTACTCCCAAAGCGAATTGGAACGTATTTTCTTTGAGTACGGTGAGATAAGAAATGCCAAACGAATAGCAGCAGAGATCATTAAGGCTAGGCCTTTGCATTCGGCAAGAGAGCTCTCAGACGTGGTGCGGCCTTTCGCTCCACGGGGAAAGAAGATCCACCCTGCGACCTTGGTCTTTCAAGCGATACGGATTGAGGTCAATAATGAGTTAGGGGAGTTGGAAGGGCTTTTAGATAGTATTGAAAAGGCAGGTCTGACAAGAGCACGCGTGGCTATCATCTCTTTCCATTCCCTTGAGGACCGTATTGTCAAGCAGCGTTTTAAAAAATGGACACGCTCATGTATCTGTCCGAGTGAGGCTATGCGATGCACTTGTGGAAACAATCATGCTCTGGGTAGACTTCTGACGCGCAAACCTTATGAAGCGGCAGCAGACGAGGTGAAAGAGAATGCAAGGAGCAGATCAGCAAAGATGAGGGTATTTGAGTTTGGAATATGACGATAAGCATGATATCTTAAGTGAGATTGATACCGTTATCGGTGAACAAAAAGAGCTAAGTTTCAACTATCTTTTTACGGTCTTGCTGATGGCATCTCTGATTTTACTGCTTGCTTTTCCAAAGATATTCCTAAAAAGTAGCATTTATTATAAAAGTCGCGATATCTCTTCTTTGGAGCGTGAGTATAAGAGTCTGAAAGAAGAGAACAAAATCATTACACATGAGGTCGAGCAGAAAAAGTTTAAAAACCAGATTCTCGATACCATGTTTTAAAAAGAAGCCTCTATGTTAAAGAAATTTATTGAGTTTGCCATTGATAAACCATTGTTAAACCATATCTTTCTCGCCTTTATTATCATACTTTCTGTCTTTTCCTATTTGAATATTCCAAAGGAGATCTTTCCCGTCTTTCAAATGGACAAGATAGTGGTCTCAGGTGGTTACGCCGGTACAAGTGCCGACATAATGGACAAGATGGCGGTTAAAAACATCGAAGACGAATTGAAGAATATCAATGCTTTGGAAAAACTCGAAACACGGGTCAAGAACGGAAGTTTCTCTATTTTGGCAGAGATTAAGCCTGAATCAGACAATGTCTCTGCACTTAATGATGTCAAAGATGCCATTGCCAAAATCAAACGTGATCTTCCTTCAGATATGGATGAACCCATTGCACGATTGTTTGAACATGCTATACCTCTGTGTCAGGTCTCTATCTCTTCAAGTAAACCCACCAAAGAGCTTTTGGAAATGGCAGAGGTCGTCAAGTCTGAAATCTCTCTGTTTAAAGATCTTAGTGAGGTGACGATTCGGGGGGATGCAGATGATGAACTCCTGGTCAAGATTAATCTTTCAAAAATCGAAGCATATGGGCTTAAAAGTGATGAGGTGACCCAAGCACTTCAGTCGATCAGTTCTATCTTTCCGATCGGGACGATCAAAGAGCGCGGTAAGCATCTCTATATCAGTACAAATAACGGCGAAAAAGATATTGCGAAGCTTAAAAACATGCTTCTTAATGTCGGTGGTAAGAGAGTTCGTCTGGGTGACGTCGCAGATATCGGCTTTACAATCTCGGAACAGAACGAATTGAGTCATTTTAACGGATTACCGACGATTTCTATCAATATTACTAAGGCCAAGTCGGGAAATGCTATCGCTCTGGTCAAAGAGATCAGAAGGGTGTTGAAGGATTCCGAAAAACGATATCCCGGATTCAAGTTTAGTGTCTATTCAGATACTTCGGTATGGATTAAAAACCGTTTGAATACTGTGTTCTCAAACATCCTTTTTGGTTTATTCCTCGTCTTCCTTGCAATGATGCTGACAGTAAACCGGGGTATTGCTTTTGTTGTCGCCTTGGGTATTCCGCTCTCTTTTATGATCGGGCTAATCGTAACGGAAAAGATCGGTTACTCTTTGAACATGCTCTCTCTTCTGGGTGGTTTGATTGCATTGGGGATGCTCGTCGATGAGGCTATCGTCGTCGCAGAAAATATCTATAGGCATCTGGAGATGGGACGTGATCGGCGCGAAGCTGTTGTCGAAGGAGCACGAGAGATGTTTCCTGCCGTCCTTGCAGCAACTTTGACGACTGTTTTCGCTTTTGTGCCTTTGTTGATGATGACAGGAGAGATGGGTACCTTCATAAAGATTTTACCGATAATGATCTCTGTTCTTCTGCTCTCTTCACTCTTTGAAGCCTTCTATTTTCTCCCTTTGCATGCGAAAGACTTCTTGCGTGTACGAAGAGACGATCATGTCAGTCATGATCTGTGGAAAAAGCTCTACAACAGCTATGAGAAACTCCTTTACATGCTCGTTAAAAGAAAGAAACGCTCTTTAATTATTTTGGTCTCGTCTATTTTGGCAGGAACGGTTCTTTTAGGTAGTATGACTAAGTTTCAGCTCTTTCCTACCTTTGATGTTACGCAGGTGTTCGTTTCAGGAAAACTGGAGATCAATCATGATCTTGAAAACTCCGAGAAGGTCATCTCACAGATTGAAAAGGTGATCCTCGATTACAAAAAAGAGGGCGAGATGATCTCAGTGACCTCTACAGTGGGAATACGTCTTGATGCAAAGAATCAGGCACAAAGGGGAGAGAACCTTTTTCATATCTTCATCGATCTTCATGAACGTGCACCGACAAACTTTTTTGAACGTTTTATCAACCCCTATATCTCTATAGAATACGATGCGAAACTGTTGACACGAAAGAGAAGTGCCATAGAGATAGCGGATGATATCAAGGAGTTGATGAAGCCTTTTGAACAAATGGAAGAGAATGGGGTGAAAGTTTTTGACGAACTTCGTGTGACGACTCCAAGTACGGGTGTTGTAAAAAATGATATTGAAATTGCTCTCTCAGGAAAACCGGATGTGGAGCTGCTTTCAGGACTCAGACGTATTGAAGATGAGATGCGAAAGTATGAGGGTATATACAACATCGCCAATGATGCGACGGAGGGGGAGAAGGAGCTTAAACTGCGTATTAACAGTTATGGTCAGAAGCTTGGCTTTACAGAGCAGATTCTGAACAGAGAGCTTCGTGCGTATTATCTGCAAGGGGAATATGGAAAGATGTTTAATGACGCCGGTCTTGTACGTATCCGTGTTGAGAGCAGACAAAAAGACAACTACGACAATCTCTACAGGCTTGAACTCAATATTCCGGGTACACAAAAACGCGTGCGTCTCAAAGAGATTGCAGACTTTATCATACAAACGGCTTACGTAAGTATCGATAAAGAGGACGGCAAGCGTATTCGTACTGTCTTCGCTTCTTTGGATAAGACGAAGATGACTGCCGGCGAAGTGACAACGGCATTGCAACCGCTTATGCAGACTTTGAAAGAAGAGGGTTATGGCGTAGATGTCAAGGGTGAGCAGAAGGAGAATGAAAAGACGATGCGTGAGCTCTCTCAGGCACTTATCGTGGCATTATTCTTAATCTTTATAACATTGATCTGGTTATTCGATTCTATGATCGATTCATTGGTGGTGATTTCAAATGTCATCTTTCTTGTCTGGTTTGGTGTATTGGCCGGGCACATGATAATGGGAATGAACCTGACGATGCCAAGTATGATCGGTGCAATCGGTTTGGCAGGCGTTGTCGTAAATGACGGACTGTTGATGGTACTTTTCATACGCAAAGCAAAAAATATGGATGAACTGATCAGGTTCGCAAGAACACGTTTCAGACCAATTGTACTGACTTCTATAACCACTGTCTTGGGTCTGGCAACGCTAATGTTCTTTGCTTCAGGCCAGGCAATGATCCTTCAGCCAATGGCGATTTCTTTAGGGTTTGGTATTGCATGGGCGACTATTTTGAACCTTCTATACGTTCCGCTTCTTTACAGTGTCGTCAAAAAGATACCGCAAATTCAAGGGCATATGAAATGAAATAAAACGGATCAAGAACTATTAAAACTAAGTTAAAAAATAAACGCGATTGAAACAATTCTGTTTAATACAAAATAGATTGGCTACAATGAAAAAAAATATTTTAAGGGTATGATTATGTATCAAGCAATTAATGCACTAGGTGGACCTTTGGAACCCTGTAGCAGGGATCCGTTGACGGGCTTTTACAGAGACGGTTCTTGTCAGACTGGTGAAGACAACCCTGGCCTTCATGCCGTATGTATCTATGCGACACAGGAGTTCTTAGACTATTCAAAATCTGTGGGTAATGATCTCTCAACGCCGATTCCGAAATATAATTTTCCTGGTGTCAAAGCAGGGCAGAGTTGGTGTTTATCCGGTCCACGTTTTGTACAGGCGATCAAAGACGGTATGGCCCCACATATCTTCATCCATTCTACGCATATAGCAATCCTCCAGCTAGTGGACTTAGAAACTTTAAAAAAATATGCCCTCGACCTCTAAATGATATTTTTCATTTTGCTATAACTTCTTCTGTGAAATAATAGGCCATATTATCTTAACAGGAGTCGTATATGGACCTCTTCTCACCTATAAATATTGGAAATTGTACTTTAGATAACAGGATCGTCATGGCACCTTTGACACGGTGTCGTAGTGTAGAGGATCATATTCCTAATGATCTAATGGCGACTTATTACGAACAGAGAACTTCAGCGGGACTCATCATCTCAGAGGCGACGCAGATATCCCCGATGGGGATCGGTTATCCGTGTACACCGGGAATTTATACTCCTGAACAGATAGAAGGATGGAAAAAGGTCACGGAACGTGTTCACAAACACGGCGGCAAGATGTTCTTACAGTTATGGCATGTGGGAAGGATATCTCATTCCTCCTTTTTAGAAGGAAGGGTTCCTGTGTCGGCTTCTGCAATAAAAGCTTCCGGCCAGGTTTATACCTTTGAGGGGATGAAAGAGTATGAGACACCTCATGCGCTGGAGATTCCGGAGATACAAGCAATAGTCAAAGAGTATGCCCAAGCCGCAAAAAGTGCTATTGAGGCCGGTTTTGACGGTGTTGAGATTCATTCTGCCAACGGTTATCTCCTTGATCAGTTCTTACGTGATGGGACGAATAGAAGAGAGGATGAATATGGCGGGAGCATTGAAAACAGAAGCCGTTTTCTTTTTGAGGTGATTAAAGCAGTGATCTCACAGGTCGGTGCTGATAAGACCGGTCTTCGACTCTCTCCAAGCGGCACCTTCAATGATATGAGTGATTCTGATCCGCAAGAACATTTCAGATATGTCTGTGAAAAATTGAACGCCTTTGATTTGGCCTATTTACATATCGTCGATGCGCTTGAAGGTGACATCTCCCATGGTGCCAAGGTCGTTCCGCTTTCAGTCATTAGAGATGCTTATCAAGGTGTCCTCATAGTCTGTGGCGGATATGACAAAGAGAAAGGAAATCGGGTTATTCAAGAGAGGTTAGCCGATGCAGTCGCTTATGGAACACTTTATATTGCAAACCCAGACTTGCCAGAACGTTTTAAGACATCTGCTTCCTTGAATGAAGCAGATGTCAATACATTTTATACCCAGGATGCAAAAGGGTATACAGACTATCCCCGCTTGTAAATAAGAGAAAGGCTCGCTAGAGATCTTTCTTGTTGACTTCGACCAAAAGAAGATGGGCATTTTCAATCGCTTTGATGTGCAAAATCCCGTCTTGTATCTCGGCGGCATCTCCTGCATTGAAAGCAAGCGCGTTTATGTCTGCTTTTCCCTCCATTAGTTTGAGGTAGATGGCTCGGTCATCTTGAAGTTCAAAATCCAGTTGTTTTCCAGTCTCGAGCTCTGCAACGTACATCGAAGCATCTTGATAGATCTCTATTTCGGCATTGCTGTTTTTTGGACCGACCAGATGAAGCCATCGATTATGACGTTTTTCAGGCTTAAAGCATTTTGATCCGTAACGCGGGTCCAGACCCTTTTTCGAAGGGAGAATCCATGTTTGAATGAGGTGTATCTCGTTATCTCCTTCATTCATCTCAGAGTGGGTGATACCTGTACCGGCACTCATGTATTGAACAGCTCCTCTGCCCAGACTCTCTTTATGGCCCATTGAGTCCTGATGTGTCAATTCACCTTTTAAAATGTAGGTGATGATCTCCATATCATGATGTGGATGTGTCTCAAACCCGCTCTTGGCTTGTATACGGTCATCATTCATAACACGCAGTGGTCCATAGCGGATATTGTCCGGGTTGTGATATTCAGCAAAAGAGAAATGGAAACAACTTGAGAGCCAACTATGCTCAGTCTTATAGAGTGAGTGAAAAGGAATTTTCTTGATCATCTTTTATCCTTCATTGCTTCTATTTTATAAGCTTGGCCGTTAAGGATGGCTGACATTATTATTTTAGGGTTGAAAGATAAGTCGTACAGGAGTCGTACAGGTAAAGTGTGTCACTTTATTGTAAAGGTGTATAAAAACTGTAAAAAGATTTTTGAAGCATTGTTTTGGGCGATATCGTTTTGAGTGATAAAATTCCCCGCCTTAAGATAGCTTCCTATTGCCAGAAGTTCCAAGGAATAGTCTAGTTTATACTTAAGTGTCATGTCATATTCGTCTCCGACATGTGTGAAGGCATTACCCGGTTTGTTCTGATACCCAAAGAAGTACCATTTGTCATTTGCTTCGGCCAGTTTAAAGTGGTGATAGGCTGCCTCGATAAAAAGCTTCTTTGTCGGCTTGAGTGAGAAACTTGCCTGATGATCTTGCATGTTTGCCCAGAACATAATGTCCATACGTCCGTAATGCAGGCCATCATTCGCTCCAAAAGGAGCTGAAAAGGTCTCTTTTTTGCTGTCATTGGGGTCTTTGTCCCCTGTGGCATAGACCAAACCAAGTGTGAACTTAGGCATAGCGTTGCCCTTGAACTGGTATCCGATCTTAGCAGCGTAGGCGTAGGTATCAATCTTTAAGTCTCCATAACGTCCAAATGCCTTAAGCGCCGTTGCATCATAGACCAGCCCTGGATTGTGGTCATAGAGACGAATGCCGTAATAATAGGCATGTTCGTTTGGTACTACATTATGGTAGAGAGTGTTTCTCCAAGCTAAAAAGGGCTCGATCTTTGTCTTTGATGTCTTATAATGGCCATAGCCTCCTATACCTTGGTATCGGTGTTTGTTGACGATGCTAAAGTCATTTGGTTCTTTGATCCTTGTCTGTCCATACCAGAGGTCAAAAAAGTTCTTCTCTTTTTTATAGGAGAGATGGGCCGCGTCCCAGAGCCAACCCATTGTATTTCCCCATTTACCAGGTCCAAATACACGTCTGTCCCCATATCCTAACTGTTGACGACCTAAGGTAAAGGTCAAATTTTTTGAAAAAAAGTTGTGTCGTTTTACATAGGTCTCAAAGAGCTCAAAATGATCATCATAATAACTCATTCCATAGGCATCGGGAGTCCCCGGATTCTTGATAAAATCATTAGCATCCAAAGAGGAGCCCCAGGATCGCGCATCGTACATATAAGCTTTGAACTGCCAGTCGATATTTGGGGTGTAGGTAAGACCGGCAATGATCTGCTGCAGGTAAACGGTATCGCTTGCGTTTCCTCTAGGATTTCCCTTAGCATCAATGGCAGCATCTCCGTAGGCAACCTTGTTAAGACCATCATACATATCAAAACGACCGCGATAATGTCCATTGAAAAGAAGCGTCTGCTTTACTTGGTCTTGAATATCAGGGACAGAGATTCTCTCTTCTGCACAAAGAAGTGCAGAGATGAGAATTAGAAAGACAAAACCTGGCATTAGTTAGCTGAAGTCGTTACTTTTTTAAGAAGTTTAAGAAAGAATGGCGCGGTTTTACCACCTATAAGTGGTTCTTGTGACTTGCTTCCATCAGCATTTAAAAAATGAAAAACCGGAGTCACATTGACTTGAAGTGCATTCGGTGCATCATTTTCATGAATATCCAGCGAGACAGAGATAAAATTGTCGTTCAGATATGCAATTACTGTAGCATCGGTAAAGACGTTTTCTTTCATGAAAGCACAGGAACCGCAACCGGGTTTGTTCATAAAAACGAGCATCGGTTTATTCTGAAGCTTGGCGGTTTGTGCAGCCGACTCATAGCTTGAAAACCATGCCACTTCAGAAGCATAAAGACCAAGCGTCATCAGAGTAAGAAGTAATAGTTTTTTCAAGGGAGTATTCCTTAGTTGATTTGTATGGAATGATAGCTAAAGTTTTGTGAATTTCAGCTAACATGCACGTTTAGAGTTGAGCGTTTATTATTTAGGAATTATGCGCTGGGTTATTGAGGGAAGAAAAAGAATGACTGAAAAAGATATCTATAATCTTTATATGAATATAATAGCAATAAATTTTATAAGGAAGGCGATAATGAGAATCAGTAGAATTATGCTCTCTGCATTGTTGGGAATCTCTTTGAGTGCACCGCTTATGGCAGGTGAGAAATTGGGTCAAGAACTTTTGGCTGCTGCGAAAAAATCAGCGAAAAAGATAACACCTCAAGAGCTTAAAAAGAAGATAGACAAAGAAGAAGATGTCTATATGCTCGATATCCGTGAGCCATATATGATCCCGGAAGGTTCGATTGAAGGTATGGAGAATGTTGCAATTCCACGCGGACTCTTGGAGTTTGAAGTAGAAGATAAAATAGAAAATAAGAATGCTTTCATCGTTGTTTATTGCCGTTCGGGAAAAGGTGCGGCTTTATCTGCACAGACAATGGCTGAAAAACTCAAATATACCAATACCTATTATCTCGTCGGCGGACTAGACGGTTGGTTAGAAGCTGGTTACAGTGTTTTTAGCCACTTGGGTGAACTAAAACTCGTAAAAGAGTAGGTTTTATAACTACTTTGATTCTATGAGCATTTTTAAAGTGCTCATTGGATAGACTTCCGCATTATGAAAAAAACAAAACATTTATACTTACCCACAACCCGAGAAGAGATGAAAGAACGTGGTTGGAAACAGCTTGACGTGATTTTGATTTCGGGGGATGCTTATATCGACTCACCCTATATTGGTGTGGCTGTTGTCGGACGCATATTAGAGAAACTGGGTTTTAAAGTCGGTATTATCGGTCAGCCTGATGTCAATAGTGATGTGGATATCAAACGTCTGGGCGAACCGAAGCTTTATTGGGGTGTGAGCGGCGGAAGCATTGACTCTATGGTCGCAAACTACACGGCAACAAAAAAGTTTAGAAACTCGGACGATTATACGCCCGGAGGAAAAAATAATAAACGTCCCGACAGGGCTGTCAATGTCTATACAAACCTCATACGACGTCACTTTAAGAATACCGTTCCCATTGTTCTTGGCGGGATTGAAGCAAGCCTGCGTCGTATCACACATTATGACTACTGGACGAACAAACTGAGAAAGCCGATTCTTTTTGATTCAAAAGCCGATCTGCTGGTCTACGGAATGGGTGAGATGGCAATCGAAGAGTTGAGTATCGCACTGCGTGACGGGAAAGACTTCAAAGATATTCGCGGGATCTGTTATATCTCCAAAGAGCCTGTCAAAGAGTATATTCAACTTCCTTCACATGATGAGTGTCTTCAGGAGAAAGAGAAGTATATCGATATGTTTGATGACTTCTATGACAATAATGACCCGATCTCGGCAAAGGGGCTTTGTGAACCGGTTGACACACGTTATCTTATTCAAAATCCGCCTTGTGATTATCTGAATGAGGAAGAGATGGATGCATTGGCAGACCTTCCTTTCACACGAGAGCTTCACCCCTATCACAGGCCTGAAGGGAAGGTGAAGTGTCTGGAGACGATAAAGTTCTCGATCAATACACACCAAGGGTGTTGGGGAGAGTGTAACTTCTGTGCAATTGGAGTCCATCAGGGGCGTACGATACGTACACGTTCTGAAGCTTCCATCCTCAAAGAGGTCAAGCAGTTCACGCAGTATAAGGACTTCAAAGGGATCATCTCTGATGTCGGTGGGCCAACGGCTAATATGTACGGGTATGAGTGTAAGAAAAAGCTTAAACACGGGACCTGTGCCCATCAGCGTTGTGTCGATGCCAACCACCTCTGCTCGTCGATGAAGATCAACCATAAGCGTAACATCGATTTACTTCGTCAGGTTCGTGCCGTCGAAGGTGTTAAAAAGGCATTTGTGGCTTCGGGCATCCGGTATGACTTTATCACTGAGGACAAGGAATATGGGTATGAATACCTGAAGGAACTGGTCAAACACCATATCTCAGGACAGATGAAGGTCGCACCCGAGCATACGCAGCAGCATGTTTTGGACCTGATGGGGAAACCGGGAAAACAGACACTTATAGACTTTAAAAAGATGTATGACAAGCTCAATGCGGAAGAGGGTAAAAAACAGTTTTTGACCTATTATCTCATCGCGGCTCATCCGGGTTGTGAAGAGCGGGACATGCATGAGCTCAAGCGTTTTACGACAGAAGAGCTTCAGATGAACCCTGAACAGGCACAGGTCTTTACACCGACACCGGGCACCTATTCATCTGTGATGTATTATACTGAGATGGATCCAGTCACGCGCAAGAAGATCTTTGTTGAAAAAGATATGAGTAGAAAAGAGAAACAGAAGGCAATCGTCGTTAAGAAAGAGAAGATTCAGCGTAACAATTTCGCGAGTTGAACTTTCTTAAAGAAAAATATTGTATCATCTATTCTAGTTTAGAATCGTAAAGTATGATGATGAATATTATAGATCGTTTTATGCAACAGCATCTTGAAATAGTTGGTTTATGTGAAGAGCTAAAGTTATATGCAACAGGCGATTATCTACAAAAAGACACCACTTTAGCGTATAAGGTTCAATTGAACTTGAATGAGATACTTTCCTTGCACCTGCAATTTGAAGACCATTCTCTTTATCCTTTGCTGCTTGAAGACAAAGACCCTAACATAAAAAACACAGCCTTAAGACTGCAAGAAGAAGTTGGTTCGGTCACTTTAGCGCATACGACATATCAGAAAAAGTATGCGTCACAGGAGAGTATCGATAAAGATATTTTCACCTATGCTGATGAGACACAGAGACTAATTGCTTTAATCCTGGAACGTATCCAAAAAGAAGAGGTGGAGTTGTATTCGCTGTTAAGATAATTCACACTTGTCTGATAATAAAACTAATTGGCACATTTTTTGCGTCTCTTAGTCTCCTTTTAGCTTCCTTTCCTTACAATTTGCAATTAAAGAATAAGTAACTATTATGGGTATAAATGCGAATTGATAAATTTTTGAATGCCGTTAATCTGACTAAACGCCGTACTATTGCTCAGGATATGATATCTAATGGTGTCGTTCTAATTAATGGCAAGGTCGTCAAGGCCAGTAAAAATGTCGAAGTGGGTGATGAAATAGAACTTGCCTACCTCAAGGGAAGTAAAAAATATATGGTACTTACCATCCCTACATTGAAGTCCACTCCAAAATCGGAACAAGATAAGTACATCAAGGAGATCTTATGAACTACCATGAAGCCAAAACTGCTTTTGAACAGCTCTTTGAGCATAAGATGGATGATGCTCAAATGCGCGAGTTTTTGATCTCCATGAAACTTGATGAAAGTACCCCTGTTGAAGCGATTGCTGCAGCAGCTTCTGTCATGCGTTCTCATGCTGTGGCTCTGCCTATAGCTGAAGAACTTCGTCCTCGTCTGTTGGATGTTGTTGGTACAGGAGGTGATAAGATTGGAAGTTTCAACATCTCTTCTACCGTTGCAATCTTGTGCGCTTCAGCAGGCGCATATGTCGCTAAGCATGGAAGCCGGTCGATCACATCAAAGTCCGGTTCAGCTGATATGTTTGAGAGTCTGGGTGTACGACTGGATCTTGGGCTTGAACAAAGTGCACGGCTTTTGGAAGAGACAGGGTTTACCTTTATGTTTGCACAGAATCACCACCCTGCGATGAAGTTCATAATGCCCGTAAGAAAGAGTATTAGTGAGAAGACAATTTTTAATGTTCTTGGTCCCTTGACAAATCCGGCAGGTGTAACAAAGACGATGCTAGGGGTCTTTGATAAAAGTTTTGTCCCTAAGATAGCCGAAGCCTTACAGATTAATGGTTCTACGTCGGCTTTAGTGGTCAGCTCTCGTGAGCACATGGATGAGGTGAGTATCTCAGACATTACGTATGCAGCACGCTTGGACAGCAATGGGATAAGAGAGTTTGAAATCGATCCGCTTGAATTTGGTATTAAGCGGGCACCTTTAGAAGCGATTATAGGTGGTGATGCACAGACGAATGCTCAGATTTTGCATGATATCTTCAACGACAGAGCTCAAGAGGCACAGCGCGATATCGTACTTATCAACGCGGCCTGTGCTTTGATGGTCGAAGGGATGGCGAGGGATATTCAAGACGGGCTTGAGATGGCCACAGATGCGATAAAAAGTAAGAAAGCCAAGGCCAAACTGGATGAGATTATAAAGGTATCTTCACAATTATGAAAGAGTTTCTTCTGGGTTTGGATGAACTTGACCGTGTTATTGATGAGATTGAAGCACAACTGCCTTGTGGGGGTGTCGTGATCTTGCAGGGAGATCTGGCATCGGGCAAGACAACATTGACACAGGCATTTGCCCGCCGCCTCGGTGAGAAAGAGAATGTGACTTCACCCACTTTTTCTTTGCAGCAGTGTTATGGGGATAGACTGTTTCATTATGACCTTTATAACAAGGGACTGGATCATTTTATGAGCATGGGTCTTTTAGAGGAACTTGAGAAAGAGGGATATCACCTGATTGAGTGGGGAGATGACAAGCTAAGAGACCTATTGGATTCAGCGGGGATACCTTCCATGCACATAGCAATTAAAAAAGATAATGACAAAAGAGTGTACAGATGCATAAACTAGAGGCCAGAGGGCTTAAGAAAACTATTAAGAAGACGCCTATAGTTCGTGGAATGTCTTTAGAAGTGAACAGTGGAGAAGTGGTAGGTCTGTTAGGGCCGAATGGAGCAGGTAAGACGACGACTTTTTATATGATATGCGGTCTGGTTGAGTCTACTGAGGGCGAAGTCTTTTTCGATGATGACAATATCTCCAATCTGCCTCTTCACAAACGTGCAGTCAAAGGGATAGGCTATCTGCCGCAAGAGTCATCGATTTTTAAAGACTTGACAGTAGAAGACAATCTTCTCGTTGCTGCCGAAGTCAATATCGATGATGAAGAAGCGCGATATAAACGTATTGACGAGCTTCTTGATCTATTTAATATTGAACCGATTCGTCACCGTAAAGGGGTGAGCCTTTCTGGTGGAGAACGTCGCCGTGTGGAGATAGCACGCGCCCTGGTCAATGCACCAAAGTTCCTTCTGTTGGATGAACCTTTTGCCGGAGTCGATCCGATTGCGGTTATGGACATCCAGAGTATTATCAATCAGTTGACCGATATCGGTATAGGTGTTTTGATAACAGATCACAATGTACGTGAGACCTTAGCCGTATGCGACAGGGCCTATGTCATTAAGGCCGGCGAATTATTGGCCTCAGGGACTTCTAAAGAGATCTCGGAAAATGAAGATGTACGTCGCCATTACCTGGGTGAAAGTTTTAAGTTCTGATCCGATGGAAAACTGACATGAGTATACAGAAGAGGGAGATTGTTTTTTTGACATATGATAACTTCTTCTGTAGCTATAGACGCATGGCATCATTTCAGGGTGTGTTATGGCATTAAGAACTTCTCAAAGTGTTGAATCCAAAAACAAACTCTCTTCTACTCTGCGAAACTGGCTTCCCATACTCCATTCGGGCCTTGGAGATCTTGAGGAAGCGATGGCTCCTTTTGTCGAAGGTAACCCTCTCATTGAAGTTAAATCAGGTTATGAGGAAAACTTTGAAAAACGCTTGCCTAAAAAGGTCCTTTACGGGCAGGGCGTAAAGAACTCCCAGACAGAGCAGATCGAGGCGCTCACTATCGCCAACAAATCTCTATATGACGTTTTGGACGAACAGATAGACTCATCGCTTTTTCCGACTCAAATATCAAAAGAGATCGCCTATTCCGTAATAGAAAACCTAGATGAGGATGGCTTCTTTGAAGGGGATGTTTCTGTCTTAAGTGAAAAATTAGGGGTTAGTGAGGATCAGTATGAAAAGGTACGCAAACGTTTTGCCTATCTTGATCCAATAGGTATCGGTGCGAAAGATGTCAAAGAGTGTTTTCTGTTCCAACTTGATGATGCCAGCATCTCAGATAGTAACTACTCTTTGGCTTTAAAGATCATTGAAAATCTTGAGGATATCCACTCATTTGCACAAGAAGAGGGCTTTGAAGAGACATTAAAGGTAATACAGAGTTTTCGAAATCCTCCGGCTATAGAGTATTTTGAAGATTCTAACGAGATCATCTGCGATTTGATGATCTATTTTAATGAAGAGGGTGGAATAGAGGTCAAGATCAATGATGCTTACTATCCTACGATCACCATTGATACGGAATACGGAGTTGAACATGAATATGTCTCGGCAAAGATCAAAGAGGCAAAAAGTCTTGTCGATGCTTTGGATATGCGACGTGCGACTCTGTATAAAGTCGGTTTGATGATTGTTGAGTATCAGTATGAGTTTTTTACCGGCGGTTCAATCAAGCCGCTGACGCTAAAGACACTTGCGGATGAGTTTGGTCATAATCCTTCTACCATATCACGTGCAATTGCCAACAAGTATATTGCCTGTGAACGCGGTGTTTTCGCGATGAAAGAGTTCTTTACTACGGCTATTGACGAAGATGTCTCAAATGCTGCCATTAAAGAATATTTGAGCAGTCTGGTCAAAGATGAACCGCATAATAAACCGCTTTCTGATATGAAGTTACTTGAGCTTATCCAAGAGAAGTTTAAAGTAAAGATGGTCCGCCGTACTATCGCGAAGTACAGAAAGCAACTCAATATTGCAGGTTCGAGTGAACGTAAAAAACTTTATGTGCTTGGAATAAATTGAGACTCAATAAGAAAGATTTGGCCTTAAAAGAGAGGCTGGAGCAGGAAGTTGAGCGTCGAAATGTTTCAGATGAGGTATCCTTCGAAAAGCCTGATCCCATTTTGATCGCCAAGGCCTATAATGATGAATTTATAGCATTGGTATGTGCTCTTTTTGCCTATGGCAAGGTTGATAATATCATACGGTTTCTGCACTCTTTGGATATGAGTCTTATCGATGAGAAAGAGCATCTCATCAGACAGAAGCTTCAAAATCATTATTATCGTTTCCAAAGTTCTGAGGATATTATCCAGTTCTTTATCACCCTCTCCCGGTTTAAAGCAGAACATAGCATCAATAGTGTTTTTTTAGAAGGTTATGAGCAAAACAGGGATGTCATCGAAGGGATTAATACGATTCTTCAAAAGATGTATGCTTTAAATGGGTATAACAGCAGGGGTTATACTTTCCTGCTTGGAAAGATCAGCTACAAACGAAAAGGTTCAGGTGCTTTGAAGCGCTGGAATATGTACCTGCGTTGGATGGTCCGCCAGGATGAGATCGACTTGGGACTCTGGTCTGGCGTAGATACAAAAGATTTGATTCTACCCTTGGACACGCATACGTTTAATATGGGTAAACAACTGGGTCTGTTAAAAAGAAAAAGTTATGATCTTGAGGCTGCATGGGAGATGACGCAAAAACTGAAGTCATTTGATGAAGAAGACCCGATTAAGTATGATTTTGCCCTTTATCGCTTAGGTCAGGAGTCTTAGCTGAAGTAGAGTGTTAAAGCGCAGGCAAGTGTTGTCTGATCTTAAAGAGATGATGGTTATGGCTTTACTCTTTGGACTTTAATATTGCAAGATGGGAACTGCTTGTTGCAATAAGTTGTGTATCACAGAAAATTTCGACGCTTACAAAAGCATTTCTTCGTCCCATCTTTACAAGCCTACCTACCGCACTTAAATGAGCTCCCTTTCCGGGACGAAGATAGTTTACGGTGAGTTCTTGAGTCACAGCTGTCAAGCCTTTTGACAGGTAGGGTTCCAAGACGAACCATCCTGTATTGTCAGCAAGCGTGGAGATAACACCCCCATGGATATATCCCATATGTTGTAGATGTTCCGTGGAGACTTCAAGGTTTAACACGGCACCATTGATATCACTCTGCTCGACACGACAACCGATGTAATCGAGAAAATTAAAGCATTCCTTTGACATAAAATCATTATAGCCAAATACTAAGCAGAAAAGGAAAAATATATTTTCGACAAATTGTTCAAGTTGCTATCTTTTTTAGGGATGTTTAATGCAAAAGTTTATATAATCGCGTCATTATTTTAAAAAAAAGTACTTGGTTTTAGTGCTTTGTATAAGGGAACTTCACGATGGATGGACGTTTATTTACCTTCTTTGGTACGATCAGTCATGATCACAGTTTTATCTTTTTAACACATATGCTTTTAAGTGCGGTAATCGTACTTGTAATTGCAAAGATCGCAACAAAAAGTATGCGTCTTGTTCCTACGGGAACACAAAATGTAATGGAAGCATACCTTGGTGGTGTACTTGCTATGGGTGCTGACGTTATGGGTAAAGAAGATGCGCGTAAATACCTTCCACTGGTTGCTACGATCGGGCTTTTTGTTGGTGTTGCTAACCTTATCGGTGTTATACCTGGTTTTGAGGCTCCTACAGCTTTCTTGGACATGACACTTGCTCTTGCTCTAGTTGTTTTCTTCTATTATAACTTTGAAGGTATTAGACGTAACGGTATTATCAAGTATTTTGCTCATTTCATGGGGCCAGTATGGTGGTTGGCATGGTTGATGTTCCCGATTGAGATCGTATCTCACCTTTCTCGTGTTATCTCACTCTCTTTCCGTCTTTTCGGAAACGTTAAAGGGGATGATATGTTCTTGATGGTTCTATTGATGCTGACTCCATGGATCTTCCCAATGATCCCATTCGCACTATTGACATTCATGGCACTTCTTCAAGCCTTTATCTTTATGATGCTGACTTACGTCTATCTTGGCGGAGCAGTAATGGTTGCTGACGATCACTAAGCGGATACGCATTCAATGAAAAAAAACGTCTATGAAACTATCCTTAGTTTTCTACTAGGCGTCTCCTGGGCATTTCTTGTCTTGGGAGCAGTTCTTACTTTTGAATCCTTTATTGACTTTGGCCTTACAACCGCTCTCTTTGCCACAATAATATTTATCTTTATCTTTCTGTTCTTGATCCTGGTACTTGAAACGATGAACCTTTATCGAGAGGGTTATGAAGAGAAGTGCAAGCAGACAAAACTACTTTCAGAGATAAAAGAACTGCTCAAAAAAGATGATTAAGTCTTATCTGATCACTGATCCTTCTCTTTTTGGAAATACTCCTGAAACATTAATCCCCTCTCTTTCACGGGCCTTGCAAGAGCACCATCCGGATTTTGTCTGTTTGCGTGATAAGGATAACAAGGATTATAAAAGGCTAGCAGAAGTGTTTTTAGCCATAGAAGGAAAGCATAAGGCCTTTTTACACGGTGATGTGGACTTGGCAATCTCATTAGGAGCTTATGGTGTTCATCTAAGCTCTTTGCAGTTTGATGAGATAACAAGGGCAAAGGAGTCAGGTCTGTTTGTTATCGCTTCTACACACTCTTATGAAGAAGCCTTGCGTGCAGATGAAGCAGACGCTATTACCTATAGTCCCATTTTTTTCTCTCCAAACAAAGGAAAACCGAAGGGTTTAGAGGATTTAAAAGAAATAACGGGTAAAATCAATACCAAAATATTTGCCCTTGGCGGAATTACAAGCAAAGAGCAGATACAGCAGGTCGAAGCGTGCGGTGCTTACGGCTTTGCTTCAATACGATATTTTGCGCATACGGCGCAGTCATAAGGAAAACAATGTTTGAAACAGTCATCGGATTGGAAGTTCATACTCAGCTGAATACAGATACAAAACTCTTTTGCTCGTGTGCGACCAGTTTTAACGAGACGCAGAATTCCAATACCTGTCCAACCTGTTTAGCCCTTCCTGGAGCTCTTCCTGTTTTGAACAAAGAGGTTTTACATAAATCAATTATGTTCGGTACGGCGATTAATGCCACAATCAACCGAACTTCATATTTTGATAGAAAGTCCTATTTTTATCCGGATAGCCCATCTGCTTATCAGATCACTCAGCTTTACACGCCTGTTGTAGAACATGGTAAACTTGAGATTAACTTTGAAGATGGAAGCAGTAAGGAGATACGTATCAACCGTGCACATATTGAAGCAGATGCCGGAAAGAATATTCATGATGGCCCTGTCTCAAAAGTAGACCTTAACCGTGCAGGCACACCACTTTTAGAGATTGTTTCTGAACCGGATCTCCGTTCTGCTGAAGAGGCTGTTTTGTATCTCAAGAAGTTACACTCCATTGTACGTTACATTGATATTTCTGATGCCAATATGCAAGAGGGGTCTTTTCGTTGTGATGTCAATGTCTCTATCCGTCCCAAGGGAGATGAGAAGCTTTATACGCGTGTTGAGCTTAAAAACATCAACAGTTTCAAGTTTATCGAAAAAGCGATTGAAGTCGAGGTACAAAGACAGATAGAAGCATGGGAAGATGGTGTCTATGATGAGGAGATAGTTCAAGAGACAAGACTCTATGATCAAGACAGGAATGAGACACGATCTATGCGTGGAAAAGAGGGTGCAGCCGATTATCGTTATTTTCCTGAACCTGATCTTCTTCCCGCAAAGATTGATGATGAGATGTATGCCACCTATAGTAAAATCCCTGAACTTCCGGATGAAAAGCGTGATCGTTTTATTGCTGAGTACAAAATCAGCGAATATAATGCGAATGTTATCACTGCATCATTGGAGATGGCAGATTTTTTCGAGAAGATGCTGGAGCATGGAGGAACACCTAAGACAGCGACTACCATGCTGACGGTAGAGCTTCTGGGAAGGCTAAAAGGAGGGGTGACACTTGAGACCTCTCCTGTAGATGCTATCAAGCTTGGTCAGCTCGTGAACCGTATAGATGATCAGACGATTTCAGGTAAGGCGGCCAAAGAGGTTCTTGATTACCTGATGGAAAATGAGGGTGATGTTGACGAAGCTATTGAAAAGCTTGGACTGAAGCAGGTCACAGATCTTGGGGCTATTGAAACGATCTGTGATGAGATCATTGCAGCCAATGAAGAGAAGGCACAAGAGTACAGAAACGGTAAGGAGAAGCTTTTCGGTTTCTTTGTGGGTCAGGTTATGAAGGCGAGTAAAGGTTCTGCTAATCCACAGGCAGTCAATGAGGTCTTAAAAGCCAAACTAGGATAAGCCGTGGGACTCATTGCTAAAAGCTTTGTCGATCTCGCTTATTTTCTTCAAACCTCACCCTCCTATCAGAGTACAAAGAAGTTTCTCTACTCTGTTTTGGAAGATGATACTAATCCTTATAAAAAATATTTTGATTTTACGATGATGCTTTTGATCTTATCAAGCGTCATGCTCCTGATGAGACAAGTTAAATATCCCCTTTCCGATTATGCTGTTCTTTATAATGATTATATGATTTCGTTGATCTTTTTAATCGAATATCTTTTGCGTTTTTGGGTACATAGTTCTGTTTCACAAGAGATCATCCATCAATATGAAAAAGACGAGTTTCTAGGCTATAGGTTTCGCCTTGGTAAAGCCTTGAACAAGGCTTTAAAGGAAAAATGGCGTTATGTGAGTTCCTATTTTGCCATTATTGATCTTTTGGCAATCATGCCGTTTTTCCATCAGTTGAGGATATTGCGTCTTTTTATACTATTTCGCGCATTCAAGATCTTTCGCTATACAAAAAGCCTGCAACAGTTTGCCGGTATTTTAGGGTCGATGAAATTCGAGTTCTTTACACTGATGATCTTTGCTTCTGTGATGATTTCGGTCTCATCTGTACTTATCTATGTCGCCGAGGCGAACAATACAAACTCAGCGATTAATACTATTTTTGAAGCCTTTTATTGGTCATTCGTGACACTCTCGACTGTGGGTTACGGTGATTTTGTACCAGTGACAAGTCTAGGTCGGTCCGTTGCTATGGTGATCATAGTCTCAGGTATTGCTGTGATTTCTTTTATGACCTCTATCGTTGTTTCTGCATTAAGTCAGCAGCTCGAAGGGATCAAAGAGCAGAAGATGATCACGGATATCTCAAAGATGAAGAAGTTTTATCTTATATGCGGTTATTCGGAAGTCGCTTCTATTGTGACAAGACGACTGCAAAAAGATAATATTCCATTTGTCCTGTTGGATAAGGATCCGCAAAAAATACTCCAAGCAGGCAAGGCAAAATTGACAGCTATTTTGGCTGATCCTTCAAAACATGAGAATTATGAAAATTTTGGTATAAACATCAAAAAACAGGTGATATCGGTACTCTGCTTGGAGGATACGGATATCCAAAATATCTACACTGCTTTGACGATACGTTCTATCGATCCGAATGTCTCTATACTCTCTTATCTGCATGAGGGAAAAAACAGGAAAAAACTCTCCATAGCCGGGGTTGACAGTATTATCTATCCGCAAGAGCTGATCGGTATTTTAGCTCATGAGTTCACCGGTAAACCGGTTGCCTTTGAAGCAATCAACGCCTTGCGAAGCCAGATTGGTGATGTTGTTATTGAAGAGGTTCTGATCGATGAGCGTATTCTCAGCCAGCGAAAATGCGTCGAAGAGCTTCAGGTACATGCATCTAAACTGACTCTTTTAGGCATCTATAGAGGCAAAGAGTTCCACTTTAATCCTAAGATGCAGATGCCCTTGGAAGATAATGATATTTTGGTGATGATCGGTGCTGAACAAATGATCAAAGAGTTTTCTCTTAATCTTCATAAGAAAAGAGCTATGAAATGAATCCCATTGCAGTGTTTGGATATAATGAATATGCTAAAGAGATCGCTTCCAACTTCAAAGCATCCGGTATAGAAGTCTATGTCTATGTGATTGATGAAACAAGTCTAAAACGAGCGAGTGAAGATGGACATGATGTCGAAATCGTTGAACTTGATGATAACTGGCTTAATATCGCAGAGAAATTTGATAGGGATAAACTGACCTGTTTTTGTGCCCTTGATGACGATGCACAAAATGTCTTTTTAACGATATCGCTGCGTGCAGAATTTTCTGATCTGCTTATCATCGCTTTGGCAAACTCAAAAGACAGTGCGAACAAACTGTCGCTTGCAGGTGCCAACAAGGCAATCGCAAAACTTGAGACAACAGCAAATATAATTGTCGAGTACTTGGAAAAACCGGCTGTTGTAGAAGTTATGAATGATATCTTATACCATAGTAAAGATTTAAAACTGGCTCAGTACACCATTAGCGAGAATTCTGTCTTGGCTCAGATGAAACTGCATGATATCACACTTCATAATGAGTTTGATATTATTATTTTAGCTATTGCGGACAAAGAACTTGAAACAGAATTCACCTTTACTTCTACGGGACATAATCATATGATCGACCCAGGAGATGTTTTGGTCGTTATGGGTAAAGAAGAGAATCTTAAAAAATTTGAAAAGGCAATACAGTAATGGCAAAAATCGGTGTTATCGGTGCAGGAAAGTGGGGTACAGCTCTGGCTTTCGCTTTAAGTGAAAATCATGAGGTCTATATTACTTCAAGACGGCCTCGTGATTTGAATAACTTTGTAAGCTTAGAAGAGATATTAAAATTGAAATATCTGGTGATCGCTATTCCGGCTCAGCAGATCAGCCAGTGGTTAGAAGAGAACTTCGTCTATAATAACCAAAAGGTATTGGTTGCCGCAAAAGGTATAGAAGCGAGCACAGGAAGGTTCTTGAACGAGATATATGCACCTTATGTCCCTGAAGAGAACATCTGTTTTCTCTCTGGCCCTTCTTTTGCGGCAGAAGTGATGAAAAGTTTGCCCACTGCCCTTGTGATCAATAGTGTCAGTGATGAGACTGCAATTGAGTTTTCAAACTTTTTTCCCTCTTTTATAAAGACCTATATCTCAAATGATGTGACAGGAGCAGAGATTGCTGGTGCTTATAAAAATGTCATTGCTATTGCAGCAGGGATTTGTGAAGGTCTTGGCTTAGGCAAGAATGCAGCGGCAAGCCTGATATCGCGTGGTTTGGTAGAGATGGAGCGTTTTGGGAAGCATTACGGTGCCCACTCTGAAACCTTCACCGGCCTTAGCGGAGCGGGTGATCTCTTCTTGACCGCAAGTTCGACGATGTCACGAAATTTCAGGGTAGGTCTCGGCCTGGCCAAAGGAGAATCTCAGGAGGCGATTTTAAAAGAGCTTGGCGAGGTGGCAGAAGGTATAGGTACGAGTTATGCCTTGCATAAGATCATTGAAAAAGAGGGAATTTATCTTCCAATAGCGAAAGAGGTCTATCAGATTTTGGCAGAAGGGAAAACTCCTCATCATAGTCTTCGCGATCTCTTGGGACAATAGTTTGCATGCTGTTGCATTTAAAAAAAATCTCAAAGAAGCAGATGGTAAAATGGATAAAAACACTTTGATGATAATGAGCTTAGCACAAGTGTAAAAGCCCAGTGTAAGTATGTTTTTAAGCCCCATTCATCTTGCATCAGAAAAGGCTAAGGCAAGTGATAAGCTTGCTGTGGTATAATCTGAAAATTTTTATAAGAAGAAGTATAAATTATGAGTAGATATCGAGCTCACTTAAGCAACACTTATTATGTTGTATAAGTAAACGGCTCTTTCTAAAAGCGAGTAGATGAAAAAGATTATAGTTCTATGTATCTTTTTTGCTTCTTTTCTAGAAGCGGCGGAATGGAACTATTCTAAAGAGGTCCGTCTGGGCAAAGATCAGCTGCAGACGGTTCTGGTAAGAGAAAAAGAAGCACTTAGAGTGTTGAGATTCAGATGGACTCTGTATGCAGCAGAGGGATTGGTGATACATCTGAATTTCAATGACAGGGCATCACAGTTTATTTTGTATCAGCATTATAAGAAGAATGCCTTTAAGATTCCTCTCTTATCTAAAACATCAGCGTATAATCGTGTTCCATACTTATACCTCGTTTTTAAAAAGTTTGATTATAAGAGCAAGCAAGCATACTTTGATATTTTGATTGATGATCCAGAAAAAAGAGCGCTTATTGAAGTTAAGCCATTGAGAGAGAATTAGTGAGAGAACCCTTAGAAGCAGTTGAACATTGCATGCAGACATGGATTGATGAGTTGGATAATGGTGATATTAGCACACTTTATACGCATCTTCCAAAAGGTAAACGTTTACGAGCCAAGCTAGTCTTGAAAATAGCTGGCAGTAGCGACGAAGCGATCAAACTTGCGGCTATCATCGAATTGATCCATGCTGCGAGCTTATTGCATGATGATGTTATCGATGAAGCGATGACACGTCGTGGGGTGACTTCGATCAATGCAACAGATGGCAGTAAGATTGCCGTGATGATGGGGGACATCCTCTATTCAAAAGCTTATACCCAATTAGTCTCTTATGATACTCGCATAGCCCAATCGGTAGCTAAAGCTGTAACGGTACTCTCAATCGGTGAGTATATCGATGTTAAAATGGGTGAACGTTTTAATTCGGATGAGAACGCTTATCTTGATATGATCTATAAAAAAACAGCTTCCTTAATTGAAGCAACAGCCTATTGTGCTGCTATACTCAGTGGTAAAGATGAAGTGAGTTATGGAGTCTACGGTAAAAACCTTGGTCTTTCTTTTCAGATCATTGATGATATCCTCGATATCGTATCGGATGAAAAGACACTGGGAAAACCAGCTTTAAACGACTATAAAGAGGGCAAGACAACATTACCTTATATATATCTCTATGAAATTATGGATGCACAAGATAGAGAAAGATTGATGGCGGCTCATGGCAAAAGTCTTGATGCCGAAGAGTTGACTTGGATCAAGGAGCAGATGAAGGTAAACAAAACGGTCGAGCAGTCCTATGCTCTTGCACAGCGATTAAGTGATGAAGCTGTTCAAGCCGTGGCTGTGTATGATGAAGTGGAACTGATCGCTATCATAAAAGAGATGATGGAAAGAGAGTTCTAATGCATTATTTACTGATTAGTTTTTCGCATCATAACTCTACATTGGAGATCCGTGAAAAGCTGGCTCTTAATGCTGAAGCAGAAGTAAGGGTCTGCCTTGAAAAGATGACAAGTCATCCGGCTATCAATGAGGCTTTGATCGTCTCGACCTGTAACCGTCTTGAAGTATTGGCATCGGTTAAATCTGTTTCAGAGGCAACCGAGTATATATTCTTTATTTTGAATTCAAACTCAAAGATTTCTATTGAAGAGCTTGAAGGTCGTGCGGATGTCTTTGAAGACCAAGGTGCGATGCATCACCTTTTCAATGTCGCAGCTTCGCTTGATTCCATGGTCGTAGGAGAGACACAGATAGCAGGTCAGTTAAAAGAGGCTTATCGGTTCTCCTATGATAATGGTTTTTGTGCCCAAAAACTATCCCGTGCCATGCATTATGCCTTTAAATGCGCTGCAGAAGTACGTAATGCCAGTTCTATCTCGTCAAAGCCCGTCTCTATAGCCAGTGTGGCTGTGGCCAAGGCAAAACAAGAGTTTGATAATATTGAAAGGAAAAAGGCTTTGATTATCGGTGCAGGTGAGATGAGCCGTTTGTGTGCAAAGCATCTCTCTTCAGCAGGTTGTGAATGTACTATTATTAACAGAACCTATGCCAAAGCGAAAGAGATTGCTGATGAATGTGGTGAACTTGTCACTGCAAGGGAGTATAGTGAGCTCAAAGAGACTATCAATGGATATGAGCTTATTTTTACGGCGACAGGGGCTGCTTATCCTGTCATCACATGCGATATGGTTGAAAATTGTTCTTTTGAACGTCATTGGTTTGACATGGCGATTCCAAGAGACATTGATGATTGTGATATACACGGTCTGACTATTCATAGAATTGATGATTTGAAAAATATTGTCAGTGAAAACCTGGCACTTCGTGAAGATGAGGCAAAGTTGTGTTACAGCATTGTCGGTCGCTACACGATTGAGTTCTTTGAATGGTTGCAGTCTTTGTCTGTAGAACCCTTTATCAAGGGGATATACCAAAAAGCGATGCAGTGTGCCAAAGTGGAAACAGATCGTGTCATAGATAAGGGGTTTATTCCAAGAGAGTATGAATCAGAAGCTTTAAAAATGAATGAACAGGTACTCAAACGTTTCTTGCATGATATGAGTAAACGTATGCGTCAAATGTCGATGAACGTTGAATCGGATACATTGATCGAATCAATGAAATATCTTTTTGATCATGATGATGATTCTATTAAAGATGCACCCAATGCATATAAATGTGATAATTAAAAAGAAGGTAAAAAATGAGATTTTCTAGACTATATGCTCCAACAACGAAAGAAGCACCGAAAGATGCTGTGCTGGCAAGCCATATCTATCTTTCACGTGCAGGATTCATATCCCAAGTGGCTAGTGGATTATATAACTACCTGCCGTTGGGAAAAAGAGTTTTGAAAAAGATCGAAGCTGTTATCAATGAGGAGATGACAAAAGCTCATGCACAGGAAGTGGAATTGAGTTTTGTAACACCGATAGAGTTTTGGGAAGAGAGTGGACGTGCGGATAAGTTTGGTAAAGAGCTTCTGCGTTTTAAAGACCGAAAAGAGAACACCTTTGTTTTAGGCCCGACCCATGAAGAGATGATGGTCAATATTGTCAGAAACAGGGTGACTTCATATAAACAGCTTCCTCTTAATTTGTATCAGATTAAAACTAAGTTCCGTGATGAAGCGCGTCCGCGTTTTGGTGTGATGCGTGGACGCGAGTTCTTGATGAAGGACGGATATAGTTTCCATACTTCATATGAAGACCTTGATCGGGAGTTTGATACGATGGAGGAGAGTTATAAGACTATCCTTAGACGTTTAGGTCTGGAGTTTAGGATTGTTGAAGCAGACAGCGGTGCTATTGGTGGATCAGGCTCTAAAGAACTTATGGTGTTGGCTGAGAGCGGAGAGGATACGGTTGCTGTATGTGATTCTTGCGAATATGGAGCGAATATTGAGGTCTTTATGGATCTGGAAAATGAAGATGAAAACCAGGAAGAGATAGTCTATACAGATATCAAGGATCTTAAAGGTGATGACAACTGTCCGCATTGTTCGGGTAAACTTTCATTGACTAAAGGGATAGAAGTCGGGCATATTTTTAAACTCGGTACGACGTACTCCAAGCCTTTAGGTTGTACTTATCTGGATGAGAACGGCAAGTCCCAAGACATGATCATGGGAACATACGGGATGGGAGTATCACGTCTTATGGCAGCTGTTATTGAGCAGCATAATGATGAGCGGGGGTGTATTTGGACACTTGCAACAGCCCCTTATACGGTAAATATCCTCATCTCAAACATTAAAGACGATGATCAAGTAGCATATGCAGAAAAATTGTATGATGAACTCTCGACTCAAGGCGTTGAAGTTATCCTTGATGATAGAAAAGAACGTTTTGGATTTAAGATGAAAGATGCAGAGTTGATAGGTTTTCCATATACGGTAATCGTAGGAAAGAATCTTGAAGAAGGTCTTGTGCAGATTGCACCAAGAGCTTCCGAAGAGAAGATTGAAGTAAAACTTGATGAAGCTTCAGATAAAATAAAAGAGATGCTTGGATGATCTATCTCTTCTTTGCCTATCTTTTTGTGGAGGTATTGCTCTCTGTCCAAGTGGCCAATGTATTGGGTGGTCTAGGGGTTTTTTCCGAGATCATGCTCTCGGGGTTTGTAGGACTGGCGCTTCTTTTGAATGTCAAAACAACGATGGTAGAGAGTCTAAAAGCGATGTCAAATAACTGTATTACCATGCAGGAGTTTCAAGAACTGAACATCTTTGCACTGTTAGGTGCCGTTTTATTGATCTTGCCTGGTATTTTGAGTGATGTCATCGGTATATTGATGCAGTTCTCTGTATTTACGGCTCTTATTGTCAGTCGGTTTAATAAAAACAATGGTGGATGTAAAACAACACAAGGAGAAGATAATGTCATTGATGCAGAAATTATTAGTAACGATAATCGCCTTAACTAGCCTTATAAGTGCAGATGAAGCACAGGTTAAGTCATTTTTACAAAAAGGGATTGGTTCAAACCCTAATATCACTTCTTTAGATATCTCTGTCGTTGATAAGATACCTCTGGATGAACCGGACGGATGGGAAGCGTATATCATTCAGTTAAAAGGCACAGCTAAGATCGGTGGTCAGGCAAAGCCTATCTCGCAACGTTCTATCTATTTTGTGGGAGATGGCCTGATTACTCCTGAATTGTACGATCTAAAGACAGGAGAAAAACTCAATTCTAAGATCTCACCTGCGTTTAAAGCACAATATTATGATGAACAACATAAACTTTTTGGCAATAGCGATGCTAAGCATAAGGTCGTAGTGTTCTCTGACCCTTTATGTCCGTTCTGTCGCTCTTATGTCCCTGAAGCACTCGAATATATGAAACAGTATCCTTCTACATTTGAAGTGTTCTATTATCATTTTCCATTGCAGTCGTTACACCCTGCAGCAGTTCATCTGGTAAAAGCAGCTATAGTTGCGGAGATGAACGGGCATACAGATGTGCTCGGCAATCTGTATAAAGTCAAAGTGGACGGACGAGAGAAGGATATTCAAAAGATCCTTGATGCCTTCAATAAAGTCCAAGGTACAAAGATAACGCAAAAAGATATTACTGCCCCGGCTGTGACTAAGCAACTTGAACATGGGATGAAGGTGGCGGAAGAACATTTGGTCAACGGTACGCCGACTGTGTTTTTCGACGGAACAAAAGATACGAGTAAATTAAAATATAAAACTGTAAAAATAGCAAAATAAACGATAGGAAGAGTATTGGATAAATTAATCATTGCAACACGGGGAAGTAAACTGGCCTTATGGCAGTCTGAGCATATCAAAGCGCGTTTAAAAGCTTTGCGTCCCGGTTTAGAGGTTGAACTTAAGATTATTGTCACTTCCGGCGATAAGATACAAGACGTCGCCTTGGCCAAGATAGGGGGTAAGGGACTTTTCCTTAAAGAGCTTGAAGAGGCGATGCTAAGAGGCGAAGCACATATGGCTGTACACTCGTTAAAAGATGTTCCGACTGTCATGCCAGAAGGGCTTCCTCTCGCTGCTATTACTGAACGTGAAGATGTACGAGATGCAATGTTAAGTGAAAAATACCAAAACCTTGAGGCATTACCACAGGGAGCAGTGGTGGGAACCTCTTCTTTACGTCGTAAGATGCAGCTGCGTATGCTACGACCTGATCTTGAAATAAAAGATCTTCGTGGTAATGTAGACACGCGTATAAGAAAGCTTAAAGAGGGGCAGTTTGATGCCATAATATTAGCAGCAGCGGGGATTAACCGTTTAGGTCTTTTAGATTCGGTAAGACATATCTATCCAATTGAGACTACACAGATGGTCCCGTCAATGGGACAGGGAGCCCTTGGACTTCAGACTATTGAGAATAAAGAGATTTTTGATCTTGTCCATGAGTTAAACCATAAAAAAACAGAGATGGAAGTCACTGTTGAACGTGCATTTGTGGATATCTTAGAAGGCGGTTGTCATGTACCTATCGGTGTCAATGCAAAGGTTATGGGTGACGGTAAGATTATGACCCAGTGTACATTGGGTCTTCCTAATGCAGCTGAGTTTATTCAAGAAGAGCTGGTAGGCAGTGAAGCCGATTATACACAAATTGGAAAAGAACTTGCCCAAATAGTCATTGATAAAGGCGCTAAAGAACTTCTTCAACGCGCTGACATGATGGACTAAATAAATATTAAATTTAATCGAGCTTCTATGAGGAGCTATGAAAGAAGCCTAGGATGCAAAAAACTATTGATCTACTGCGCTCTCGAGGTGAACTTCGAGAGATCCATGATGAACTTGATATCTACCTTGAAATACCGCATATTGCTTATGTTGAAGTCAAAAAAGCGGATTCTAAAGCACTTCTTTTTACACATCCTGTTAATACAAAAGAGGGGATAAAGTATGATGTCCCGGTACTGATGAATCTTTTTGGCTCATACGAGCGTACAGAACTGCTGTTCGGCCGTTCTGTCGAAGGTGTTGCGGAAGAGATAGAGTCGCTTTTACACATGAAACCCCCTGCAACATTCAGAGATAAGTTTTCTATGCTGGGTGAACTTTTTAGTCTTAAGAATATTTTTCCTAAGCGTTTAAAAGGTGAAGGTGCCTGTCAGGAGATCAAGTACCTAGGAGATAGTGCAGACCTTAGCAAGCTTCCTATTCTTACGACCTGGGAAGAGGATGGCGGACCCTTTATCACTATGGGCCAGGTCTATACGCAAAGTTTAGACGGAGAGCTTGTCAATTTAGGGATGTACAGATTACAGATGTATGACAATAAACATCTGGGTATGCATTGGCAGATACATAAAGACTCGTCGCATTTCTTCGATCAGTATCAGCGTGAAGGCAAAAAGATGCCCGTTTCCATTGCTATAGGTGGGGACCCTTTATATACATGGTGTGCTACGGCTCCTCTTCCGTATGGAGTGAATGAGCTTTTGCTTTACGGACTTATTACGAAAAAGCCGGCGCGTTTGGTGAAATCACTAACGACACCGCTTTACATCCCTGAAGATGTTGATTATGTAATAGAGGGGTGGGTTGATCCAGCACAAGTAAAGATAGAAGGACCTTTCGGCGATCATACCGGTTATTACACATTACAAGAGCCTTATCCTGTATTGGAAGTATCGGCTATTACACACAAAAAGGCCCCTGTTTATCTTGCGACGGTTGTGGGCAAGCCTCCTTTGGAAGACAAGTTTATGGGATGGGCGACTGAACGTATATTCCTGCCGCTTCTTAAGACGAATGCTTCTGATCTTATTGATTATCATATGCCTGAAAATGGAGTCTTTCATAATTTGATTCTAGCCAAGATGAAGACACTGTATAAAGGGCATGCGAAACAGTTTATGCATGCTTTCTGGGGAGCAGGACAGATGAGCTTCGTCAAACATGCTATCTTTGTTGCAGATGATGCTCCTCGTTTGAATAATTATGAACCTATAATTACGCATATTTTGAATCGTTTTCATCCGAGTCGTGTATTGATCTCTGAAGGAATAACGGATGCCCTGGATCATTCGAGTCCCGAAGCCTTGGTAGGCGGAAAGCTTGGTATCGACTGTACCGGTCAAGCGATAATGGAAGCTCCCGAATTACTAACAGATGAAGAACTACTGAAAAAGCTCAAAATGTGTGATGGCTCAATTTTGAATGTACGCCAATATATGCGTAGAACACGTAATCCGATCAGTGTTGTGAGTGTCAATAAGAGCATCTCGATGAAACAGGTCTTTGAAAAGATTAAGGGGTTGGAA
>JBFESZ010000012.1:0-34153 GCA_041548245.1 Sulfurimonadaceae bacterium
ACAAAAATAAATGAGAATTTATATCAATTCCATCTTGGAACGGTAGCTCTTAATTTCGATTACGATCAAACCACAGGAACTTTTGGATGTTCTACGACAGCTGGCAACGCACAACAAAACGCACTCTGCCTTAATTTAACACGATAATTGCATTACTATCATATTTCTCTTATGGGCTCTCCCTTGGAGCCTTTTGCCTATTGTTCTCAAGAGAAATATAATGAACTTGAGATTGTTACGATTCCTTTTCGACATTCGCAAAAGCGGGGTGTCGTAGTACAAGAAGTCGATCAGCCTGCTTTTGATACATCAAATATCATCTCAAAAAGTGATTTATATTTTAAACAAGAACAATTAGACTTGGCCAAGTTCATATCTGAGTACTATTTTTGCTCTTTGGGTGAAGCTTTTTCTCTTTTTATTCCTTTTAGTAGATTACCTAGTGACAAACAATTAATCGGTATGGCGCCTATGATTAAGCTTTCATCAAAGCAGGAGAAGGCTTTAAATGAGTTAAAAAAACATAAGGTCTCTTTACTCTTTGGGGATACAGGTTCAGGTAAGACAGAAATTTATATGAAGTGGTTTGAAGATGTACTCTTGAATGACAAAAGAGTATTGATGTTGATGCCAGAGATATCCTTGACGCCGCAGATGCAGATACGTTTGGAAGAACATTTCGGTCAAAGTGTCGTGATGTGGCACTCTAAACTGACTAAAAAGCAAAAAGAGACGAATTTAGAGAAGATTTACAATGGAAGCGCGAGGGTGATTGCAGGCGCACGCTCAGCACTTTTTTTGCCAATTGACGATCTGGGACTTATCGTAGTGGACGAGGAACATGATGACAGCTATAAAGCCTCTTCACGCCCGCGGTATCATGCTCGTGATATGGCGATATATTTTGGAAAACTTTTGGATGTCCCTGTTTTACTTGGAAGTGCGACTCCTTCTTTGTCTTCGTATACCAAGTTTCCTCATGTACGTTTAAAAGGTGGGCATTTCATACAGCAAAGATATTTTGTCTATGAGCCCCATATCGAAGAGATAACACCGATAATAGAAGAAGCTGTTATGAAGACGGTAGCTAAAAAAGAGCAGTCGATGCTGTTTTTGCCAACACGGGCAAACTTCAAATATCTCATATGCGATCAGTGCGGCTATACCTATAAATGCCCTTATTGTGATGTCGGGATGAGTCTACACAAATTTTCCCGCCGGGTTAAATGTCATTACTGTAATTTTCAAGAACCTATTCCTGAAAACTGTCCCGAGTGTACGGAAGGTATTTTAAAGACCAGCCGTTTGGGTACAGCAGAAGCAGTAGAGCATTTTCAAGATAAATACCCCGAATTAAGGGTTGCACAGTTCGATCGCGATATCATCACCACACAAAAGAAGCTTAGGGCTCTACTTTCTTCTTTTAATGAGGGAGAAATTGACCTTTTAATCGGTACACAGATGCTTTCAAAAGGGCATGACTATCATGATGTGACTCTGGCTGTTGTACAGGGAATAGACAACATTTTGCAGATGAGCGACTATAGAGCACGTGAGAAAGCCCTGTCTCTTCTCATTCAAATTGCGGGAAGAAGCGGAAGAAAAAAAGATGCAGTTGTGCTTGTCCAAAGTTTTAATAAAGAGTTTTTCGATCCTTTTGTAAACTCCTATGAGAACTTTTTAGAAGAAGAAAAAGAGTTCAGAAAAGAGCTGTATCCTCCCTATAAAAAATTGGCTCGGCTGAGTTTCGCAGACAAAAAATCACAAAATGCCAGTGATAAGATGAACGAGGTGTTGCAAAAGCTTTATCGTTTTGCTAATATTGAGATAGTTGGATATGGCCCTTCTCCCATTGAGAAGATAGCCAACAAGTTCCGTTTTCAGATTCTGTTGCGTGCAGACAAAAGTACAGACCTGATCAGAGCGATCAAAGCGAGCAAGAACAGTTTATGCGAAGTGGATATGGATCCGATTGATTTTGTTTGATTTACAAAATTTATCAAGCTCATTTTTACCTACAAAAAGATAAAATCTCTTTATGATTAAACGCTATGAAACTAAAAAGATATATGTTGGAAATGTTGCTGTAGGCGGGGATGCGCCTATCTCTGTGCAGTCAATGACATATTCAGAGACGGCTAATGTTGTAGCGACCGTCGAACAGATTAACAGACTGCATTTTGCCGGTTGTGATATCGTACGTGTTGCTGTGCCAAATGAAGAGGATGCTTTAGCATTAAAATCGATCAAAGAGCAGATCTCACTGCCTTTGGTTGCGGATATCCATTTTAACTATAAGCTTGCACTCATTGCTGCAGAAAGTGTTGACTGTATACGTATCAATCCTGGTAATATCGGTGAAAAATCACGAGTGAAGGATATTGTCAAAGCCTGTCAGGAACGGAATATTCCTATTCGTAGCGGTGTCAATGCGGGAAGCCTTGAAAAAGAGTTCGAACAGCGTTACGGGCAGACAGCTGAGGGAATGGTCGCTTCTGCAGAGTACAATATCAAGTTTTTAGAGGATTTGGGTTTTGAGGACATCAAAGTATCTTTAAAGGCTTCGGATGTCGAACGTACAGTTGATGCATATCGAATGCTGCGCCCGAAAAACCAATACCCTTTTCACCTGGGCGTGACGGAAGCGGGAACGATCTTTCATGCGACGATTAAGAGTGCTATTGGTCTGGGGGCTCTTTTACTTGATGGAATCGGTGACACCTTACGTGTCTCGATTACTGGTGAGTTGGAAGAAGAAGTAAAGATCGGAAAAGCGATTTTAAAAGACAGCGGTGCGGCAAAAGATGGTCTGAACATTATTTCGTGTCCGACATGCGGACGGATTGAAGCGGACCTTGTCTCTGCAGTTGCAGAGATCGAAGAGAAGACCAAACATATCAAAGCGCCTTTGGATGTCTCGGTCATGGGATGTGTTGTTAATGCGATCGGTGAGGCGAAACATGCGGATGTGGCGATTGCCTATGGAAAAGGTTCCGGACTGGTGATGGTCAAAGGTGATGTCGTTGCGCGTCTGGATGAAAAGGATCTGGTCAAACGTTTTATTGAAGAGGTTGAAAAAGCAGCCGAGGAAAGTAAATAGATGGAAGAGACTCTTTATAATATCAATATAGAGCGCTCTATCTTGAACTCGATTATCTTTGAGCCTTCACAGTTTGAAGATGTTGAAGCCAAGCTTCAAGTCGATGACTTCTATCTTCCGGCTCACCAAGAGATATATACCGCGATGGTGGAACTTCACCGTGAGTCACAGCCCATTGATGAAGAGTTCATCAAAAAACGTTTGAATGTCAAAAAACGTTTTGATGAAGCTGTCATGCTGGACATTCTCTCATCAAACCCAATATCCAATACCGTAGCCTATGTCAATGAGATCAAAGACAAGGCGGTAAAACGTAAACTTTTGACCTTGACAACGGAGATCAAGCGTGTAACGATCGAAGAAGACCTTCCAAGTATGGAAGTGATTGATGTTGTAGAGAAAAAGCTGTATGAGATCACGCAGGCAAATGAGAACATCGACTTCAAAGATTCAAAGACAGTGACCTTTGATACGATGGAATATATCAAGGAGATGAAAGCCCGTGGGAACTCTGTCCTTGTCGGTGTAGATACGGGCTTTGCCGAATTGAACAAGATGACGACAGGTTTCGGAAAAGGCGATCTTGTTATTATTGCTGCCCGTCCTGCTATGGGTAAGACATCGTTTGCCCTCAATATCGTCTTAAACCAGCTCGTTCATGGAAACGGGGTGGCCTTTTTCTCCTTGGAGATGCCGGCTGAGCAGTTGATGCTGCGTCTTCTTTCCGCACACACCTCTATTTATCTTCAGAAACTACGTGTAGGTGACTTGAACGATGAAGAGTGGTCACGTCTGAACGCAAGTCTGGACATGATGAACAATGCGAAGCTCTTTGTCGATGACGGAGCTGGGGTTACGATCAATCAGCTTAGATCAAAACTGCGTAAACTCAAGTCACAGCACCCTGAGATACAGATGGCGGTCATTGATTATCTTCAGATCATGCAGACGGCCGGTAGGGACAGACAGGCCGAAGTCTCTGAGATATCACGCGGTCTTAAGATGCTCGCACGTGAACTGGGGATGCCCATTATCGCACTTTCTCAGTTAAACCGTGGGGTGGAGGGGCGTAATGATAAGCGTCCTATGCTTTCGGATATTCGTGAATCGGGTGCGATCGAGCAGGATGCGGATATTATCATGTTCGTCTATAGAGATGATGTCTATCTCTATAAAGAGGAAAAGGAGCGTGAAAAAGCGGCAAAAGCGGAAGGAAAAGAGTTTACGCCGACTTATGTAGAAAAAGAGGAAGAAGAGGCCGAGATCATTATCGGTAAGCAGCGTAATGGTCCTACCGGCCATGTCAAACTCGTATTCCAGAAAAAGTTGACACGATTTGTTGACGCTCCGGCCTTTGGCGGTGTTGAAATCTCGTTTGAGAATGTTCAGGCTACAGAAGCGCAGATGGATGTCGGCAATGAGAGTATCTCCCTCCCACCTATCTAAGCCTCATTTCTTCTCTTCATGGCAGCAAATAGGTGTAGCTATATCGCTGCTATGCTTAATATTTTCTGCTTCACTTCTTTTTCAATATCAGACATACAAACGAATGACGGCATTTGATGATTATACTTCAACAGTATGGGTAGAAAATCAGTATAAGAAAGAAAAACATTGGATACTGAAACTGCAAAGTGATGAAGGGTTTTCCTTTTATACGACAAGCAGAGAAGACCTGAAGCATCTTACTGGATATCAATTGAAGATCAGGCTGTTTACAAAAGGTCTTGATTTCATTTCGTTTTTAAAAGGGTTCTATGCGCCCAGTGTGCTACTCTCACGTGATCAGTCAAAACGAGAACGTTATATGATGATGGAGAGACTTAATGAGATACATGAGGGTAAAGCACTCACACTGTTTAAAGCACTTTTCTTTGCGTCTTCCATAGATAAACCTTTGCGTGAGCAGCTTTCTGCATTAGGGATCAATCATCTGCTCGCAATCAGCGGTTTTCATCTCGGTGTATTAGGGGCTATTTTGTTTATGCTCTCTAGCCTCATTTATAAACCTCTTCAGGGAAGATTTTTTCCCTATAGGAGTGCGAACAGAGATATTTCGGTTTTTATTCTGATCGTGTTGTTTGTATATCTCTATTTCTTAGATTTTGTTCCCTCACTTTTACGAGCATTCGGCATGAGTCTTTTCGCTTTTTTCCTTTATGACAGGGGAATGAAGTTGTTCTCTTTCTCTTCTCTGTTTTGGGTAGTGATGTTTCTTATCGCTATTTGGCCTAAGCTGTTGTTTTCATTGGGGTTTTGGCTCTCAGTTGCAGGTGTTTTTTATATCTTTCTTTTTTTACACCATATGAAAGAACTGAAGCATTGGCAGAGTTTTATCTTGTTGCATCTATGGATATACCTGGCGATGCTGCCAATCATACATGTCTATTTCGGGGTATTCTCACCATATCAGCTCTACTCGCCTCTGCTGAGCATGTTGTTCATTCTCTTTTACCCATTGGAGCTTTTTTTGCATGTTATTGGGGAAGGAGGGATTCTGGATTTTGTAATCAACGATTTGTTAGATATTCATATCAGAACGGTTAAGATATTATTGCCTTTATGGATTCTTCCCCTCTATATTATCCTCAGTATCTTGGCCATTTTCTATAGATTTTTCTTTGTGCTCATTTTCTTCCTCATGTCTGGCTTCCTGGGCCACTTTCTCTATCGTGTAACAGAGTTTTAGGCCATAGATGAAGATAATCCATGAGAGATACACCCATAAAAAGAAGAATATCAGTGTAGAGAATGAGCCATAGATTGTTGCATAGGTCTTGTTTTGTAAGACATAGGAGATAAAACCTATCTTTGCCAGATACCAGGTAAGCGAGACAGCGAATGAACTGATGCCAGCAGCGCGGTTGGAGATCTCTATATTGGCAGATATTTTATAGATAAGAAAGAACAGCGTCCAGATGATCAGGTAGGGGAAAAGCTCTAAGACATTCAAAGTTGCCGTGAACTCATTAGCTCCAAGCAGGGTTTGCAGTTCATTGGATAGATAAAAGGAAAAGACGAGTGCAATCGGTGTCAATGTGACGAGTGTCCAATAAGTCGTCAAAGAGTCCCAAAAACCGCGGGGTTTTGTCTTAAATATTTTGTTGACGATATATTCGAAATTTTGAAAGAAAAGCATGGATGAAACAATGACAGAGACAATACCGATGATACTGAGTTTCATGGAGTTCTTCATAAAACTGTCAATAAAGTTTGAGAAAGCATCTGATGAAACGGGAAGGATATTATCCATGATAAAGGATTTGATATTACTGTAAAAAGCGTCAAAACTTGTCAAAGAGGTTGATATGGATAAGACTATCAGCATAACGGGAACGAGAGTGAAAAGTGTATAGAAACTGAGACTAGAAGCGTAGAAGGTGATGTCTTTATCAAACAATGAGGTAAAATAAGTACGAATAATCCTGTATGAAAGTTTGATATTTTTCAGTTTTAGCATCATAGTCCTTTGATAAAAAAAGACTATTATATCAGAAGAAAAGCAATAGAAGAGTATTGCTTTTCTAAGAAGTTTAGAGCTTTTTACTTTAGCCCCATCTTGTGAGGATTTAGGATGTTGTTTGGATCAAACGCTTTTTTTATCGTGTTGAAAAGGTTCATTTCCTCTTCAGTAAATGCCATAGACATATATGGAGCCTTGGCAATGCCGATACCGTGTTCTCCACTGAGTGTACCGCCAAGATCAACTGTCGCCTGAAAGACCTCTTCAATCGCTTGATAAGCGATCTTCACCTGTTCCGGATCAGAGCCGTCAACCATGACGTTGGTATGGACGTTACCATCACCGGTATGGCCAAAACATGGAATATTGACATTGTATTTATCAGCGATCGCATAAAACCTTTCAAGCAGTTCTGGCAGAACGGCACGAGGGACAGTGACATCTTCATTGAGTTTTTTGCTTCCATAGATGGAGAGTGACTGACTGGCATTACGACGTGCAAACCAAAGGTCAGCAGCCTCTTTTTCATCTTTGGCCCGTTTAAACTCGGAACATCCGTTTTCTTTAAAGATCTTTTCAATCAGGTCAAGCTGGAAATTAAGGTCATCTTCAAGGTTCCCATCAACGTCAGTGACCAAGATGGCACCCGCATCAACCGGCAGACCCTTGTGAAATGTCTGCTCGACGGCACGGATTGTCAAGTTGTCAAGAAACTCCATAGCTACAGGAGTAACACCGCCAGCCATCGTCTTATAGACGGCTTCCATGGCTTCGGTTACAGTCGGGAAAATACCCATAGCGGTCTTGGTCAATTTTGGTTTGGAAAGCAGTTTAAGTGTGACTTCTGTCGTTACAGCAAGTGTTCCCTCTGAGGCGATCAGAATACCTGCGATATTATAGCCTGCGACATCTTTGATAGTGCGTTTTCCGGCTTTGATGATATCACCATTAGGTAAGACGGCACGGATTGCCATGACATAATCTTTGGTGATACCATACTTGGCTGCACGCATACCGCCCGCATTTTCATTGACGTTTCCACCGATAGTCGAATAGTCCTGGCTGGCCGGATCAGGCGGATAGAAAAGACCGACTGCTTCAACAGCTTTCTGGAGGTCCATATTGATGACACCCGGTTGAACGACAGCAACCATGTTTTGCATATCGATCTCAAGTATCTTGTTCATATGTTTTTCAAAGGCCAGGACTATACCTCCCTCAGAAGGAATGGCACCGCCTGTAAATCCGCTTCCTGCACCACGTGGTACGATGATGATATTGTTTTCATTACAATATTTCAAGATCTTGGATATATCATCCTCATTACGAGGAAAGATTACCGCGTCAGGCTCAAAGTGCTCTCGTGTCGCATCATATGAGTAGGCAATAAGATGGGCTTTATCATCATAGATGTTTTCATCGCCGACAATGTCTTTAAAATAGTTGAAGTGTTTTTTGTTCATTCTTGTGCTCCGCTAATAATATCATCTGAATCACTTGTTTTCGTTCCTATCTCAACGTGTTCAAGTGTCGAACCAAATAAGGAGTCTAACCAGGACTCATCTTGGGAGTTTGTGGCCTCTTCTCGTTTACGTTTATAGGTCTGTATCCAACTGTTTTCAGGATTGTTTTGTGCAATAAGTTCTATATAGTATGGGCTATACTCTTCAAGCTCATCGCTTCCCTCGCCAAACCAGTTCGCTTCAATGTGTGTGACTCTTGTGTAAAAAGGAAGTTGGGGATCTTCGGCTTTGATAGAGGTCGATTTGTTTTGTAGTATTTTAAAACTTTGACAATCAACGGTGATAATCGACTTGTCAAACATGAATGCAACAATACCGATGTTATTCGCTCTGCATGTTTGTGTAAAATCTTCACGAAGCGGTGTAGGATGGCCATTGCTTGATAAGGTTGTGGCAAAGATATCAGGATGTACCCAGTTTCTGTCTTTATGGTAGGAAGTAACCTTCTTGTATATATTCGAGTTAGGCGCGATAAGAAGAGCACGCTGATAGTTATATCCCAAGATGACTTCATCTCCTGCTTTAGCAATCCATCGGCCGCTTGGCAAGGCACTCTGTTCGAGAGCATGAATAGGAAGCATTTGGAGTGTAATACTATTCTCCTCGATTTTTTTAACCTCTACCCACGAGAGGGCAGTGGAATGTTTATCATCAAACCAATGTACGACAGCCCCATACATGCCGACTTGAGCACCTGCTACTACCTGAGTCGTTATCTCTTCTTCATTTACTGATGTGATTGTTGTATGAAGCGGTGTGTTAATAATGGCAAAAAGGGAATGTGTCAGGGTGACAAAGAATAAGATAAGGCGCATGGTTTCCTCGTGTGTATAATTGCAGGGATTATACTTGCAATACAATTAAAGGCTAATTAGGATTGAAATTTGTCTGATTTATACTATGATAAGTGAAGATTAGATACTCTTTCCCAATTTTTAAAGAGGCATTGATTAATGTACCGACTTGTTTTCCTTCTTTTATTGCCTTGCTTACTGTCTGCGTCTCAGGTGGAATTTTCCAAATGGGAAAGCGGTGAAACATTTTTAAATTTTTTAGAAAAGTATAACCTTCCGCAAAAGATATACTATGATCTGGACAAGGATGACCAGACTATTACTGAAGAGATCTATGCAGGGGTTAATGTACAGTTACTGCGCGATAACAACAACACGATAGAACAGGTACTTATCCCGGTCAGTGACGAGCTACAGTTGCATTTGTACAAAGAAGATGGAAAATACAAATTTGAATCGGTTCCTATCATATATACAAAACGACAAGAGGCTTTTACCGTTGAGATAGAGAGTTCTCCGTATGTTGATATTGTCAAGGCTACGGGGTCAAAAAAACTGGCGCATCAGTTTGTCAGTGCTTTTAAGAACTCGCTGAACTTTCGCCGGAATCTACGCAGGGGTGATCATCTTGTGATGGTCTATGAGCAAAAGTACCGATTTGGCCGTCCTTTCAGTATGCCAGTATTACAGGTGGCGATGATAGAGATGAACAAGAAAAAGCATTATATCTATCTTAATAGTGATGGACGATATTATGATGAAAAGGGCATAGAAGCGGAAGGTTTCATGCTGAACCGCCCTGTGCGCGCTGCACGTGTCAGTTCAGGCTTCACAAAGCGACGTTTCCATCCAATACTTAAAAAATACCGGGCACACCTAGGCGTTGATTATGCGGCACGGCCTGGTACCCCAATCATGGCAGCGGGAAGTGGTCGGGTGATATTCGCAGGTTATACACGCGGATACGGCAAGTTGATCAAGATCCAGCATAGTGATGGTTATATGACACTTTATGCACATCAAAGAGCTTTTAGAAAGGGTATAAAGAAAGGCAAGTTTGTTAAAAAAGGGGATGTGATTGGTTATGTGGGAAGTACAGGCCTCTCAAGCGGACCGCATCTACACTTCGGGTTATATAAAAATGGTAAGGCTCGCAATCCTGCGGGTGTGATACGCATCGCAACCAATAAACTTAAAGGTGAAAAACTTAATGCTTTCAACCGTTTAAAGGATGAGTATAACAAGACGGTCGCTCTGCACCTGGCAGCGAAAACACAGATTGAGTTTACGGCGGATTTTGACAATGTTTACTATATCAACGATGAAGAACTTTTACCTGATGTAAAAGGAGACCTACATGCATCGCTTTAATGAGATGATGCACTCTTTCGAGCTGTATCTCGAAGATACAGAAGAGTATAGTCTGCATCCCAGTGATATCGCCTATCTACTTAAGAAAGTTCGCAAGAAAGAGACTAAAGAGGCTTTCTTAAACCTCCTTGGAAAGATTCCCCATGATGTGCTTGGGGATGTACTTCTTGAACTTCCTGAAAATATCAAAGACGAAGCGATCGAAGCCCTTTCAACAGAAGAGCTTGCCGGTGCAATTGAAAATCTTGAGTCAGATGATGCCACGGACCTTTTTCAAGACATTGATGATCTTGATGAAGATAAATCAGAGGCCGTTGTCGCACATCTTGATGAAGAGTATAGAGAAGATATTGACAAACTTCGTCGTTATGAAGAGGATCAGGCCGGTGCATGGATGCAGACCGAGCTTTTTGATGCCAAGCTTGAAGAGAGTGTCCAAGAGGCTATTGACAGACTGCGCCGCCTAAAAGAGGAAGGGGAGCTGGAAAACATCTATCAGCTCTTCTTGGTAGATGACAACAACAGGCTTCTTGCAGGGATATCCCTGGAAGACCTGATCGTAATGGACTTTAGTAGAAAGTTCAAAGACATATTGGCTGAAGATGACTATCACTTTTTGTCTGTTCAGGCGACAGAAGAGATCGAGAGTGTTGCGAAGATGTTTGAACAGTACGATCTCTCTGTCTTACCGGTCCTGGATTGGCAGGGCAAACTTGTGGGCAGGATCACTTCGGATGATATTTATGATGTCATCGAAGAAAAAGCGACAGAACAGATCTATAACCTTGCAGGGGTCAATGATGAAGCAGAGCAAGAAGAGAAGATGCTGGGTGTTTTCAAAAAACGTGCTTCATGGCTTGGGCTGAACCTTATCACAGCTGTTTTGGCTTCGATTGTCATCGGACTATTTGACAAGACATTGATGGCCTACATTCCTTTGGCTATTTTAATGCCTATCGTCGCCTCTATGGGCGGGAATGCAGGGACGCAGACACTGACGGTAATGGTGCGTAAGATGGCTTTGGGTGATATTGACTTTGAGAATGCCAAAGAGGCCGTAAAGAAAGAGTTTCTCGTGGCTTTGTTTAATGGGCTGCTTTTCGCCGTTGTTGTCGGGGTCATGGCATATTTTTGGTTTCATATCGAGTTATTGGGCCTTGTCATCGCTTTGGCTATGATTTTTAATCTGCTTGTGGCCGGTCTGTTTGGTGCACTCATCCCACTCTTTCTCAAGCGTCTCAATATCGATCCGGCTGTGGGATCAACCGTCTTGTTGACGACAGCGACGGATGTGTTGGGCTTTTTTAGTTTCTTGGGTCTGGCAGCGCTCATTTTATGATCAGTGATATCCGACTTAGTACATGTGAGGACTCTTCTTTTGTCAGGACACAGCGCATGCACTACAAGCAAAAAGGTGTCAGTAAAGCCTGGGATATGGTCCATGTGCATGACAGCGTATCCGTTTTGATCTATCACAGAGACAGAAATGCCTTTGTTCTTGTCAAACAGTTCCGTCCTCCTGTTTACCTTAATAATAAAGATGGTTTTACCTATGAACTGTGTGCAGGCATAGTAGACAAGGATACAAGCCTTGAACAGATTGCCAAAGAAGAGATTGATGAAGAGTGTGGCTATGAGGTGGCTCTTGAAAAGATAGAGAGAATCACTTCTTTTTACACAGCTGTTGGTTTTGCCGGAGCACAGCAGACCCTTTATTACTGTGAAGTAGATGAAAGTATGAAGGCACATGAAGGTGGTGGCATACATGTAGAAGATATCGAGGTTGTCTATCTTGATGTTGAAGATGCGAAAGTCTTTATCTTTGATGAGCGAAAAAGTAAGACACCAGGGATTATGTTTGCCATGATGTGGTGGTTTGATCATAAAAGTGAATAGGGCTCTTATTAGCTGTTTTTGTCGTAGTACTGTATAATACGGCATAAAGACAGATAAAAAAAACTCAAAAAATGAGACGGAAATTTTCATCTTCTTTTGAGTAAATGAATAAAATGGGATTATCTGATGAAATCTGATAAAGTGTTCAATAAACCGATTAAAAAACAGTTTGAGTTTGACGAAGAGGTAGCTGTCGTCTTTGATGATATGCTCTCACGCTCGGTTCCCTTTTATGATGAAGCGATGAAACTCACCGCTCATTTTGCTACGATCAATCTAAGTGAAGGCGAACGGGTTTATGATCTTGGTTGCTCTACGGCCTCTTTACTCTTGCAAATAGAAAGAGATTCAGAACACGAGATCAAGCTTATCGGTATTGATAACTCTGAAGCGATGTTGGCACAGGCTTCGAAAAAACTTCATGCTTTTGATTCAAAAATCGTATTGGAGTACGGAGATATCTTGAACTTCGATTATAAAGAGGCGGCAGTTATCTGCAGTAACTATACTTTGCAGTTTGTACGTCCGCCTGTACGTGCAGAGTTTGTCAAGAAGATATATGATGCGCTTAAGCCCGGAGGTCTTTTTATCTTCAGCGAAAAGATCATTTCCAAAGACAGTGCTTTGAACAAACAGATGATAGATGTCTATTATGATTATAAAAAAGCACAGGGCTACAGCGAATATGAAATTGTTCAAAAACGAGAAGCCTTGGAAAATGTACTGATACCCTATACAGAAGAAGAAAATATTCAGATGTTGAAAGAGGCGGGGTTCTCACATTGTGAATCTATTTTCAAATGGGTGAATTTCGAGACATTTATAGCAAGAAAATGAGATGGGTTTACCAAACTACCTTGTGTTCCGGTTTGACATGTTCAGTATGGGTAACAACTTGTTTAGCTGATTCATAGGCTTGTACGGCACCGGCTTTGACATCTGAAAATTCGATGAGGTTCTTATCGCAATCACTACGATAGTAGCCTTGTACATCATAATATTCCCGACACTCATTGTAATAGGTGGCAGATATGCCTCGCTTGTTCATACAACCGTTAAAAACTACAATACTAATAATTAAAAATATGATATTCTTGTACATGAAATTGTCCTATGAAAATAGATAAGCAAAAATAGTGCCATGAAAGAGGCTTATATGAGTGTCATAGATATATTTAAAACGATCTGCACAATTCCCCACTGTTCTCATCAAAGTGATAGGTTAAAAGGTTATATCATCGATCAGGCCACAGCTTATGGATATGAGGTTACAGTCGACAAGGTCGGCAATATACTCTGCGCGCATCCGGAAGCAAAGTTGATTCTGCAGTCACATTATGATATGGTCTGCATAGGTCAAGCACCGCAACTGGAACTCTATGAAGAGGATGGGCATCTCAAAGCAAAAGAGAGCTCTTTGGGTGCAGATAACGGTATTGGTGTAGCCATGATGCTGGCTTTGCTTCGTGAAAAGGAAAAAGTATCGTGTCTGTTCACTACGGATGAAGAGGTAGGCTTGATCGGTGCTCAGAATCTTGGGATTGAGATAAAAGAGTCAGTAATGCTCAACCTGGATACGGAAGAGGAGGGACATGTCTATATCGGGTGTGCAGGTGGAGTAGATATCATTGCTACAAAACCTTTGCGTCGTATTGATATCGATGAAGAGGTGAGCTCATATGAGGTGGTCGTAGATGGGTTTCCTGGAGGACATTCAGGTGTTGATATCCATAAAAACATTCCTTCAGCTATTAAGCATCTAGCATCTTTTTTGGTCCATATACCGCACTATCTTATTGCAATCAACGGCGGTGAACGAAGGAACTCTATCTCAAAATATGCTTCCGCCATTATCAGTGTGCCTGCCGGTGTGATACTTGATACCATGGTAGATCACATCAGGGTCAACAAACTGGATACGGCGCATAAGAAGATGATCTATCAAGGTCATAAAGTCATAGAGGCGATCCATGCTTTCGCACAGGGAGTTCGATCGATGAACAATGAATTGAATATCGTACAGAACAGCATTAACCTTGCATTGGTAAGTACTGAAGAGCAGGAATTGAAACTTACTTTAAGTGCCCGTTCCATGGATAGTGAAGAGCTGATGTGTCTAGCCGATGAAACAAGCTGTTTCTTCAAGGCATTTGATTTTACCACCTCTTTGGAAGGAGCCTATCCGGCTTGGAAGCCAGAGTCAAATGCCTTTGCACAAAAAGTTCAAAAAGTGTGTCAAAGACATTTTGAAAAAGCGGATTTTATGGCAATACATGCCGGGTTGGAATGCGCATTATTAAAACAGTATGCACCTCATTTGGATATATGTTCCATCGGTCCGAATATCTACAATCCCCACTCTTCACGTGAATCGGTAGAGGTTGCCTCTGTGGAGAGGGTTTTTGCAGCATTAAAAGAGATTGTAAAGGATGAGTTTTGAAAGCAAGCATTTTAAGTGCACTGATATTTATTTCCATATTGACGAATGGGTGTACCGTTGTTGGCGTCGGTACGGCATCTGCCATTGGGGGGACCTATTATGTGACAGGAGAGATAAAAGCATCCTATCCGGTGTCTATTTATCACCTGTACGAGGTGACGCTGTATACCTTTAAAACAGAGAATATTAAAATCATATCTGTATCAAACACCAAAGAGAATGCTGACATCATTGGTGAGATGGATGATGGGAAAAAGGTGGCTGTTCATATCTATTATAACGAAAAAGAAGAGGGGACTTTAGGAATTCGCATTGGCTCAATTGGTGATGAGAAACGAAGCAGGGGATTGCTAAAAAAGATGGAAAGATATATCTGAGTTCTTTGCTCTTTTTTATGCTGGTTTGAAACTTTTTGTTGTTTTGCAAAACTCCTGCAAGAAACATTCGCTATCACATTTTGGTTTTTGTGCCGTACAGATATAACGGCCAAAGAGAACCATGCCCTGATGCAGTTGGTGCAGGTTCGTCTTGAATTTTTTAGCGAGTTCCTCTTCTGTCTTTAAGGCTGTCTTTGCATCACTCAGACCCAGACGATGAGATACCCTAAAGACATGGGTGTCGACAGCCATAAGATTAGCCTGTGTGTATTCGATCATCACGACATGGGCTGTCTTTTGCCCCACACCAGCCAGTGTGACCAGTTCTTTCTCGTCGAGCGGAACTTTACAGTTATAAGTATCGACGAGACGCTGTGCCATCTTAATAAGATTGATAGCTTTATTATTAAAAAACGAACAGGTATTAATGAGTGCTTTTACATCTTCAAGTTCAGCATTGGCCAGACTGATAGGATCGGGATATTTTTCAAACAGTGCAGGAGTGATGACATTAACACGTTTATCGGTACATTGCGCGGAAAGAGCCACAGCAATAACGAGTTCAAAAGCATTACGATAGTTCAACTCTGTTACAGCCTCATCATAACGTTGGATAAATACATCCTTAATGGCTTCAATCTCTTTTTTGGTTGCTTTTTTCATAAGTGAAAGTCTAGCAGAGAAATCTTTATTAAGTTTTTAGAACTCTCAACTATGTCACAAAAGTTGGATAAAACATCTTCAAAGTCGAAAATAAGATACTTTTTAACTCTATTTTAATTATAATATATGATAATGATTGAATTTTAGACGTCTTAAGGAATGTATATGGCCTCAATATTCTCGTGGTTTAGTTCTCATATGAAAAGTCAAGGACCGACTGCATCTGTCACAGCATCGATGGAAAAAGATGGCTATGTCAGTAAAGAGCTGTTTTATGAGATTTTAGACTTAGAGAGCAACACTATCCTATTCTTTACGAAGGATGAAGGATGGATCGGAGCCAACAAAGCTTTTTTTAACCGCTTTGAATTTGAAAACATTGCTGACTTTCGCAATAAGCATGAGAGTATCCGTGAACTGTTTGTAGAAGAATCAGAAGAGGTTTTTACCGAATATGATAAATCCTGGCTGGACTATATCCGTATTCATAAAGAGGATGGTTATCGCGTTGTATTGCAGGATAAGGACAAGGTAAATATTCCATGTCGTGTAAAAGCTCGCAAGATTCGTCAAAACGGAAAAGAGCTCTATCTGCTTGAACTTGAGGACATCTCTGAGCTTGAAGCCGCTCGGTTAAAGACAGAAGAGGTTGAACGTCTTAAGAGCAAGTTCCTTGCCAACATCGGTCATGAGTTCAGAACCCCGATGAATGGTATCTTGGGCTTTATTGAGTTGATGGAAAAGAACAATGTTGATAATCAACAAAACGAGTATCTGCAGATGATCAATATCTCGGCTCGCAATCTAATGGCAAACATTGAAAGTCTCCTTGATCTGGCTCAGATGCAAGGGGGTCGTTTAAAGATCAATGAAAGTGAGTTTAATCCTATTGCCGAATTGGAAGAGATGGCAAAACTGTATGCCGTTGAAGGAAGAAACAAAGGGATAAACACCTATTTCTACATTGATCCTAAACTACCGCAATATATGACGGGGGATCTTCGAAAGATCAAGCAGATACTCAACAATCTGATCAATAATGCCCTTAAGTTCACTAAACGCGGTGGAAAGGTTACCGTCGAGGTCAAGCTTTTAGGTAGGAATAATGATGGTACCTGCAGTATCGGTTTTGGTGTGAAAGATACAGGCAAAGGTATTTTAAAAGAGCATCTGGCCATGATCACACAGCCTTTTGTAGCAGGCGATCAAGCCGACAATCGTTTGGGAGTGGGTCTGAGCCTTTCTCACGGTCTTATCAAGATGATGGGTGGCGATTTGAAAATTCATAGTGAGATAGAGAAGGGTTCTTCTTTTGGTTTTGCCTTGAATTTTGTATGTTCGGAAGAACAATCCTTCCACGTTGTCCAGAATCGTACGGCCAAGGTCGTATTGCTTGACGAGGCCTTGGTCGAAGACGCTAACCAGTTGACGATGTATCTTCGCAGCTTCTCAATGAACGTAATTAAAGTGAATCAGATTGATGAAAACATCTATGAGGGTGCAGATCTTGTCTATCTTGTCGCTTCACAAGAGAAACCGGGGTGGATGCTGAAACTCGCAGGTATAAAGAAACAGGGCAAGACAATCTTAGTCATAAACCCTGGAGAACAAGTGCAGACAAAAATGGCGCATATAATCGATCACACCTTTGTGAAGCCGATGCTGCCATCCAAGATCGCGAATCATCTTACTAAGATATTGCGACTTCCTAAGGCTGCTACAGCCTTACAAGAGTCTAAAACTCGCAAGGAAGCGATCCGTGCCTTGGTCGTTGAGGACAATCTCATCAATCAGCGTCTGATCAAGATCTTATTGCAGGAATACAACCTTCAGGTCACAACAGCAAGTGACGGGGAGGAAGCGGTGTCTCTATGTATGTCGCATGATTATAATATCGTATTTATGGACATCGACATGCCGATTAAAGATGGTATCTTGGCAACACAAGAGATCAAACAACAAAGAAGTCCGAGTAAAAAACATATGCCTATTGTCGCTCTGACAGCTTTGGCTATGGAAGGCGATCGGGAGCATATTCTCGAAGAAGGGCTGGACGATTATCTTTCCAAACCTTTGACCCGTGAGAAACTTGAATATATCCTACAAAAACATCTACATTTGGGGATGTAAGAGATTCACATGCAGAGCCTTAAAGAGTATTTGCCGCAAAGTGTAACGGAACTTACGCAGGAGATACTTGAACTCGAAACGGCCATTGTGCTGATCATTGACAAAAAAGTCGGTGTGATCGGTGCTAATACGGCATTTTACAATATCCTTCCCTTTAGCTCGATGGATGACTTTACAAAAGCACACAAGGATATTTCTGAGTTATTCATAGAATCCAAGGATACACTATCTTCTGAAAAACCTTTTATATGGATATTTGAAGTCCTCAAATCACCTCATATGCAACACAGAGTGAAGATGCTTGATAGCAAAGGGGAAGAACATACCTTTGCTATCAAGGTTAAAGATGTTGTTGTCGAAGGAAAAAGTCTCTTTATTGTTCAGTTTGATGACATCACTGCTGTTGAAAAAGCAAAAAGAGCACAGCTCTACTTTGAAGAGTTCAAACAGAAGTTTTTGATGTCACTCTCACATGAGTTCAGGACACCGATGAACGGAATCCTTGGATTTTCAGAACTTCTTGCCCATACCGAAACGGACCGTATTCAAAAAGAGTATATTGAGCTGATTACCCATTCCGCTCAGACGATGATGCATAATGTGGAAAACCTGTTGGAGTTAGCACAGATTGAAAGTGATCAAATCAAGCTGAACGAGCAAAGTGTCGACTTGATATGGGCACTTGAGAACTTTTCCAAAGAGTTTGATGATGAAGCTAAAGCGAAAAACATACAACTGCTTTTTTATATCGATCCGCTGTTGCCTAAAAAGATCATACTGGATTTGGACAAGATCCTTAAAACCCTACGTAATCTTATCAAAAACGCAATTAAATATACTCCGGATAAGGGGCAGGTCTATGTTGAGATACGGGCCAATGATGTTGACAAGAAGGATATGGTACTTGTAGAGTATGCTGTAAGTGATACGGGTATCGGTATCGATCATAATCGGCTTTCGACAATCATCAGACCTTTTGCTTCGGCTAAGGAAAATCAGAGCCGGGGGAAAGATGGACTGGGGGTTGGCCTTTCTGTTTGTTATAAGTTAACGGAGATGATGCACTCCAAGCTTAAAGTCGCTACGGAAGTGGGAAAAGGAAGCCGTTTCAGTTTTTCTATTGAGCATGGCTGTACTCAGGAAAATAGCTTCGAGTTTGTCAAAGGCTCTCGTATGGCAATCTGGGCAGAAGACTATTATACGGTACTTTATTCAAAGCTTCTGAAAGAGTATCTGGAGCACTTTGGTGTTGAAGTGTTGGAAATAGATGGTCTGGTGAATAAAGAGTTACAGCATTGTGATGCTGTTTTTATCATAACTGATCATCTCTCCTCTTCGCGTATTAAATCAATCCGATCACAATACAGAAACTTGCAGATTATACCGGTTATCAACCCGTTTCATGAGGAGAAGTTTCAAACAGTTATCGATGAGGTCGATGATGTTGTGATGAAGCCACTTCTTCCTCACAGGATATATCAGGCACTTGATCTCATATGGAAAAAAGTCCCGTCTGAACTATTAAAGCATGTTGAACTCAAACCTAAAAAACCGAAAAAAGAGTTCTTGGACTATACTATTCTTGTTGCGGAAGACAATCCGATAAACCTGAAGCTGATAGAGACACTTCTGACACAGTATAAACTTAAAGTCAAAACTGTTGTAAACGGAAAAGAAGCTGTTGATGCTTATGATAAGGACAAAGGCATTGACCTTGTTCTTATGGATATCGACATGCCGGTTATGGATGGGGTCACTGCAACACGTATGATCAAAGAGATAGACAAACGTGATTCTCGTAAACATACACCTGTGATAGCTTTGACGGCCCATGGCCTATCAGGTGACAGAGAGCGTATTATAAGTGCAGGGCTTGATGAACATCTTGCAAAACCGCTTGACCGTGCAAAATTGGAACTGCTTTTGAAAGAGTATCTCGATTTAGAGATGAATTAATTAAGATTAAGTATATTCATATATAATTTAGTCGCTTATAAGAGAATAGATGAAGAACTTTAAACATATACAAGGAAAACAATGAAAAAAGTGATTTTAGCAATTGCCGTGGCAAGTGCTGCATATGCAGGAACTGTTGTGACAGTCAATGGAAAAAAAATTACAGACCAAGAAGTCCAAGAGGTTTTAATGCAAGGAACACAAGGACGTTTTGATCAACTTCCAGCCGAAAAAAAAGAGGAACTTTCTCAACGTGTTATAGATGGACTGATCTCACAAGAGCTTGTTTACACGGATGCTAAGAAGCAGGGTGTTTTAGAAAGTACAGAGTATAAAAGCGAATTGGCAAAGGTAATGGAGCGCATTCAGGTACAGTTGGCTTCAAAGGTATGGGAACAGCGTGAATTTGATAAGATCAAGGTCAACGAAAAAGATGTAAAAGCCTATTTCAAAGCTAATCCTGAAGAGTTCAGTGAAAAAGAAAAAGTACGTGCAAGTCATATTCTGTTAAAGACAGAAGCTGAAGCGAATGAAGTGACAAAAGAATTGTCTGGGCTTAAAAACGGTGCATTGAATGCAAAGTTCGCTGAACTTGCAAAATCAAAGTCGACAGGACCAAGCGGACCAAAAGGCGGGGATCTTGGATTTTTTGGTCAGGGACAGATGGTGCCTGCATTCAATGATGCTGTTTTTGCTATGAAAAAGGGTGAATTGACTAAAAAACCTGTCAAGACACAGTTCGGTTACCATGTCATTCTGGTGACAGACAAGCAGGATGCTAAGAATCTTTCATACGGCGAGGTTAAAGGTTTTATCGAACAAAAGCTTAAGGTAGAGGCTTTTAAGGAGCAGATGCAGGCAAAGATGCAAGAGCTTAAAAAGAACGCAAAAATCGTTTTTACTAAAAAGTAGTCTCTTTCATGCTGCCTTCTAGGATTGACAGGGTTCAATTCAGAGGACGCACAGTCTATGTCAAACGTGACGACCTGATAGACACCTGTCTTTCAGGAAACAAATATCGAAAACTCTTTTCACTTATTCAAATCCCTTCAAATAAATACAGTAAAGTCATCTCCTATGGTGGTGGACAATCCAATGCGATGCTGGCGATTGCCTGCTTATGCCGTTCAAAGGGTTGGGAATTTCATTATTATACAAAAAGTTTACCCAAACGCATTAAAAGTGAAGTGGAAGGGAATCTAGAGCTGGCTCTTAAGGAGGGGATGATAGTTCACGAAGTAGAGCATGAGTTATTTTCCCAAAAGATAGATGAACTAAAAAACTTGAAAGAAGACAAAATGCTTCTTATCTCCCAAGGGGGTGCCGATGAAATGGCCAAAGAGGGTATCTATGAGCTGGCAGAAGAGATCAACAAATGGAGAGAAGAAAATCAGTTTGAACACCTCTGCGTCGTTCTTCCAAGTGGGACTGGAACGACAGCTTTGTATCTCAATGAAGCACTCGATGATAAGATAACTATCTATACCTCGGTCTTGATAGGAGATGAAAACTACCAGTTAGAGCAGTGGCAAAGACTCTCAAATGAACCTTATCCCAAAGTTTTTCCCAGAAAGAAGAAGCTAAGGTTCGCCAAGCCTTATGATGAGCACTTACAGATATACCAAGAACTTTATAATGCTACAGGAATTGTATTTGATCTGATCTATGCACCACAAACATGGATTGAGTTATGCGAAAATCTTGATAGGAACGAAAATATACTCTATATCCATACGGGCGGCGTAAGCGGGAATGAAACAATGCTAGAGCGCTATAGGTATAAGAAAGATAAGCAATAATAATATATTTATACTCTTTTTTTATTGTTTTGTGATATCCATAAGACGAAAGTCTGCTACAATATAAGCAAATCAATCAAAAGGGTTTACGATGAAATATGCATGGATACTAATAGCTGTACTAGTCAGTGCTGTAATGGCGGCAGGGCAAGGACGTGATATGCCTTCTTTCTCTTTTTTTGACACCGATTCAGACGGGAAAATAAGCCAAAAAGAGCTGAATGACGGAAGAGAAAAACGACATGCTAAAAAAGCAAAGGAAGGAAAGATGCTAAGAAATACACAAAACGCACCATCATTTGCGGAGTTTGATACAAATGGGGATGGTTTTATTTCAAAAGAAGAGTTCAAGGCGCATCAAAAAGCTAGACGCGCGCAGTAGCCCTTGATAAACAGGACTAGTTACGATCTATGGCATTTAGATCTTTAAATGCCCCGATCACGCGTGCAACCAGTGTTTCTTGACCTGCACGGAGCCATTTCCGAGGATCGTAATATTTTTTATTAGGCTTGTCTTCACCTTCCGGATTTCCGATTTGCCCCTGCATATAATCTTTATACTTCTCATAGTAGGCTTTAGTACCTTCCCATGTCGCCCACTGTGTATCTGTATCGATGTTCATCTTTACAACACCATAACTAAGTGCTTCGGCTATCTCTTCAGGAGATGATCCCGAGCCACCATGAAATACAAAGTCAACCGGTTTTTCGTCCGTATTGTATTTTTCCTGGATGAATTTTTGAGAGTTGTCAAGGATCTTCGGCGTTAATGTCACGTTACCCGGTTTATAGACTCCATGTACATTACCAAATGATGCCGCAATAGTAAATGCATTGGAGACTTTGCTTAGCTCTTCATAGGCATAGGCTACTTCTTCAGGTTGGGTATAAAGCAGTGCATTGTCAATATTAGTGTTGTCGACACCGTCTTCCTCTCCTCCTGTCACGCCCAGTTCGATTTCGATTGTCATACCGATTTTGGCCATGCGTTTGAAATATTCAACACAGGTAGCGATGTTCTCTTCCAGCGGCTCTTCAGAAAGGTCAAGCATATGCGAAGAGTAAAGAGGTTTTCCCTCTTTTTTGTAAAACTCTTCTCCGGCATCTAAAAGCGCATCGATCCATGGAAGTAGTTTACGTGCAGCGTGGTCTGTGTGAAGGATAACGGGTATACCGTAAGCTTCAGCCATTGCATGAACATGTTTCGCACCAGAAATAGCACCGGCAATGGCCGCTTTTTCATCCTCATTGCTTAGGCCTTTGCCTGCATAATATGACGCTCCGCCGTTTGAGAACTGGATGATAACTGGAGAATTGGCTTTGGCCGCAGCTTCCAAGACACCGTTGATAGAGTCCGTTCCTACTACATTAACAGCTGGAAGGGCGAAGCCTTCGGTTTTTGCGATAGCATATAGTTTTTGAATATCTTCTCCATGCAACACACCCGGTTTAACAGCATCTAGTACTTTCATTGACAATCCTATTTATTATATTGACGGAATTATAACAAATTTAGGTATTATTTTTAGTATAAAATATCAAGGAAAACCATGTCTCTAGATCTAAGTCAATGTTTGGTTATAGGAATTTCATCGCGCGCTCTTTTTGACTTGGAGGATGAAAATGATATCTTTAATAAGCGTGGTATTGATGTCTATCGGCAACATCAGTTAGATAATGAGACAAAGATATTAAAGCAGGGAACGGCCTTTCATCTTGTTGAGGCTTTGTTAAAACTTAATGAGCTTTCAGGAAAAAAACTGGTTGAAGTCATTGTCATGTCACGAAATTCGCCTGACACGGGCTTAAGAGTATTCAAATCCATAGAGCATTACGGTCTAGAAATTACCAGAGCGGCATTTTCCGGCGGGGAGAATCTTTCGGATTATCTGGAAGCTTTTACGGTAGATCTGTTTTTATCAAAGTCTGAAGAAGATGTGCAGTTGGCGATTGACAGTGGATGTGCAGCTGCTATTTTATATGCTCCGCCCAAAGAGATCGATATGTCAAAGCAGATCCGCATCGCTTTTGATGCGGATGCAGTCATCTTTTCGGAGCAGTCCGAACATATCTATAAGACACAAGGACTGGATGCCTTTTTGGAACATGAAAAAGAGAATGTCAATAAGCCTTTGCCTGAGGGGCCTTTTGCAAAACTGCTTAAGACACTCTCTTTCTTACAGTCACAATTTGAAAACTCTCCTATTCGTTTGGCTATCGTAACAGCTCGAAACTCACCTGCCCATGAAAGGGTCGTCCAAACCTTGCGAACATGGAATGTTCATGTTGATGAAGCCTTTTTTTTGGGAGGTCTATCAAAAGATCAGATACTTAAAGCATATAAGGCACATATCTTTTTTGATGATCAGGATACTCATCTAGAAGATACTTCAAAGGTCGTACCGTCGGGAAAGGTCCCATACAAGACAGGATCTCCATTAAAGTAGAATAAGATGAGAAGGTACCTGCTCCTTTTTTTTCACCTCTTTGTATTCGCTCAGGTTCCTCAGGCTTATAAGGATTTAGGGGAAGCTATGCAAAAGGAAGTGCCCCTGTTTCAAGCACTTGCACAAGAACCGCGTTTCAATGACCATCAAGACCAATTTGAGCTTTACATGAAAGAGCTTGAGACAGCATTCTCTCTTGGAAATAGACTAGATGAGGAGATTGCGCGTATCGGTAAGAATGAAGAGTCTCTTAGGAAGGATTATCTGAATGCTTTACGCACACTTCAAATGGAAAGAAAAACTTTAAAGGAACTTTATTATCAGGAAGTGTTGTCCTCCATAAAAAGAAAAGATACGGGTTATCTTCTTTTTCTTCTTGACAATGCACAGATGCTCATTGATGAGAACAGCCGGTTAAAGTCACAAGTGATCAGTTATGCCAGTGACAATATTAAATTAAAACAGCACAAGGTAATCTTGACCTACCAGGAAGAGAAAGAATTGGATGAACGCTCTTACGCCTTTGCGCAAAAGATGCAAGAGGAGTACAAAGCTTATCAAAAAGTCTTACGTGAACAAGAGGCTTTGAAGTTACGTTCACTTCTGGTATCGAAGAAAAAAGGGGGAGTTATTGTTTATGCTGAAGAAGCAAAAGGAAACATAACCTTTGTTATCGAGAACCTTTTTGAGATGCATGTGAGTGCGACGTTGTATATCAATGATATCAGCGGATATGTCTCAGAAGAGACTCTGCCTTATAAAGTTGTCTTGAAACCAAAAGAGAGAAGGAAGATCGTAAATCTTGTCAACATCAGTAAGAAAAAAGAAGTGGGAAATTTTACATCACACATCTCATGGGCAAAGGGTGCTGTTAATGCTATGGAAGATAAAAGTTTTCTCTATGCCTTGCCTTTTCATGAGAGTTTTGAAGTCTCTCAGGGGTTTAATGGAAGAACTTCGCATCAAGGAAGATCACAATATGCGGTTGATTTTGCCATGCCGATCGGTACACCTGTGTATGCAGCCCGGGGTGGAAAAATCGTAGAGATTGTTCAGCATCATGATCAACATGGTACGAGTCAAACAATGCGGCAGTATGCCAATTATGTAATCATCGAGCATGATGATAAAACACTAGGAAGATATTTTCATCTAAAACATCAAGGTGTCAAAGTTAAACTGGGACAAACAGTAAAGAGAGGAGAATTAATAGCGCTTTCTGGGAATACAGGAAGGACATCGGGTGCACATTTGCATTTTGTTGTGACCAAAGCAGAGGAGTCAGGAAACGAGTATAACTCAGTTAGCATCCCCATTAAATTCAAATGCAAGGAAGGTATCGTAGACAATCCCATTAAGGGCTACAGTTACTGCTATGTAAAATGAATGGCGAGCCAGATAGTTGGTGCGCTTGTGTAGGTTACCTTGTGTTTTTTCATCTTGGGGATATGAATATATTCTCCTTTGACAAGATGAACACTGCGTTTTTCCTCTTCAAACAAAATACTACCTTCTCCTTCAAGCACTACAACCCATTCATCCCTCTTTTGTTCATACCATTCATCAGACACCTGTCCGTTAGACGTTATTTTTTCAATATGAAGAGTTTTTGTCTTTAAAAGTGTGTCAAATTGTTCTTTCGTCGTATCTGACGAATTTACTTCGAAGAGGTTTGTCATAAGGTATCCTTGATATGCATTATCTGTGTATTTCAAGAGTATATCATTTTTATAAAAGAGTGAGATACTGAGTAAATATCGGTTGTGTAGCGGAGGTCTATTAGGGAAGATCAATACTTAAAAGGTCTTCTGCCCAGATTATTTGGCCATGGTAGACTTTCTGGATGATTTCAGTACTTTCTTTTTCTACTCCATAAGTGCGTTTCATACGGTGAGATAGAACCAGCCTCTTTGGTTTTGAAACAGAGACGACTTGGGCAATCCGTTCTGGTGTCATATGTAAGTCCCTGGCACGAATATATCCATGTTGTGGTATGGCATGGTGGGCGATCAAAAGATCTGCATTTTTAGAGAGTTTCTCCAAGGCTCTACTTTGGGCTGTGGTGTCCGCGCTAAAGACGATGCTTTTTCCCTCTATCTCTATCCTATACGCTAGAGTCGGCGCAATACCGTGCTTGACAGCAACAGCCGCAAGTTTGAATGCATTGAACTGAAAGTGGGCACTCGAATTTATTTCATTGGTCGTAATAGAAAACGATTCGCTTTGTTCACCTAATATATCTGACATATATCGATAAGCTCCGTTCTCTCCAAATTGCAGATTAATGTATTCGTTGAAGCCTGGAAAGTATTCATTTCCGCTTGGACCTATAAGTGGCAAGGCTCGGGAACGCTCGGAAAAGTATCCAGCTTTCATCAGGGCCGGAAGGTCAACAACATGATCGATATGCATATGCGTGACCAATACAGCTTCAAGGTCTTCTATTTTTGCTTTGGCTTGGGAAAAACGCAAAAACGCACCGCCGCCAAAATCGATCAGTACAAGGGCTTTACCATCTTTTTTGATCAGGTAGGATGCCGAAGCACGCTGTGTTGTTTCAGGTCCGCCTGAACCGAGGATCTGAACAGAAATAACTGAAGCTGTCAGCCAAAAAGGAAAAAGCAGTAAAAAAAGTGGTTTCATATGTATTCCTTCTCTTTATTATACCAGTCAAAATGTGTAATTGATGTGCGTTATATCGCATTAGAACAATAAAATATTTTATTTGTAAAAAACACATTATCTAGTTTTGGCTATAATCACGATAATTATTTATAGAAGGTATGAAGATTATGACAATCCTTTCTACTGCCGATACGCAATTTAGCGCAGCTTTTGAAGAATTACTTGGACGTGGCAAGATGGACATCGAGCATGTCTCGACAATCGTTAATGGGATAATTTCTGAGATCAAAACGGAAAAAAACGGTGCATTAAAACGCCATATTTCAAAGTTTGATAACTGGACACCCGAAAACGATGAAGCGTTGAAGATCGAAACAAGTGTCATGAAAGAGGCCTATGATGCCTTAGACGTAAAACTAAAATCTGCATTGCATCTTGCTTATGACCGTATTAAGGCCTATCATGAAAAGCAGCTTCCAAAGTCATGGTTTGATACGGAAGCTAACGGTACGATTTTGGGTCAGAAAGTCACGGCTGTTGACAGAGCAGGGCTTTATATTCCTGGTGGAAAAGCAGCATATCCTTCATCGCTTCTTATGAATGTTATTCCTGCACAGGTGGCCGGTGTGGAGGAGATTATCGTCTGTACGCCAACGCCCGATAATGAGCCTAATCATCTATTGCTTGCGGCATGTCATCTATGTGGCGTCAGTCACGTCTTCAAAGTTGGCGGTGCCTCTGCGATTGCCGCTATGGCTTACGGAACCGAGACTATTCCAAAGGTAGACGTCATCACGGGACCGGGGAACATCTTTGTCGCTACGGCAAAAAAACTTGTGTTTGGGGAAGTGAACATCGATATGATAGCCGGCCCGAGTGAGATCGGTATTTTAGCAGATGATACAGCCAACCCGAATCATCTGGCGATTGATCTTCTTTCCCAGGCGGAACATGACGAGATGGCATCTTCCATCCTGATCACACCTTCTCAAAAGATTGCAGACGAAACGGTCATAGAGATTGAAGTATGGTTGAAAAAACTCCCACGTGAAGCGATTGCACGTAAGTCTATAGAAGAGCGTGGTGCTGTTATCATCACCAAAGATATGGATGAGGCAGTGAATTTGATGAATGAGATTGCTCCTGAACATCTTGAAGTGGTGACGCAAAATCCATTTGATCTCTTACCACGTATTAAGCATGCCGGTGCGATTTTCTTAGGTCCAAACACGCCTGAAGCTATTGGAGACTATATGGCCGGTCCAAACCATACATTGCCGACAGGCGGTACGGCGAAGTTCTATTCTCCTCTTGGTGTTGAGAATTTTATGAAAAAATCTTCAATTATCTCATTTTCTGCCGATGCTATTAACGAAGTTGGCGAAGCTTGTGCTATGATAGCTAACACAGAAAGTTTAACGGCTCATGAGCAGTCTGTTCGGGTGCGGTTAAAATAAATCACATAAACAGGATAAGTCATGGAAACATTACTTCTTCACCCACCTTTGGTGCATTTTGCAATCGTGTTGCCCCTCGTGGCCCTTTTCTTTCAAATCGCATACAGCGTCTCCAACAATTACCTCTATTCACAATGGGCGTCTCGTATTTTGGTATTTGCTGCTCTCTTTATGGTCGCTGCCTGGTATACAGGCGGACAACAGGGACAGGATGTCTATCCACTGCTTTCAGAAGAGGGGCAAGCCACGCTTAAAGAGCATAAAGATCTTGGATTTTATTTAATGATAGGAACGATTGTATTGGCCCTCATAAAGTTTATTGCCTGCAAAGCAAGAAACGTGTTGTTGGAGACAGTCGTTTTGATCGGCCTATTAGGTGCTTCATCAGTCTTGGCTTATCAAGGGCTTATCGGTGGTGATGTCGTTTACAAGCATGGCGGCGGTGTCCAAAACTATTCAGACGGTATGGATTGCTTGTCTGAGCAGGCAGAAAATGAAGAAGAAGCTGAAGAAGCAACAGAGTAATAAAGCTATCAGACGACTGAATTTAGCCTCTGGTCGTCTATCCACATTAATAATAAATATAACTACTTTCAATGTCAAGTTCAATAACTTTTTATCAACGAAAAACAACAATAAAAATATGGTATTTCTTATTTTACACATAGGCTGAAAATTATAAGAAAAATTTCAACTTCTTTAGTTTTAGATAAGATTGTTTCAGCTATTATCCCCCTAGGTAAGTTTTCTTATTTGATTAAAATAAGGTTTGCTTCTAAATACGTATTAGTTAACTGATGTTCACAATATTGTCATACAATATTTGAAGTTATAATATTCATAATCTTAAGTAGGAGGAGAATGAATGCATTTAGGTTTCTTAGTAGACTTGCACCTATGTATGGGTTGTAAGGGCTGCGAAATTGCATGTAAAGTCGAAAACGAGGTACCATTAAGTACCTGGCGTCTTCGTGTTAAGTATGTAGATGTGGGTGTCTTCCCAGAGACAAAACGTACATTTACTCCATTACGTTGTAACCACTGTACAAATGCTCCTTGTGAGCGTATATGTCCGGTATCTGCACTTCATTATATTGAAAATGGTATCGTTAATATCGATAAAGAACGTTGTATCGGTTGTGCAGGTTGTGTTATGGCTTGTCCTTACGGCGCGATCTACATCGATCCTGAAACTCAAACAGCCGATAAATGTACTTATTGTGCACACCGTATCGCTTCTAGTTTGATGCCAGCTTGTGTTGTCGCTTGTCCTGTTGAAGCGAATATCTTCGGTGATCTTGACGATCCTGCATCAAATATCAGCCGTTATATTATGGAAAACCAAGGTGATGTACAAGTACGTAAACCTGAGAAAGGCACAGATCCTAAACACTATTATGTTGGTGGCGGTAATGTTACACTTAATCCACTTGCATCACATCGTGCAGAGGGTCATAACTTGTTCAATAAACTTACGACTAAAATGCCAATTGGAGGACACCACTAATGCTAGATTTACCATTAGATGCAACTCACGCAGTTGTTACACTTGACGTTGGACTTCCGGGTATCGTTTGGGGTTGGATTATTACAATGAATATGTGGGCGAAGAGTATCGGTACAGGTGTTATCTTCATTCTTTTCTATCTTCTTAAGAAGTATCCAAATGAAGCGGCCTATTTACGTTTTCCATTAACCGTAGTATCTATTATCACGATTCACGTATTCTTATTCTTTACTGTTATCGACTTACACCAGATGTTTAGATTCTGGCATATCTTTTTCCATCCACACTGGACATCGGCTATTACAGTTGGTGCATGGATGGCAACAGGTTTTGTGGGTCTGATTTTCTTGCTAGCGTATCTTTCATATATCAAGAAAGACAATGAAGCATTTGACAAAGTGTTGCTTTGGACAGTTATACTTGGTATTCCAGTAACGCTGTATACTGCAGGACTTATGGCTGAATCTACAGCGCGTGAATTATGGCAGATGCCAACAGAAGCAGCGCAGATGATTCTTGCAGCGACACTTGCAGGTTCAGCGACAACCCTTCTTATGGGTGGCAAGCTTCCGTATGAAGCGAAGCGTGATCTTGCTGTCATCCTTGGGCTGTCTGCTCTAGCAGCTTTTATCCTGTATATGAGTGAATTGATTTTTGGTCCAATGAAGGCTGAAGAAGTTGCGGCTGTGTTACAGTATATTAAAGGTCACGGTGAATATACGACAATGTTCTGGATTGGTCAAGTATTCGCATTCATTGTACCAATGGTACTTGTGACACTAAGTGTTCAAAATAAATCAACTGGTCTTTTGACTTTGGCATCGGTATCTGCTCTTGCAGGTCTATGGGTGACTAAGCATGTATGGCTAGTAATTCCACAACTATTACCAATGAGCTAAGGAGGCCACTGAATGTTTTTAGAAAACAGAAGAACATTTCTTAAAGGTGCTGCATTTACTGTTGCAGGCGCCGCTATCGCTAAAAATGTAATCAGCACGGATGTTTTGGCTGAATCTCTAAATGAGAGCAAGTTCACAAACACACCTGATTCTTTAGCATTTTATCCACCACTAGATCAATGGGATGATTTCAAAGAACTAGACGGTGATGACTGGAAACGCGGTGGTATTGGCCGTAAAGGTGTGCGTTCAGAAGAGAACCCAGACGGTATTGAAGTAAACGATTTTGCAATCGTTCCTACAGCATGTTCAAACTGTGAAGCCTCTTGTGGTCTTACAGCTTGGATTGATAAGAAAACTTTCACAGTTAAGAAATACATGGGTAACCCATTACACCCGGGTTCACGAGGACGTAACTGTGCAAAAGGTTATGCAGCTCAGTCTCAAATGTACGATCCGGATCGTCTTGCATTCCCAATCAAGAGAGCTCCAGGTTCTAAGCGTGGTGAAGGTAAGTGGATCCGTGTAACTTGGGATGATGCGATGACAGCTATCGGTAAGAAGATGGGTGACACGCTACGCAAAGGTGATGAGCTTTCTAAAAAATCTGTAATGTTCCATGTTGGTCGTCCAAATGAGAATGGTTTCACAGGTAAAGTATGGCAAACGCTTGGTACGGATGCATTCAACTCACATACAAACATCTGTTCATCAGGTGGACGTACACCGACTATCCAGTGGGCAAACGATGACCGTTCATCTCCAGACTGGGCTAATGCAAAGCTTGTATTCCTTAACTCATCTCATGCAGCGGATGCAGGTCACTATTTCCAGCAAGCGGCAGGTCATATCGCTGATGCACGTAAAAAAGGTGCTAAACTTGTTGTTATGGACCCACGTATGTCAAACTCAGCTGGTATGGCAGACCTTTGGATCGCAGCGTGGCCAGGTACAGAAGCAGTTATCTATCTTTACCTTGTAAACCGCATTCTACAAGAAGATCAGGTTAACAAAGAGTTTGTACGTAAATGGTACAACTGGGAAGTGTTCATGGATAACACTAAATACCTTGAGTTCATGGTTGAGAAAAACTATATCTCTGCGGTTCCTAAGAAGAGAGATTTTGATACATTCTTGAAAGTACTTAAAGAACTTTATGCTCCATATACACTTGAATATGCAGTGAAAGAGTCTCATGTTCCGGCATACAAACTAGAGAAACTGTATGATATGTTCATCTGGGCTGACACATCGATCTCTTCTTACTTCTGGCGTGCTGCTGCAGCGGGTAACCGTGGTGGTTGGACTTCAGGTCGTAGCGGTTTCATGGCACTTGGTCTACGTGGTGCTATCGGTCCTAAGGGTGGTACATTCTTCCACCACTGGCACGTTATCTCTGTTGCCGGTAAAGGTGGTTCTGCTACTGTCGGTCAGGGTGCTCGTGGTTCTAAAGTACCTAAAGTCGACGTTTGGAATGAGCTTACTTGGCCACCTGAATGGCCTCTATCGACGTATGAGATGTCATACCTGCTTCCACACCTGTTAAGTGATACAGAGTGGCAGCAAAAATGGATTTCCAAAGGTCTTAACGTACCGACTAAACTTTCTGTTTGGGTTCCACGTATGTACAATCCGGTTTGGATCAATCCAGATGGTTTCCGTTGGTTGGAAGTGCTTAAAGACGAGTCTAAGATGGAACTTACGTTCAACCTTTCACCGGTATGGTCTGAGACTAACTGGTATGTTGATTATGTTCTTCCGGTTGGTCTTGCTGGTGAGCGTCACGATCAGCATTCAGAAGCGACTATGCCGGCTCGTTGGACATCATTCCGCCAGCCTGTTATGCGTGTTGCGCTTGAAAAAGCTGGCTGGAAGCCAAACAACCCTAACCGTGCAACACTTGAGGCACATATTAAAGCGGGTCTTGGTGAAGTATGGGAAGAGAATGAGTTCTGGTTCGACATGTGTGTTAACTACATTGACCCGGATGGTTCTCTTAACATCAAAAAGATGTGGGAATCAAAACGTCATCCAGGCAAACCGGTTACGATTGCTGAGTGGTATGATGCAGCATTTGGTGATAACTTGCCAAATCTTAAACGTACTGCGACGACTGATCCTAAGTATAAAGATTCTGAATTCCCAGTGTATGAGTATATGAGAGATCACGGAGCATGGTTGGAAGAAAATCACATCTATTCTCCGCAAGAACGTGAACTTAAAGAGGATGGCGATAATCTTATCGCTCATGGCCATAAGTATAATAAACATCATGTGCATACTGATAAGCGTACGGGTGTTATTTCAGCTGATGCGCACGGTGATGCATGGAAATACCCAGGCGGTAAGAAACCGATCGGTATTGTTGTCGATGGCAAGAAAATGGAAGGTTTTGCTACTATGGATAAGAAGCTTGACTTCTTCTCTGAGTGGTTCGCTTCTGATGAATGGAAATGGCCAGAATTTGCAGTTCCTTTCTATCCTCGTAATGATGAAGAGAAGAAAGAGATGCAAGAGATTGTTTCACACGTTAACCACATGTACATGACTGAGGAAAACTCTTATGCACTTAACACAGTGTTCCGTTTACCTTATAATATCCATACACGTTCGGCTAACTCGAAGCATTTGATGGAGATCTCTCAGAACCATGATCCAATCTGGATTTCAACTGGAGATGCTGAACGTCAAGGCTTTAAGCGTGGTGATGCGATCCGCGTCGAGATTGTTGACTCCGTATCTGGTCTAAGCTCTGGATACTTTGTTGCAATGGCAGTACCTACAGAAGGTGTTCTGCCAGGTACACTTGCATGTTCACACCATGGTGGACGTTGGAAGCTAGTTAACTCTGTTACGATTCCTAACGGGGTTACAGATGGTAAAGTGGCTGCAACTAATGCACCACGTAGCATGCATGATGAGGCATTTATGAAAGAGTCACCGGTTAACGCTGGTTCTGAAGGTGCACAGATCAAGATTGAAGATTACTCTGGTACAGCTGGTCTCAACAGCTTTGGTGTACCATTGGCTGAGATCCAGATGGACGGTAAAGAGGGTAAAATGAAATATACTCAAGGTATCGTACCATTCAAATCTGAGCGTTTTGCTGATTACAACAAAGACTCTGACAACATCTGGTGGGATGGTCTTTCGGGTTCATGGCAAAATGCAGTTGCAGCGCCACACCCGGATCCAATCTCAGGTATGCACTGTTGGCACCAGAAAGTTATTTTGGAACCTGCACAGCCGGGTGACAACATTGGTGACATCTATGTTAACTATGAAAATAACTTCAAAATTTACCAAGGATGGAGAGACCAACTTACTCGTCCACTAAACGAGAACGATAAGTTACGTCGTCCACAACACATTAAGCGTCCATGGGTTCCACTATCGGACAAAGCTTATAAAGTAGAGATAAAAGCGTAAGCTTTTATCCCTCTACACACTATTTTATATAATCAGTCCACCACATTCTTAATAATAATCCAACAGTACTTGTATAACCAACTTCACTAAATACCATTTTTTGCTTTTTATCATATATAAAAGTTGTAGGATAGGCATGAATATTATATAGCTGAGAAAGTTGAGTACTTTTGTCATTTACTACTTTAAAAGTAAGTTTTCTTTCTTTGAGATACTTATGTAGTTCATAATCAGAACCAGAATTCACAGCTATAGTAATTACATTGTAGTATTTTGA
>JBFESZ010000013.1:0-34105 GCA_041548245.1 Sulfurimonadaceae bacterium
ATCATTATCTCTATCGTCGTCATTATGCTGTTTCTGCTGCACTTTAGGTCTTCTGTCCTTGTCTCTCTTACCCTTCCCTTAGGAGTCGGTATCAGCTTTATCTTCATGAAACTGCTGGGTGTGGACTCCAATGTCATGAGTTTATCCGGGCTTGTCATCGCCATTGGCTCTATGATCGATATGGGCATCATCATGACGGAGAACATCTATTCGCATCTGTGCGAAAACCCCAATGCCACCAAGAAGCAGAGAATAGAGATCATCGTCAGATCAGCCCGTGAAGTAGGTCCCGCTATCTTGACAGCCGTATCGACGACTATCGTCACTTTTTTGCCGGTATTTGGTTTGGAAGGAAGCGAAGGAAAACTGTTCACTCCTCTGGCATGGGCAAAGACCTTAGCCATGTTTGGCTCGGTCATTGTCGCTATTATCTTAGTACCTGCTCTTTCGGCTTATTTCTTAAAAGGAGAACTCAGACCCCTTGCAAAGAACAGTGTGAGTCTTTTTATCATCAAGAGCTATAAGCCCGCGCTTGAGTGGATACTTGAGCATAGAAAACTCTTTTTGATCCTCCCTGCGGTGATCTTGATTCTAGGAGTCTTGGCTTTTAACAGATTAGGCAAAGAGTTTATGCCTTCGTTGAATGAGGGAGAGATTCTCTATATGCCCGTTACAACACCCGATGTGAGTATGACTAAGGCACGTGAGCTCTTAGCCTATACGGATAAAAAGCTGCAAGAGCATCCCCTTGTTGCCAATGCGATCGGAAAGCTCGGAAGAGCCAACACAGCCATCGATCCGGCCCCCATCGCGATGTTTGAGACTGTCGTCAAACTCGTTCCCCAAGAAGAGTGGCCAAAGGGTATGACCATATATGACATTATGAGCGAACTTGATGGCGAGCTACAAGTCCCCGGACTGGTCAATTCATGGCTGTTTCCAATCGAAAACAGGATCACGATGATATCCACAGGGATCAAGACTCAAGTCGGTATAAAAATCTTTGGAGATGACCTTAAGACCCTTGAGAAAGTAGCTGCCCAAATAGGAAAAGAAGTTGCAAAAGTCCAAGGGGCCTACGGTGTCTATGCCGAACAGATCACCGGTAAACCCTATATAGAGTTTGATATAGACCGTATAGCCGCAAGCCGTTATGGCATCAACACCGGTACGATCAACAAGATCCTCCAAACAGCCGTGGGCGGTATGACCATCGGTCAGTTCTATGATGGAAGACAACGTTACCCTATTCGGGTCCGCTACAAAAAAGAGCTGAGAGACCGTATCGATGAACTCAAAAAAGTACTTGTACCAAGCCCACTGGGACAACACATACCCCTTTCACAGCTTGCAGACATTAAGGTAGTAACAGGTCCCGCTGTCATACAGTCTGAAAACGGGATGCTTCGCTCACTCGTTCTATTAAACGTCAGAGACCGTGATCTGATAGGCTTTGTTGAAGAAGCGAAAAAACACATAGAACAAAATGTCGATATACCCAAAGGCCATTCAATCGTTTGGGCTGGCCAGTATGAAAGCCAGGTAAGATCGAATAACAGATTAATGATCCTCGTTCCTTTGGCACTATTTATTAATTTAATACTTATCTATCTGGGGATTAAAAACCTACGAAATGCAGCCATTATATTCACTGCTGTTCCCATTGCATTCGCGGGAGGTCTCATTCTTTTATGGATCGGCGAATTTAATACTTCAGTCGCTGTCTGGGTGGGTTTTATAGCACTTTTCGGTATTGCCGTAGATGATGGTGTTCTAATGGTCACCTTTCTTCAACAGAGCATAAGAAAAAATGCACCAAAAGATTGGGATAGCCTGAAGGCAAGTATCATCGAAGCCGGTTCAAGAAGAATCAGACCGCTTATCATGACAACAGTGACAACAGTTGCCGCACTATTGCCTATCATGTGGGCGACAGGTACAGGAAGCGAAGTCATAAAGCCTATGGCTATTCCAACATTGGGAGGAATGTTGGTCGAGCTTGTTACCTTGTTCGTCGTTCCTGTTATCTTTTCATATTTTGAACATCGAAAGATAGCGCTTGAGAAAAAGGAGCCATCTCAATCCAATAATATTCACAATAAGGGATAATGATTGATACAGATCTTAATCACAACTATGAGCTTCGTTTAAAAAGATGCACATATTAATGTTTTGCTTTTAGCTCTTTGTAGGTCTTGACATAAAAACTCTGCTGAGTATCGCAATAAGGCGACCGTCCTGATATGTAAAGATTGATCTCGGAGCAGCCCAGTTTTTTCTCTATCTTAGGCTGTAATATCATCGATATGTTTTGCCGATTCTTGGGAGCCGTTCCGCTCTGTCTTACACGAACAAGCGTGATTTTTTGAGGCATTTGGTTCGGATTTTTGATCATATACATGACACTTCCGCAACCGCACTCGGAACTCTGTCTTGTATAAATAGAGGGGTAGGAACCGCCTAAACCAATGCTATCGCATCCTAGAAAAAACCAAGGTAATAGAAAAAGATAAAATCGTTTCATCCGGACCTCCGTTCCCACCATTATAACAAAATGGAAATACTTATGTTTTTCTCAATCCGTCTCATTTAACCATGGATGTAAATATCATAAACTCAGCTCTCAACATCCATGTGCTCCGCAAGACTCTGTTTCAATGCCACTTCTATCTTCTCATTGAAACATGAAAAGATGACATGCTTCAACGTTGTGCCCGGAAGGGACTTTAAAACCTCAGAGACGGCAATATCACAAGCCTTTTCAATCGGAAAACCATAAACACCGCAACTAATAGCAGCAAAAGCTATGGAATCAAGTTTTTTAGCATTGGCTATTTCGATAGACTCTCTGTAACAGGAGGCCAAAAGTGCTTCTTCATGTGCAGATCCCCCTTGCCAAACTGGCCCGACAGCATGGATAACGTATTTAGCCGGAAGTTTATACCCTTTTGTCAGTTTAGCGTGACCCGTTTCACATCCATCTAGACTACGGCACTCTTCCAACAATTCACTGCCTGCTGCTTTGTGAATAGCCCCGTCAACGCCACCTCCACCAAGAAGGAAACGATTCGCCGCATTAACAATAGCATCGACATCTAAGGTTGTGATATCTGATCTGAGAATCTCTATCTTTACCATTTTCGGTCTTTCCAACCTCTTCGTTTTTATTTGCCAATAGCGCTATTTTTGACAGTAGAACCCATAAAAGCATCATCTCTAAAACAGTCCTGTACTGTACCTTTTATCCACTCTTCTTCTATGGCAATCTTGCACATCTTCCTCTTGTACTTTATCTTGGCTGCACACTCGTCTTTATAATCATTTTTTACATCATTGTTCATACAAGCCTCTATCTCAACCATATCATCTGTATCCAACTGATACATGCAGTAGTCGCGCAGCCAGTCAACCTTAAGTCCCTTAACCTGACATTCCGCAGAGAATACCGGTATAAATAACACAGCACTTAACAAACCAATACGAAGCCATTGCATTTTAGTACCCCCTCATTTCGCCCTCGATGTAGTTCAGGGCCTCTCTTAATGCCTGCAGTGCAGAGATATCTCTTTCATGCAATTTCTCCAAGGAGAGTTTGGCCAGTTTTTCCAAGTACATCTGTAGTAGTTGTTCTTCATTCATCTGCTAACCTCAATGAAATGTATCTTTAGATTATAGCAGATAAAGAAGTCTTAGGAGAATCCTCCCGAAGGAGGCGAAGAATGAATCCACTTGATGTTTTACGCCCTAAGCAGTTCAGGCAAAGAAATAAAGAGCTTTATTTCGTAATTGTTCTTAGTTGATACCGTGATCAGCCCAGTAAGCGCGGATCATGTTCTTAGTCTCTTCCGGAAGAGGAATATAACCAAGTTTTTTAGCTGCTGCATCTCCATTTTTGAATGCATAGTTATAGAACTCGACGACAGCTTTGTTGCTCTCAGCTTTCTCTTTTGGAAGAAGAATGAACGTTGCTGCAACGATTGGGTAAGAAGTGTCACCCGGCTGAAGTGCTAAAAGAGCATAGAAGTTGTCTTCTTTAGTCCATGATGCATACTTGGCTGCTGCTTTAAAGTTGTCTTCACGAGCGCTTACCCATTTACCGTTTGCTGTTTGAAGTGTTGCTGCTGCAAGGTTGTTCTTCTCTTTATATGCATTTTCGATATAACCGATTGAGAATGGAGTCTGTGCTACTAAAGATGCAACACCTTCATTACCTTTTCCACCGATACCAGTTGCCCAGTCGATTGCTTTACCCGCACCATAGTTGTTTTTCCAGTTCTCGTTTGACTCAGAAAGGTAGTAAGTAAAGTTGTAAGTCGTACCTGATCCGTCTGAACGGTGACACACGATGATCTTCTCATCTGGAAGCTTTACACCCGCATTGTCTGCAGTGATCGCAGCATCGTTCCATTTAGTGATCTTACCGGCAAAGATATCTGCTACTACAGAGTTCTTAAGTTTAAGCTGCTCATCTTTAATACCAGGTACATTCAAAGCAACAACGATTGCACCAATTACTGCAGGGAACTGAAGCAGCTTTTGTTTAGCAAGCTCTTTTGTTTTTAGTGGCTTGTCAGAAGCACCGAAATCAACAACACGCTTAGAGATCTGTTTGATTCCTCCACCTGAACCGATTGACTGGTAGTTTACACGAGTCTTGGTATCTTTTTGATATGAGTACGCCCAATCATAATATAAAGGTGCTGGGAAAGATGCCCCAGCGCCACTGATTTTTCCTGCAACTAAACTTGAAGTTGCCACTGCTGCGATTAATAAACCGTGTACGATTTTAGTCATAATCTGAGTCCTTGTAAATTTTTTACTGCTGCAATTGTACGTGAATAAGATAACAATATGATTACAAAACCATACTATTCTGTAATCTTTTTGTTACAATCACATTATATTATTCCAGAATTAATGAAACTTAATATATAGTTTTTCTAGTAACTCTATACCTAATATAAAGGAAAGCAATGCTTCCACGTTACGAAAGCAAGATCAATGAAATTCAAGGGATGCTGGCCCAGCTCATCTCCGAAGTCGTTGAAGCGCATACGCAAGCTCTCAATGCCTACAAAAACCAAAATACTGACGATTTTGACCAAGTCAAGACAACCCTTAAAAGTATCCAGAAAGAGGCTAATGCCATTGACAATGAGATCGTCAAAACATTTGCTCTATTTGGTCCTGAAGCTCAAGAACTACGCCTTTTGATCGCTTATTTAAAGATGACAAATGAGTTGGTGCGTATTGGTGAGGGTGCAAAAAAATATGCCAAAAGAATGAAAGAACACTGTCAGGGAGAGTGCAACCTTACAAGCTTGAATGATGTTATCATCAAACTTCACAGTTCATCAATCACTGCGCTTAAATTCATTGCCGACTGTTTCAATGAACATGATGCATGTGATTATGAAGAGCTTTACCGTTCTGTCATGGTTGAAGAGAGCAAATGTGACGACCTACACTCTATACTGGAAAAAGACATCCTTTCTCGTATTATTATAGAAGGAGAACTCTCTATAGAATACGTAAAAGTACTGGGTACACTGCGTAAACTGGAACGAGCCTCTGATCATGCAATCAATATTGCTAAACTGATGCTTTACTCCAAAGAGGGTGGAGAAATCCAAAGCTACTAACACTTTCTCAAAGGAAGAAGATGTCTAAAGCAAGTATAGTTATCGTCGAAGATGAAGAAGATATTCTAGAACTGCTAGAATACAACCTTCAAAAAGAGGGATATGAAACCATCGGATTTCTTAATACCAAAGGCGTCTCTCAACTGCTTGAAGAGGAGCAGATAGATCTGCTTCTTATGGATAGGAACCTTCCTGGTGTAGAGGGAAGTGAGTTTGTAGCTGGTCTTCGAAAGCAAGGCGTACAAACTCCCGTTATCTACCTTTCTGCAAAAAACAAAGAGAGTGACATTGAAGAGGGATTTGACAGAGGTGCCGATGATTATATCACTAAACCTTTTAGCCCTAAAGAGGTCGCTATGCGTATCAAAGCTGTCCTCAAACGTACCAAACCCGATTTCAATAAAGAACTGATCTCCTATCGCGATATTCTGATGAACCCTCAAAGTAGGGAAGTAACTGTCGGTGGCAAGCACATCGAACTCTCCAAGCTTGAGTTTGACCTACTTTCGACCCTTATCAAAAATCAGAATATTGTACTCGATCGGGAGTATCTGTTAGAAAATGTCTGGGGCGGAGATGAGATATACCAGGATAAAACCGTCAATGTCGCCATCAATCGACTTAAGGAAAAAATCGACCCCAATAAAGACAAAGAGTATATCAAGACCGTCCGTGGTGTAGGTTACAGCCTGTGTTAAAACTGCATCAGTCATTTTTTTTCAACTTCTTAGCCATCTTTATCGGTGCGCTTCTCATCTCATCTTTTTTTATCTATTTCAATATCAAAAAAACAGCTATACATGAGCATACCCTTCATCTGAAGGATCAGATTACTCTACTCGAGATGCAAATTCCTCATATAACGAATCTGGATAAATTTGCTAAAGAGATTCACAATAAGACCGGCTCACGCGTGACCATCATCAATGATAAGGGTCTTGTTTTGGCAGAATCCAATAAAGACAAGACCACTATGGACAATCATCGAGGTCGTGCTGAAGTTATGGATGCGGCTGTCAATGAGTTTGGCGTCATAACACGTTACTCGAATACACTTAATGTCGATTTTGTCTATGTAGCAAAAAGAATAATATATCAAAACGAACCCGTTTTTTTACGTCTTTCCGTCAGCCTGAACATGCTTTTAGAGGATTTTTATTCACTATGGTACCGATTAACGTTTGTCTTTGTCATTTCTATTATTATCGGTCTTTATTTAGCTTACAAAATCAGTAAAAAAATTCGCTATGATCTTCAAGAGATCACCCATTACCTTCGTGAGGTATCTGATAAAAACTACCGGGCTGTTATCAAACCGGAACACTTTTCAGAGTTCTTATATATTGCTGTAATTCTTAAAAACCTGGCAAAAAAGCTGAATAACCGTGACAAACAAAAACGTAAATATACTGCTAGACTCAGACTAATCAATAAACAGAGAAATGACATTCTCTCGGCTATCGGTCATGAATTCAAAAATCCTGTCGCTTCAATTCAAGGTTATGCTGAAACGCTTATTGACGACCCTGATACTGATCTAAAGATTAGAAAACGTTTCTTAGAAAAAATCCTTCAAAACAGTAAAAAAATAACCTCTATGCTTGAGCGCATCTCCTTATCAGTAAAACTTGAGAACGAAGACTTAAAACCCTCACTCAAAGAGTTTGACTTGATGGAATTAACACAAGAGATCATTATGAATCTAAGCAAAAAATACAAAGACCGCCAAATCAACTTCTCTGGAGAAAACTATTTGATCAATGCCGACAAGACAATGATCGAGACAGTCATTATCAATCTTATTGATAATGCAATGAAATACTCTCAAGATGATGTGACGGTTTCCATTACAGATGACAAGCTTATGGTCCATGACAAGGGAATGGGAATCGCTGAAAAAGAGATTGACAAAATCACGTCAAAATTTTATCGTGTGCAAAAGAACACCTGGGACAACTCTATGGGGCTTGGTCTGGCTATTGTCTCTTATGTTCTTAAACTTCATGGTTTGGAACTTATTATTGATAGTAAAGAAAACGAAGGTTCTACCTTCGGTTTCAATCTAAAACCTATACAAAAGTAACCGCTGTCCTTTCTATATTGAAAACAGAAAACCCCTCAATCTATAAAGGTAACTATCTCATCCAAAGAAGCACGTTCAGGTTGATAGCTATTCTGAACCGCGGTAGTATCCTCATAACCCAGAACAACACTGTATAAAAGTGCCAAGTTATCAGGCAAGTTCAGTCTCTTGGCTATAATACGGCCATACTCTGTTGTCGATCCCTGTGGGCAAGAGCTAATGCCATAGGCTTGGGCTGCCAACATGATTGTTTGCATATAGGCACCGCAATCAATTAGGGCGCCCTGGGCACCATCAATAAGCGATTTATCTGTGCATATAAAGAAAACAGTCTGTGCACCAAACCAGCGATAATTATCATACCACAACTCTTTACGGCGCTCGTCATCTTTGCGGTCAACTTCTAAATGCTTATACAGACCTGCCCCTGTAGCAATACGACGGCGCTTATAGGGGTTAATCCATTCAAGAGGATAATATTGGATAAATTGGTCTACATCACCGCCAGCATTGATATGCGAGATAATATCTTCACCGATCTTATCCAACATATCTTTGTTTGAAACAGCATAGACTATCCATGGCTGCATATTTGCTCCCGACGGCGTCATAGCTGCTGCTGCCAATATCTTCTCTTGTATCTCTTTGGGAACCGGTTTATTTAAAAATTTACGTTTTGACGAACGATTGGTAATAGCATCGATAACAGTCATATTTTCCACCTGAGCACTCCTTATGAAAGGCGTAATTATAGCCATTTTTCTATCTGACCTCATTTAAGGCGATTTAAAGAGACAAAGTCCATAAATTACTCAAAAGTAATCTTACTGTAATTAAAATAGTGTAAAATTTCAAAATCAAATGTTATCTCTTGAGATATAAAGAAGAAGAATGAATAAGATACTAGACAGGTTTTTTCACCTATCAACACTCTCTATTGCATTGCTTACCCTCCTTATTACAGGTGCCATCTTCGGTGTCTTATATCAGGAGGCAAAACCTGCATTAGACGCCTTTGGTCTTGACTTTCTGTTCAATAGTAAATGGGCTCCCAATCTTGAAAAGTTCGGTGCTTTTCCCGCGATTATGGGTTCAATCATGTCGACTGCTCTAGCTATGCTGCTTGCTGTGCCGTTAGCTATCGGGGTTGCGATTTTTCTATCCGAAATTGCTCACCAAAAACTAAAATCGCCAGTGGGCGTTTCTATTGAGCTCCTAGCAGCAATCCCTTCTGTTATCTACGGTATGTGGGGTCTGTTTTACTTCGTACCTATCATTCGTGATCTTTTTGGCGGTCTGGGTATCGGTCTTTTGACAGCAGGTATTGTACTTGCTGTTATGGTCCTTCCTTTCATGGCAGCGGTAACGCGTGATGCGATGAACACGACTCCCGATATCTTAAAAGAGTCAGCCTATGCTCTTGGCGGAACAAAATGGGATGTCATCAAAGATATCGTCATCCCTTATGCAAAGGCCGGTATTATCGGTGCTGCTATCTTAGCTCTTGGTCGTGCCATCGGTGAGACAATGGCTGTGACATTCGTCATGGGTAACGTGCATAAAATCCCTTCCCTTATCACTGACCCTGCAACTTCAATTCCAGTTGCATTGGCAAATGAGTTTGCCGAAGCAGACGAGGGTCTTTATTTCTCAAGTCTATTCTACTTGGCAATGGTGCTTTTCGTGATCAGTTTCTCTATCATCTCTTTAGCTAAATTCGCTTTCTTGAAAAGGGGTAGAAAATGACACATACTGAAAAACGTATCATCATTAATCGAATCATTATGACCTTATCTACCCTCTCTGCAATGATTGGGATAGGATTCCTACTATGGATCCTTACCGTTCTTGTCATCAATGGCATTGATGCTATTAACTGGAACATCTTTATCTTCGAAGGTGCCCCTCCAGGCTATGAAGAGAGCGGTCTTAGACACGCACTTATCGGCCAGGCAATGCTGATTGGGATGTCAACACTTATCGGTGTCCCTCTTGGGATCCTTGCCGGTACCTATCTAAGTGAATACGGCGGTCTAAAGTCCAAGCTGGCTAACACTATCCGCGATATCTCAGATATCATGATGTCAGCACCCTCAATTGTCATTGGTGTCTTTGTCTACGCAATGATTATCAATAGGGACAGCTTTCTCTACGACAACTTTTTATCCCGTAACGTCAGTGAACTTTTCAGCCTTCCAGACACATTGGCCGGTTCATTCAGCGGATGGGCTGGTATCATAGCCCTGACAATTATAATGATACCTATTATTCTTAGAACGACAGATGATATGCTCCAGCTTGTTCCAACAACATTACGTGAAGCAGCCTTTGCCCTTGGAGCACCAAAGTACAAAGTGATCCTTCAGGTTGTCATTCGTGGCGCAAAAACAGGTATCTTGACCGGTGTCCTACTTGGAGTCGCCCGTGTTTCGGGTGAAACGGCACCGCTTCTTTTCACATCATTTAATGACAACTTTTTAAACATGAATCTTAGTGAACCTATTGCCTCACTGACTGTAACCATGTTTAACTATGCGACCAGCCCATACGAAGACTGGCAAAAACTTGGATGGGCAGCAGCCTTTATTCTGTCAATGTTTATCCTTGGCCTAAATATTTTAGGTAGACTACTATTAATCAAAAGAAAGAGAAAATAAATCATGCCGACTATTATTGATATTCCTGAAGAAAAAGCCATCCAGGTCAACAACTTTGAGTTTACCTATGCCGGTGCAAGTGATCCAAGTCTAAAAAACATCACGATGCCTATTGCAAAAAACAAAGTTACAGCGCTTATCGGACCATCAGGTTGTGGTAAAACCACACTTCTTCGTTCATTCAATCGTATGCATGATTTATATCCTGGCAATACATACACAGGCGAGATTATGTTTAAAGGACGCAATATCCTTCAAGAGAAAGAGGATATGATCAAACTGCGTACACAGATCGGTATGATCTTCCAGAAACCAACTGCCTTTCCAATGAGTATCTTCGATAATGTCGCCTATGGATTACGTCTTAAAGGTATTAAGAACAAAAGTGAACTTCAAGACCGTGTAGAAAAAGCCCTTCAAGATGCTGCTATCTGGAAAGAGACGAGCCATCGTCTTAAAGATGATGCCAATGGGCTTTCCGGTGGTCAACAACAACGTTTGTGTATTGCTAGGGCGATTGCTGTCGAACCTGAAGTCCTTCTCTTTGATGAGCCTACCTCAGCACTTGACCCGATCTCTACCCAGGGTATTGAAAAACTTATTATCGAGTTGAAAGAAAAAGTCTCTATTCTGATCGTTACACACAATATGCAGCAAGCTGCCCGTGTATCTGATTATACAGGTTTTATGTATTTGGGTGACCTTATCGAGCTTGGCAAAACAGAAGAGCTATTCGTAACACCGGCTGAAAAACTCACAGAAGAGTACATCACAGGTAAGTTCGGTTAATCTTGCAAATCCTGTATAAAGCAGATGCTTTACACAAAGCTAAAAAATGACAGATAAGGACAATAAGTTTCATTTAGACCGGAAAATCTGTCATTTCACCATATGATCAACTATTTACTCTTTAATATACACCAAGTGACTAAACTGCTTATCTTTTCTTTTCCTTGCGTAATTTTATGTTACACTGTTTAAAAACTATAAGGTCTCATTTTGCCTACCGAAATAGCTTTAAACGGTGTATCCTTTTTAGAAAAATGTTATATCCATTGGAAAACAAAAACCTATGGACAAAAAATTGAACATGTCGCTTTAATACTCGCTGTTGCGATCTATATGAACAAGAAGATCTATCAGGAGGAGCTAAACAGCGCTTCTGCTTGTCTCTCTAGTATTGTAGGTGCCGAAGAAGATATCGACAATATCATGGAATATATCAAGATGAAGCTCAACTCCTATCAAGATGACAATGAGATTTGGCTTGCAGACAGACAAGAAGCCTTCAATCTGATAAAAGAGGATGAAAACTTATATGCCTGTATGAGTGACGTCTTTAACTCAGACGGCAATATGGATGAAAGTGAAAAACTCTTTGAGGAGACCTTAAAACGCCTATTATGAAACTTTCCTCTCCCATTACAGATCTCTGCCATAGACTTATAGACTCAGGAGCTAGGCCAATTATTGTAGGGGGTTATGTTCGTGACTTCTTTATGCAAAAAAAGAGTAAAGACATCGATATCGAAGTCTATAATATCTCCTCTTTGGAACAACTCAAATCAAGTCTGGAACAACTTGCACCCGTTCATGAAGTTGGCAAAAGTTTTGGTGTGTTAAAGATACAACTCGATGAATATGAGTTTGATATCTCCCTGCCCCGTACCGAGATAAAAACATCAAAAGGCCATAAAGGCTTTAATATACAGACCAATGGTTACCTGGATTTTATCACCGCAGCCAAGCGTCGCGACTTTACCATGAATGCGATCGGTTACGATGTCTGTACCTCAAGCTTTTTAGACCCCTATAATGGCCAGGAAGACATTGAAAAAAACATCATACGCCATGTAGATGATGTCAGTTTTGTCGAAGACCCTTTACGCGTACTGCGCGCTGTTCAGTTTGCTGCGCGTTTTAATTTCAAACTAGATGCTAACACATTAAAACTCTGTCAGCGGATGGTCACCAAGGGAATGTTAGCGGAACTTCCAAAAGAGCGTATCTTTGAAGAATACAAGAAACTTCTTTTAAAAGCTTCCAAGCCCTCTCTTGGATTTGAACTTTTAGATCAGTTAAATGCACTTTTTCCAGAACTCAAAGCCCTTCAAGGTATCCCTCAAGATAAAGAATATCATCCCGAAGGCGATGTCTGGACACATACGATGATGAGTTTGGATGCCATGGCCGAACTTAAAACAGGCGAATCTAAAAAAGATATTATGCTTCTTCTGGCTACCTTATGCCACGATCTTGGCAAAGCAGAGACAACAGAGATTATCGGTGGTAAGATACGCTCAATCGGACATGAAAACTATCTGGATCCGACTTTGTCCCTTATGCAAAGACTCTGTGATGAGAAAGCTCTTGTTGAAGAGATAGTCTCTCTTGTGAAAACACACCTTATGCCTTCGTTACTGTATCAACAAAACTCTACTGAAGCGGCAATCAGACGACTTTCTACAAAAGTGAACATCGAAAACCTGATCATTCTTTCAAAGGCTGATCATTTTGGCCGTACCACTAAAGAAGCTAAAAACAAGGAATATCCTGCAGGAGAGTGGCTATTTCAAAAGGCACAAGAACTAAAGGTTCTGCAGAAAAAACCGGAAGCTCTTCTACAGGGTCGTCATCTGATTGAAAAAGGATTGGAAGCGGGTAAACCATTCAAAAAGATATTGGACGATGCTTATGAAGCTCAATTGGATGGAAAGTTTTTTACACAAGAAGGAGCACTTAACTGGCTTAATACCTACTTGTCATGATGTTTATGCTGTTTATGTCGTTTGTGCTGTTTGTGGTGTCGTCTTTTCTTCGCTTTGTTCACAGAGGCTATCCACAACCAATTCACAAGATAATACCCGCCCACAGAAAAAAGAAATGAATAGAAAAATGTCCCTACGTACAATGGGATAAAAATATCTCCTATATTGTTTTTAAACCACTCTAAACTCATCTCAATATTATTGATACCCTCTTGCATCAATAAAATATTTCCTGTTATATATTCAATATAATAGATAAATGGCATGGTTAAAGGATTTGTTATCCAGACAAGTGAGACACCAATAGGTACGTTAAAACGAAAAAATGGAACCACCAGAATCACCGCCAACATCTGCATAGGCATTGGAATCATGGCAATAAACATCCCTACCAAAATAGCACGAGTGACCATTCGTCTGTTAATACTTAATAGCTCTCTTGGGATATTATACTTTTTCATCACGGCATCGAGCTTGGGGTTTGATCTGTTTTTATCAAAAACTTTTCTAATCATAATTAATCAATTTTATATTTTTGCTAATTATACCCTTTTATATTCATGGATATGAGTAATAAATGATTAAGTTAGCTTATATCCTAGGGGAGAATAGATATAAGCTGCTTTGAATTGGGAGAATAAATGAATGAAAAGAGCTAAAGAAGTAAGGGGAGAAACTCCTTCTCTCTTTCTAAATGTATTATAAGGGGTTCTTGTGTGAATAATGTGTTATCTCTATTCTATTTAACAATCACTTGCTCTTTTTAGTTCTCTACCACTACTATTTTATTCTTGCCCTCTTCTTTTGCCTTATAGAGTGCCCTATCTACCATTAATATCATTGATTCGCAAGCTTGTGCACTTTTATACTCACTAATACCAAAACTGGCCGTAACGCAAAAGTCTATTCCGAAGCTCTCTATTTCTATAACCTGCCTCATCTTCTCTGCTACATGTCGGGCACTATACAGATTTGTATTGGGACAGATAATCAAGAACTCTTCTCCACCCCATCTCCCTACAATATCACTCTCTCTCGAGTTCGTAGAAAGTATCTGAGAAATCTTTTTAAGAACCTTGTCTCCTTCCAGGTGCCCATAACTATCATTTATTTTTTTAAAATCATCGATGTCAAGAAGTATGACTGAAAATGGGGTTTCATACCGCTGTGATAAGATATATACCTCATGCATCTTTAAATCGATATGTCTTCGATTAAAAAGCCCTGTTAGCATATCTGTTGTAGAGAGCTTCTCGAGTTTTTCAAAGGCTTCTGAACGACTCAATTCATAATAAAATATTAATAATGCAACAATAAGATAGACTGCCGTCAAATTTATAAATGAAACTGTCGTAAATCCTACCGGTTTCCAGGAGTCAATACCCAAAAATGCTATACTTAATAAAATACCAAAATAAACCAGACAGTAAAGCAGTCCAATACGTATTCCTTTAAGGTAAATACTTATAATCGGCAATATAACCCCATAAACAAAAGCATAATCATTATGGTTTTGATCCATGATAAAAAGAAGAGTGAGAACAAAGATTATACTAATAAGTATCGTCGCAGCTAATTCAATATCTTTACGTTTTATCAATGCTTGCCAACAAAAATATGAAGCGAGCAAACCTGCTCCATCAAGTATGGCAACACCATACAATGTCGTTACAAAAATGTTGAGATAGACAAAAAATGAGAGAGTAAAGACCAGAATGACAAGTGTTGAGAGCACAAAATAGGATTTTCTGTAATTTTTATCAGCTGTAGTAAGCCCTAATTTATTTTCAATAATATGCTTGAACACTTAATCAAGGCCTCCTTTTGGCTTATATATGAAACCTATTTTTCTAGTTTAGAGCTGTCGATCTCCACAACAGTATGAACATTTCCACGCGGATTGAAATCAGCTGTAATCTTCATATATTTTGGTTTTAACTTGGCCTCTAAAACGTCATATATCTCATTTGCTGTGTTCTCATGCGAAATATGACGATCCCTAAAAGAATTAATATACAACTTAATCGCTTTTAATTCGACCACATACTCATCAGGTGTATATTCCAAATATATCGTTGCATAATCTGGATACCCGCTTCTAGGACATAAACAAGAAAACTCCGGTAAAGTCATTTTAATCAGGTAATTTTTCTTATGCTCGTTTGGCCAAATTTCCAAATCCTTATCAACATCAAACTCTGCGACGATCTTTTCTCCGTACTTCATCATATACCTTTTACACTATTTCTTTTAATTTATCATAACTGAGGATTCTTGAGATGACATTTCCTTGAATATAATCTATCTGCATCTGTTCAAATTCAGTTTTTAACTCTTTCGTGTCTACCATTTTGATCCAGCATTTCATCCCCATACTATCAGCGATGGACTTATATCCCCTGACCATTGCCATGTAGACTGGCGAGTTGATATGTTTACTAAAGTGTTTGTCAAAACGAATTATATCGACTTCTAAACGTTTTAAGTACTCTATCGAGGCATTCATCGAACCTATATTGTCCAATACAAAACGAACACCCAGTGCCCTGTACTCTTGTAAAATATCATTATAGCGTTCCATATTTGTATAAACCTCCTTCTCTGAAAGGAAAATCACTAACCGTTTATATTCTATCTTCTCTTTCTCAACGAGTTGCTTGAAACGCTGTAAAAAACGCCTGTTTCTTAACACTGACGGAGAGATGTTAAAGGCAAAAGAAACTCCTTCAAGCGCCTTGTTCAAACGTAAAATCTTTTCTAAAACCAATTCATCATATTCCCGCTCAAACCCTAAACGTTTAACAATTGGCATATAACTTTTTTGATGAATAATCTTATTGTTTTTCCCTTGCAATTTGATACTTATTTGTATGATTTTTTCTTTGGCTTGTACAGGTTGAAACATCAATGAAAGGTTTCTATTCGACAAAGCATACCTGACATTTTCATTAAGTTCCAACAGACTAAGATCTTCATACTCTGCCGACAGTCTTGTCTCATCATCTTCATCATGATCAGAATCTTTCAGATCGAACAGTCGTTCACTCAGCGCATTGATATCTAAACTTAAACTTTTATCGACAACTGCACCTTTTATTTTCACCTCTATATCATCGATAACAAAATCATCAAATTTAACATACATCATCTCCAAAAAAGGCCTGATAGTACTGCTCTTACTGTTAAGACCAATTAAAAAATTTCCACCGTTAAAATGTCCTATGGGAAACTTTTCAAATCCCTTGTCGGAAAAAAAGTTTCCCACATCTTTAGAAACAATCTTCAAGGCCTTATCACCAGCTTTTGTACCATAGCGCGAATTGATATCAGGAAGGTTCTCTATACTGATCAAAACAATACTGTATTCGCTGTATTTTTCTATCTCTTCTTTTAAAATTGACATAACTTTAGCACGGGTAAAAGTATGCGTGATGGGATCCGTTATCTGCTCGTCAAACCCTCGGTAAATCATATAAAATATAAAATATATAGAGACGGTTAGAATAAAAAGAGCCAGGATAAAAAAGCTAATGGGGATGTTTTGTATATAGTCGCTTATACGGGCAAATGTCAAAATAGCTGCCAAGAAAAAAAGCGGGACACCTGTACGTAGTGCCAACATAAAGCGGTGTGAGCGCTCTTTTTGTTCAGGATAAAGCATTTTTAAACTATTCCATAACAATTGAAGAGAAGCTGTTTATACTCAGTGATAGATAACTCACAACTTCTCCTTTGTTGATTATACGTCTAAGTGTTTAACATCTTTTGCATGGGTCTCAATATATTGGCGGCGAGGTTCGACTTCATCACCCATAAAGAGATTGAACGTGTCTGAAGCGACTTCTGCATCATCAATTGTAACACGTAAAAGAACTCTGTTCTCAGGTGTCATTGTTGTTTCCCAAAGCTGCTCGGGATTCATCTCACCAAGACCTTTATAACGTTGGATATAAGAACCTTTTTTAGCATAGTCTTTTGCTTCTTCTAACATCTCAAGCGGATCTTGATCGGTATCAATTTTCCAGTCTCTAAGTTTCTCATAAATATAGTGTGCTTCTGTATAATGTGGTGAAGAGAAAAGACTGTCATCTATAAGAAGCTCTTCCATACCATCATTTGTCTGTACAAACAGATGCAATGCCTCTTCACTTGATTGAGACGATAGAATATTATAACCTCTATTATCCAGGAAACTTTTTACCGCATCAAAAAGCTTATCGTGTGTTAATCCTGCAATATCCGGATTTTCAATAAAGTGGCGTATAAGCTCGATCAATGCATATCTACGTTCTAAAGACTCTAAAGAGAGACGATAATGATCAGCCACCTTAAGATATTCAATCAAATCAGCGATGCCGATGTTCTCAACAGCTAAAGACTCCGCTCCGTTTTCAATAAGAAAATCATTCATCATCCTGTCATCTTTAAAATAAATCTGCTTCTTACCTTTTTGATAACGGTAAAGCGGTGGCTGAGCAAGATAAAGATACCCTTGTTCCACAATATGAGGAAAATATCTAAAAAAGAAAGTCAACAAAAGTGTCTGAATATGAGATCCATCGACGTCCGCATCCGTCATAATAATGATCTTATGATAACGAAGTTTTTCCGGATTAAACTCCTCGCCTATACCACAACCAAGAACCGTGATCATATTAGTGATCTCGTCTGATTTAAGTATCTTCTCTAGACGCGCCTTCTCAACATTTAAAATCTTACCTTTAAGTGGCAGAATTGCTTGGAAAACACGGTCACGGCCCTGCTTAGCTGAACCCCCTGCAGAGTCCCCTTCCACCAGGTATAATTCAGATACTGTCGCATCTTTACTCTGACAGTCAGCAAGTTTACCCGGAAGCGTACCAACGGTCATCGCATCTTTACGACGTGTAAGTTCACGCGCTTTTTTTGCTGCTTCTCTACCACGTGCTGCCATTAAAGCTTTTTGAACGATTGCTTTGGCTTCAAGTGGGTTTTCTTCAAAATATTTTGCTAAAAAGTCATTAGAAAGTTTTTGAACCAAAGGACGCACATAAGCATTTCCTAGCTTGCCTTTGGTCTGACCTTCAAACTGTGGCTCAGGTACACGAGCCGATACGATACATATCAAGCCTTCTTTTACGTCATCACCTGAGATCTTTACATCTTTCTCTTTTGCTGCACCGTTTTGAGTGTTGTAGTTTGAAACAACACGTGTCAATGCCATTCTAAAACCTGTCTCATGGGTACCACCGTTTGGTGTACGAATATTATTGACAAATGAGTAGACTTTTTCATCATATCCATCACAATACATCAGAGCAATATCAACTTCGATATCTTCAAGACGGTCTGAAAAATAGATAGGTGCTGTCAGTGCTGTCTTTTTATTCATATCCTCTACATATTGAGTGATTCCGCCTTCGAAGTGATACGTATTGTTTTCGCCTGAACGTTCATCATTGAATTTGATTGTAATCTTTGGATTCAGATAAGCCAGCTCTTTAAAACGTCGCGCTAAATACTCATAATCGAAAATAATCTCATCAAAAATTGTCGGATCAGGAAAAAACTCGATTGTTGTACCCGTCTTACGTGTTGTTCCTGTTACTTCAAGAGGAGCTTGCGGGATACCTTCTTTAAATTCTTGTTCATGGATTTGACCACCACGGTGAATAGTCATTTTCAAATCAGATGAAAGGGCATTAACGACAGAAATACCTACCCCGTGTAGACCACCTGATACTTTATAAGTGTCTTTATCAAATTTACCACCGGCATGCAATACTGTCAGTACAACTGTAGCAGCTGACACACCTTCAGTCGGGTGCATATCTGTAGGAATACCACGACCGTTGTCTGAAACGATAGCTGTCCCTGATTTTGTTAATGTTACTGAGATCGTATCACAGTATCCTGCCATTGCTTCATCGATAGAGTTATCAATTACTTCATAAATGAGGTGATGTAAACCTTTATTTCCCGTATCACCAATATACATACCAGGACGTTTACGTACTGCTTCTAATCCTTTAAGGACTTTAATATTACTAGCGCCGTAATTTTGTTCTGCCATTTTATTTCCTAAAAAGAATGTTTGTCTAAAGACATAATTGTTTCTATTCTATCCTTTTTTATATAAATATTTTGTTTAAGAGGCTCATAAGTTGGATAAATTTGCAGAGTGATACTTTTACTCACCCGAATTGAGTTAAATGAGAGGTTTATTTTTACTTTTTATTATATTTCTTTTATTTTTATTGTAGAGAAGACTGTTATTTATAAACAAGCCTTCTCTTGTACCATCATTTATAAGCGATCATAAAAACCTGACCGTTTCTATTGATATATACACGCTTGTATTGACCTTTGTATTTTTTAAGAACATTTTTCAAAGTATCTATTGAGTCGATTTTATAGTTTTCAATCTGAACAATAATATCACCTTTTTGGATACCTTGATTTTCTGCTTCACTGTTCTCTTTGACATCTTTTACTAAAACGCCTTCGATCATATGAGGGATGCGATATTGATAACGTGTATTGTCGTTTAACGGTATTAAACTCAAACCGCTTAACAACTCCTCTTTTTCATCATTGATTGCTTCTTGGTTCTCCAGTTTAAGTTTGGTTGTATAGATTTTTTTATTACGTTCATATACAACATCAATATCGACTTCCGGTTCAAGCATACCGATAAAGTTTTTTAGGTCGCTGGCATTTTTTATAGGACGATTATTTATTTTTATAATCAGATCTCCGCGTTTTAAACCCGCTTTTTGAGCTGGTGTGTTCTCATTTACATCAATAAGCAATGCCCCTTCACTATTTTTATAAAGTTTATCGAGATTTCCATGCAGATCAGATATCTGTACACCCATATATCCTCGAGTAATTTTTCCTTTGTTAATCAGCTTTTGTACGACATTTTTGACCATATTGACCTCAATCGCAAAACCTATTCCATTGTTTCCTCCGCTTTTTGAAAGTATTGCCGAATTGATACCTATTAAAGCACCTCTGCTGTCTATCAAAGCACCGCCGGAATTACCTGGATTGATTGAAGCATCTGTTTGTATAAAGTTCTCATATTCGTTTATGCCAATACCGCTTTTATGTTTGGCAGAAATAATTCCCTGAGTTACACTTTGTCCCACTCCAAAAGGATTTCCTATTGCAAAGACAATATCCCCAACTTCCAACAGAGAAGAGTTTCCCATTAAAATTGGAAAGAGTTTATCATCGGTCTCAATTTTTATTACAGCTAAATCTGTTTTTGGATCACTTCCAATGAGTTTTGCTTTATACTCTTTTTTGCTGTTTGCTAGAGTGACAACTATCTCATCTGCTTGATCAATGACATGGTTGTTTGTCACAATATATCCATCTTCAGACAGTATGACACCTGATCCAAGTCCCATTGTTTTTTTAGATGGATTTTCTTGAGGAAATCTTCTACCAAAAAATTCTTCCAAAAACTCTTGCATTTGAAGGTTTCTTCTGACTTTTTGAGTTGTTGCAATGTGAACTATTGAATGGACTGTATGTTTTATAATTGGACTATAAGAAAGAATTTTATTAGATGTTTGTGGTATCTCTCTGTTATTAATGAGTTCAGCGTCTTTAAATTCAATTTTTTGGGCAAGTAGGGTTATGTTTAAGATAATTAAAAGAGGAAGTATTTTCTTCATTAGAATCCTTTTTTTTGATTTTGAAATATTTTATCAAAAAAAAGGAAAATAAAAATGTGAAAACTGTGGGATTTAGATAACGATTGGCATGATGATAGTTTTAAAGTCTTCAGAAGTTACGATGAACGGAAGATTAGACTCATTTAGACCAATATTAAATTCTGTTGTATTGATTTGAGAAAGAAAGTCTAATATGTATTTGCTGTTAATTGCTAACACAAAAGCTTTATCAAATGGTGTGTTAAAAGAGATCTGGGTTTTAGCTTCGATATTATCTTCACTCAAACTTTCAAATGTGATCATGCTGTTTTCAAACGTTATTTTCAAGTCGTTTGAGATAGTGGTTATTTGTTTGATGGCATCGATCATCATAGCTTTTGGAAGTGAAAGATTATAGGCTGTTTCTCTTGGGATAATACGAGTGAAATCTGGGAACTTTCCATTTATCAATTTTGTAAAGAATGTATATTGATCTGATTTGATCAGTAGATGGGTGTTGTCATAATAGATTTCAATCTCATTAAAAAAGAGTTTTTGAATTTCAATAATTGCTTTTTTAGGAATGATTAAAGAGAGTTCTTCACTTGAACTGTTTTCAATTTCCACAAGAGCCAATCGTCTTGTATCAGTTGATACAATAGAGATGACATTACTAGAGATATCGATCAATGCACCGTTAAGTTCAAATTTTGGGTTATTATTATCAATCGCAGGTGTAATCTTTTTAAGAGAGCTTATAAGTTTTTGAGAATCTAGATGAATTTTTGGTTTTGACTCTTCGGATGGAAATTCAGGAAATTCATTGGCATTAAATGTTGGTAATTTGAAATTTGATTGTCCTTGTTGAATGTGAAGCATATCACCAATATTTTCTAAAACAATTTGATCATCTTTTAATATGCGAATGATATCAAGCAGTTTTTTACCATTAGCTGTTATAGATCCTGGTGCAAGTGTTTCAACATTGTCAGTTTCTACTTTTAGACCTATTTCATAATCTGTAGCTTTAACTCGTAGTTTTCCGGTATGTGTTTCTAAAAATATATGGGAAGTGATTTGTGAAGTATCTTTCTTTTCTAAAAAAGCTTGCGAATGAATAAGAATATTTTCTAGAACTGTTTTTGCAATTGAAATCTTCATTTCGAATTTCCTATTTATTTTTTATAAATTATTGTAGTTAGTAGTAGAGGACATGAATAAGTGAATAAACACTTAAAAGCCTTTACCAGCGTACTTTTACAAGTGTGAATATTCTTAAAAAGTTATTCACATTTGTTCACCTTAGAAATTATATCTTTTTTTTACAGAATTAAATAATGAATTATTTCAATATTCAATTTTAGATGTAAGGGAAGAAATATAGCTTACAGGATTATACATCTTCACCCGCAGAAATTTTATTGGTCAGTTCTTCGATTTTTACTTTGAAGTTCTCGTCTGTTTTAAGAAGTTCATTGATTTTTTTCATAGTATGAGAGATGGTTGTATGATCCTTCATACCAAAATACTGAGCCAGTTGTGGCATTGTACTTTGTGTCAGAGAACGTGCCAAATATATGGATACACGGCGGGCATAAACGATATTTTTACTTCTACTTTTAGAACGGATTTCACTTGGTTTTACATTGAGTTCTTTGGAGACAAACTTGACTATGTATTCAATGGTTATATTCTCTCTTTTTTCCTTGAGCTGTTCTTTGAGTACGTTTTTTGTAAAGTCCAATGTGATCTCTTGGTTCATCAGTTTTGCATAAGCATGCAGCTTGGAAAGAATACCTTCGATTTCACGCGCATTGTTATCAATTATTGTTGCAATATAGTCGATAACATCTTTTGTGATATTGACTCTGTTGATCTCACATTTTTTATTGATAATAGCGATTTTAGTCTCAAGTTCCGGGGGTTGAATATCTGAAACAAGTCCCCATTCAAACCGGCTTGTAAGACGGTCCTCTATCCCGGCTATCTGTTTGGGTTGTTTATCCGAAGTCAAAATAATCTGTTTCTTCTCACTTCTTAGAGTTTCAAATGTGTGGAAGAACTCTTCTTGAGTCTGAGTTTTTCCCGAAAGGAATTGAACATCATCGATCATCAAGACATCACATTTTCTGTACTTGTCTTTAAACCTATCCATGGTCTGGTTGCGTAGGTGTCGGGTGAAATCATTGACAAACTGTTCAACAGAGGTGTAAATAACGCTTTTACCTTGTGTCTGAAGACGATTACCGATTGCTTGCATAAGGTGTGTCTTTCCAAGACCAACACCTCCGTAAATAAATAGAGGATTATAGGCAGATCCAGGTTTCTCACATACGGATTGGGCGGCGGAATAGGCAAATTGATTAGAGCTTCCGACGACATAATTATCGAAGGTATAGGCTGGATTCAAAAGACTTTGATGAGCACTGTGCTGAGGTGTTTGAGTCACTATATCATTGGTCTGTAGTTGGCTTGAGCGCTTGTTTTTAACCTCAATGGAGACCTTTGGCTTGATATCTGTTTTGATCTCAAAAAGATGGGCTATTTTTTCGCTGTATTTGGTTCGGACCCATGATGCAATTAGCGGGTTAGGTGCCAGAAAAAGTGCAAAGTCTGATTTTGAGTCCTGTGTGCAAAAACTAAGTTGTTTAATATAGCGATTGTATTCGATTTCACTGATCTCTTGTTTTAGAAGCTCTAAGATAGATTCGCCGATTGTCATATACACCTCTTTATAATTTATGAGTAGCTTGAAGATTATTAGGAATGAATAAAAAATGAAGGTTTTATTTATTCACATGTTAATTGTGAATAATATCCAAAAAAATTGGATAATAGGCTAAAATAGCAGATCTGTTAATGTGAATATAAAGTTATTCACATAGGTGAATATATTTGATGAATAGTTATCTATTCTCCTGTTTATTGGGAAAGGAAGCATGTGAATATCTTGGGAATAGATCCAGGTACACGCAACTTGGGATATGCCATCATATCTTTGGAGGGAGGAAGTATGAAATTGGTCGAAGCCGGATTGATAAAAATCAAAGCGGACGAACTTCAGATACAGATTCCGCAAATGATTGAAGGTTTTGATCTTATCTTTAAAAACCATCAGATTGATGAGGTGGCCATGGAAGATATCTTTTATGCGCACAATCCTAAAACAACGATCAAACTTGCCCAATTCCGTGGTGCTATGATGTTAAAGATATTACAGGAGTTTGGCCAGTTTAGTGAGTATACTGCCCTGCAGGTGAAAAAGGCATTGACAGGAAAGGGGAAAGCCCAAAAAGAGCAGGTCGCTTTTATGGTCCAACGTCTTTTAGGTATCAAAAAAGAGATAAAGCCCCTGGATGTATCCGATGCTATGGCGGTTGCCATTACGCATGCTCAACGTGTAAAACTACGTTAGAGATGCTAAAAGTTTTCACAAAGTCCACATTTTTTTAGCATATTATCCATTTACTTAAATTGGATAATATATTTCTTCCCCATAAGGAGAATATCATGCATGAAAAGATCATATTAGCCTTAGATACCGCAGAAAAAAACTATCTCTATGCGAAACATTCGGAAATAACAAATACAGCCAAAAGATCATCAGAACACATCATTGCATTAAATGCTCTTTTTGAATCTTTTATTCACTATGGTATAGCTGTTTCACAAAGCTCAGGTGTCATATGCGAACTCACTGAGGATATGTATCTTTTTGAGACACTCATAGAGCCTCATTTACGTGTCGTTGATGATATTCAGATGATAGCCAGGCAATACACAAGCATGTATGTACAGTATATTGCACGAATCGCGCAGGGTTCCAATAGTAAAGATGCGGTACAAAACCTATTTGCCTAGCGGTGATTTAAAAAGGAAAAATATCCTCAGTGAGTATCATGATTGACAATGAAGTCAACAAACTGATAATCATAGGGATTTTTTTCATTTTTAATATGTTTTTCCCGTTTAGTCTCTTGTAGGTTTAAGTGTCCAAATTCCGGAAATTGTGTGTCCCCATCTATATCCAGATCAATAAAGGTTAGGTAGAGCCGGTCAGCTTGAGAGATGGTCTGTGAATAAAGATAGCCTCCGCCGATGACCATAACCTCTTCAACATTTTCAACCAGTGCTAACGCTTCTTCAAAGGAACTAACGCTTTGACACCCTTCGACCCTATAGTCCGGATTCGAACTCAGGATGATATTTTTTCTTCCTGGAAGCGGTCGCCCGATAGATTCATAAGTTTTTCTCCCCATAATAATAGGTTTGCCCATGGTGACAGCTTTAAAGTGTGCCAAATCTGCAGGAAGATGCCAAGGCATCTGATTATCTTTACCAATAACACGGTTGTTAGCCATAGCAACAATAAGTGAGATGAGAGGTCTATGCATCTGTATTCCTAAACTGAAAAAGGATAGGCAATAGGCTCATGGCATTGATAACCCGTAACACTAAAGTCATCCATGCTCACCCATGTCTCAAGGTCTTCTAATGAGGTGATCTTTTCGTTGATATGTAACTGAGGTGAAGGAAAAGGTTCACGTTTAAGTTGCACATCGCGCATCAACTCCAACTGGTCTTCGTAGATATGAGCATTTACGATTTTATGATAGGCAGTACCTGCTTTTTTACCGGTGATACGAGCCATAAGGGCTAAAAACACAAAGACTTGTACCTGATTGAAATTAAGGCCTAAAGGAACATCACATGAGCGTTGATATGAGGTCAGATGGAGAGTATCCCCGACGAGGGAGAAGTTGTGAGTGTGCATACAAGGACGAAGGCATCCCATGTGAAATTCACCAGGATTGTAAAAAGTGATGATTTCAGCGCGGTCATCAATACCTCTTTTCAGATCGTCGACCACTTTTTTCAGTTGATCAATGGTGTTACCTTCCGGTGTCTTCCAGCTTCGGCCCTGGACACCGTAAACACGACCCATATCATCCTCACCTTTACGGTAAGGGTTGTTTAGCCAAGCTTCATTAAGGTTAGCATTGGCATCCCATGTCTTAGTACCAAGGGCCCGAAAGTCGGCAGCATTGTCATATCCGCGGATGTAACCCAGAAATTCGGCAATAGCAGATTTATAATAACTCTTTCGAGTGGTGATCAGAGGGAACTTGTTCTCTCCAACCTGATATTCAAGATCGGCATTAATAACAGTCAGACAGCGTTTTCCTGTACGTTCGTTTTCAACCCAGGTCCCTTCATTTACGATTCTGTTGCATAAATCTAAGTATTGTTTCATTCATTCGGCCTTTACACTACTAATGAGTAAAATTATATATCAGAGTTCTTAAAACTCCTTATAGTCAATAAGCTCGTGAATGTAAGGTATAATACCCGTATAGGATATAAGATGAAATATTTAATTTTTGTGTTAACACTGTTTATTTTTACGGCTTGTAACTCTAAGAGAGTCACTATTAACGGTTTGATCTGCCCGGAAGGATACTCTACGCATCAGGTACAAAAGGACTTGACCCAATGCAAATATTATGATGAGAAGGCTGCAGCGGAGGCATCTCAATCATCTATCAAACCAGCATGTCGTGAATGTCTAGAGGCCAAGGGTTATGAAATAGAAGAATGATCTGGATAAAAACTTGTTTGTTGATATTTTTCTCTTTTTTATTAATAGCATGTGAAGGTTTTAGATTCACAGGAAGCATGTGTGAAAGTCTGCAACCAGGTCAGATATCAACTGAATGCAGGGCTTATGATGAGGAAGAAGCACTTAAGGCGAGCGAACCTAAAAAAGAGAAGTCAGGTGAATGTCTAGAATGCAATGAGACAGATAAACTGGAAATACACCGATGAACATAGATGTGAATATCTCTCATATCTACGCTTCGCCCGAGCATCATTATTTTACACGTGAAAAATTTGATGTAGGCAATGCACCTACAAATGATTTAGACAGGGTCTATCTGAAAGAGGGTAAAGGGATAGCAGGTGACCGTTTTGAGTTTTCAAAATATCCGATAACCTTTATCTCTGAAGAGGTGATGAGAGAAGTTTGTTCAGAACTTGAACTGTCGTATGATCCCAGCCTATTCAGACGTAATGTTGTCATCAGTGGCCTTAACTTGACACAACTGATTGGAAAAAGGTTTGCTATTGCGGATGTGTCGACTGATGAGAGTGTGGTCTTTGAAGGAGTAGAGCATTGTGCACCATGTACATGGATGAATGCAGTCATGAAAAAAGGGGCTTTTGGTTTGATGAGTGGACGAGGCGGTTTGCGTGTTAGAGTTATAAAAGAGGGCCCTTTAAAAACAGGTAATAACACACTTATAACAGAAGATAACTTTGAGTTGCTTGATCCCTGTGAGGCGCTTCCCAAACCAATGTTTCCTAAGGGGAGTTAATTATAAAGAAGGTATGTTATGCAGGCACATGAACGTTTCTATGGTATCGCAGATGACTTTAGGTCTGCATATGCCCGAGACAGAGACAGGATTATTCATTCGGGCAGTTTCAGAAAATTGGAGTATAAAACACAAGTGTTTTTGAATCAGGAGGGTGACTTTTTTAGAACACGTCTGACACACTCTATAGAAGTCTCTCAGATAGCACGATCTATATCTTCCCAACTAGGATTGGAAGAGTCGTTGGCTGAAGCGATTGCACTTGCCCATGATTTGGGACACACACCTTTTGGACATGTGGGTGGTGATGAGCTTGATGCAAGATTAAAAGAGGCGGGATACAGCAACGGTTTTGAGCATAACTATCAATCTTTTAGGGTCGTGACCTCTTTGGAAAAACGTTATAAGGGCTTTAATGGATTAAATCTCAGCTTCGCTACCCTAGAAGGTATATTGAAGCACTCATATCCTTATAAAAAGTCTTTTTTACCTCAACATATTGATCAACAGTTTAATCTTGAGACGCATCCTTCAATCGAGGCGATGGTCGTAGACCGTGCGGATGAGATCGCTTATATGAGCCATGATATTGACGACGGTGTCCATTCGGGTCTGATCAGTTTTGAGACATTAAAGCAGAGCGAGCTTGTTCAGGAAATCTTACAAAAGGTTCATGATGAGGGAATATCAGAAGATGAGGATGAGATGTTCAGATATCGTTTTTCTTCACACTTTATTAATCATCTTGTTTATTCACTGCTTGAGTATTCAAAACCGAAAGTGGATAATAGCCGGGTATTGTCCGCATGTATGAGTTCTACATCACAGATTCCTATTGGTTTTGAGGCTTCGCTTGAGACAAAGATCAAAAAACTAAAAAAGATACTTTTTCAAGAGCTTTATCAACATAAAGAGATTGTCAGAAAGATGTATGCTGGAAAAAAGGCGGTGCAAGGGTTGTTTGATGCTTTGATGGATGAGCCGAAGATGCTGCCTAAATATTATGCTTTACAGCTTCAGAGCCGTTACAAGCACAGGGTGGTCGCTGATTACATTGCTAGTATGAGTGACCGCTTTGCGATGTCACTCTATAATGAAGTGTTCGGACTTAATTAACGTTTCAGTCCGATAAGCGTCTCAAGCAGATTATCTGAAGTCGTAATCGTCTTACCATTTGCCTGATAGCCACGCTGAATGATGATCAGTTGCGTCAATGAACGAGAAAGATCCACATTTGAGGCCTCAAGCGCTGCAGATTGAATAAAGCCACGTCCACCAGATGCTGCTGTTCCGATGATAGGGTCACCCGAGTTAGCAGATTGTAAGTAGACATTTCCGCCGTCTGCAAAAAGTCCCTCATTATTAACAAACTTTGCCATACCTATCTGTGCCAGTCCGAATGAACGACCATTGGAGAACGAACCTATCAGTGTACCGCTTTGATCGATACGAATACCGATGAGATCCCCTCCGGTAAAACCATCTTGGGAGATACCTGATGTTGTCGATGGGCTGTCAAATGAGGTCAGACCATCATACGAGCCAACGGTCCCGAAACCAAGGTCTATCTGCTGTGGAGAAGCAGATCCATTATTGGCAGTAAAGTCAATCTGACCGGGATTTCTGCTTAGCAGTGATCCATCATTTGCAAAGGTAATCACACCGTCTCTAAGCACATTGAAAGTTGGAGCAATAGAACCCCCAAGTGTCGCATAGCTTGGTGCAGTTACATTAAATGTCCAGGTTGAACCAGTCGTTTGGCTTTGGCTCGTCTTTCTAAAATCTACTTTGATGGTATGTTTACTACCAAGAGAGTCAAAAACATCGATACTTGAAGCGTGAACGGCAGCATTGATCTCTTGTGAAATCCTTACTGCAGGTAAGGTCCCTGTTGTCGAATAAGTTGCTGCTAATGATGTAAAAGCAGAAAAGAAGCGAGGGTTTTCCAAGGTTGTAGCCGGGGTTGCGGTACCAAGGTCTTCTATGTCCAGAGTAAAGGCCGGATTCCCAATAGGGTTTGTTATCACATATCTACCTTGGTTATCCAATTCAATGGTAGCTCCCGCAGGAAGTGCGGCAGCCAGTTGGTCTCTCAGGTCTTTGGTTGTATGGAAATATCTATTGTTTCCACCGCCTGTACCCGTGTTGTCCACTGTACCTACGGCAGGACTCCCCGGCTCTAGGTCTGTATAACGAAAATCCAATACAGTCCCATTAATGGTCATTCTTATACCTTGGCCATCCTCGGAACCTGATGTTGTGTTTGTCGCTGAGGTGAGGCTGAACGCATTACCCGTTGCATCGAACATAACGCCAAAGTCATCGAAAACAATGATAGGAGGATTTGCTGTAGAGGCTCCAGTTGTATCAATGGCATAGGCAGGTAGGAACTGATCGACACGCGGGCCTGAGTTGAGATTGGCCTTTAGATTGATAATGGATGTTGCTTCTGCCGGTGTTGTAAGTCCGGGGTCGATGACAACATTTTCAATCGGTGATGTAGGATCGACCAGGTTGGTTACTGGATCACGAAGCCATCCTTGAGCAATAAAACCGTTATTATCGACAAAGTTTCCATTGGCATCAAATTTGAAGTCCCCGGAGCGTGTGTATTTATAGGTGTCTCCCCCATCTGCACTGACAATGAAAAATCCATCCCCTTGAATGGCCACATCGGTGTTCTTGTCAGTATTTTGGATAGAGCCCTGAGTATGAAGACGTGTGACAGAGGCTACGGTGGCACCTAATCCGATCTGTACAGCATTTTTACCGCCTAGTTCACCCTGTGGTGCTGTAGCAATTTGATTGGTCTGTGCCAAAAGGTCTGAAAAATTTGCACGAGAGTATTTAAACCCTATCGTATTAACATTGGCAATATTGTTTGACTCAACGTCCATGGCGATTTGGTGGGACTGAAGACCAGCTACACCAGAGAATAAAGATTTTAACATGATGAATCCTTTGTTCTAAAAAGCTTGATCTCAGTAAGAGAGTTTTTATTTCTCTAATTTAATCGGGTCAAAAGATGATGTTTCGACATTTAGCTTTCTAATAGTTAAGATAATAAGCAAGACTTGTTCCAACTTTAGAGTAATAGTATAAAGAAAGTTGATATAAAAATATATAAGTTTTTTGAGTCAATTAATATAAGTTATGGAGGCTAGATGGAATGTATAGCCTGGCTATGCATCCATTTGTAGGGCATTTTTTAGTAGTTCATCACCGGTTGTTATGGTTTTTGAAGCGGCATCATAAGAGCGCTGCATGATGATGAGCTCTGTTAGAGCGGTATCCAACGTAACATTTGAGTTTTCCAGACTGCCAGTGAGAAGTTGACCGTTGTCTTGAGTGTAAAATATAGGTTGTCCGCTATTGACAGAAGCACGGAACCTATTTCCGTTAATGGCTTCAAGCCCTTGATCGTTTTGGAAATGATAGATCGCAACTTTTCCAACAACACTTTGTTTTCCGTTGGTAAAGTTTGAGATGACTTCACCATTTCTGTTGATTGTATAATCGGTAAGCTCTCCGGAGAGGGTACCGTCTACCGTCGCTGATGTAGTGAGTGTAGGACCGCTGTTGGAGATGATCCCATTTAGTTCACTTCCCAAATTGGGTACAACCAAAGCACCGTTGTTATCCAGAGGGCCTAATGTAGAGCTGATCAAAGCGCCACTGCCATCAAACTCGACGATCCCGGTTTGTGTGTCATAAACAGTCGAGCCATCAGCTGTTTGTGTCGTTGCCGTAACATCCCAGCGGATTCCTACTGGCGGTTGTGTTACAGATTGAGTAAATATGAGACGCAGATTGTTACGCTCACTTTGTGGGCTGATCACCGTAGCGGAGACGGCCTGCGGGATATCTTCGATGCCAATGTTTCCAAAGAAATTCGCCTGTGTTGTGGGTTGGACAGGAAAGCTCATTGCACTTGGAAAGATTAATGCTTCTTGTGCATCCACGTTTGCCAGATCAAGTTCTAAAAACTCGACGACAGGACTTAAAACACCGTTAGTGGTGTTATTGGCCAGAGTACCCGTTACAAAGTATCCCTCAGGGTTAACCAGACGGATATTGGTTTGTATCCCATCGGTATATGGATCAAAACGGAAGTTTCCGGCACGTGTAAAATAGTTTTCGCCGTTTATTCCTCCTGTCAGGCCAAACCATCCATCATCACCTATAATAGCGAGGTCGGTGACATTGTCACTTTGGTAATATTCACCTCCTCTAAGGTCTAAGGAAGTTGTATTGACCTGAACACCCAGACCAGACTGCATGGAGGTGATAGCATTTCCGGAAGTAGAAATCTTTTTTTCGAAGAGGTTGGAAAACTCAGTAGATGAACCTCTAAATCCGACTGTATTGACATTGGCAATGTTGTTGGCCAAGACATCAATGCCTGTTTGGAAGGATTGTAGACTGCTGACACCTGCATAGATCGATTGTAACATGATTTACCCTTTACTGATAGATCTCAACGATTGAGTCAAACGGGACATAAGAAGAGCCCAGTTTAAGCAAGCTTTTTCCATCTTCAAAACGTACTGATTCAATAGGGTAAGTACCGGCACGAGTTCTTATGGTTTCACCCGCTGTATTTGCATAGGAAGCTTCTATATAATAGACACCTGAGTCCGCCCCATTTCCTGCATCCGTGACGCCATTCCAATCAAACGAGTAGACACCGGCCTGATTGGGAGTCACTGGAATAGTTTTTATGACATTACCAGTGGAATCTTTGACCTCAATATTTCCAGCCACGATATCGTCAGAAAAATAGACCTCAAAGTTTGCAGTTTGTCCTTGTTCATAGAGCATCCCGTTACTTCCTGTATCGGCAATTTTTCCGATGGCGCTTACCGTATTAAACTGGGAACTGGTAAGAAGTGAAGCCGAAAGGGCTTCTAGAGTCTTATTAGTGTTTTCGGCCGACTCCAGTGTTGCCAACTGTGAAGTTTGTGATAGGATCTTCTCCGAATCCATTGGCTCGGTTGGATCTTGATACTGAAGTTCGACAAGCAGAAGCTTCAAAAAATCATCTTTGGCAAGGATACCGTTTGGGTTTGTCCCTGCAGGAGCATCGATAAGGTTTGTCGATGTTGCTGATGTTGTATTTGTAATTGCCATAATAGGTCCTTTACTCTATATATATCGGGGTACAACGACTTCTAAAGCTGTTGCTATTTCTGTGAACTCTTCTTCAAACTCTTGGAACTCTTCATAAGAGAGGTGTGCTTGTTCCTGTTTCTGTCTCTCTTGCTGTTGTTGATGATGAGAGGAGAAGTTCATGGAAGCATCGCCTAACCCTTGTGCGCTCAGCTGAGCTTTGAGCTCATGTGAGTTTTGCATCATTGTTGTCAGTGCATTGGCATTGGCATTGATATTGATATGCACAGTGTTTCCGCGTTGTACAAGTGTTACATCCATCTCACCGAACTTATGTGGGTTAAGCTGCATTTTTATACGTGTAAAAGGTGGTTTATAGTTTTCAACCATCTCTTTCATGCTTTGTGCGACATGTTGTACAAGCTGTTTTGCCTCAGTGATCTTTTGGTTGAGCTGGTCATTTTTGTTGACTTGGAGCGTATGATGTTTTTCATTAAGTTTTTCACTTTCTATTTTGAGACCAGATTCGCTTTCTAAACTACTTTCACCCTCATTACCTTCGCCATGCAGAAGATGGCTAAGAGTCGCGTTGAATAGCGGTGATTTAGTCTCTTTTTTCGGTTCATTAAGTGTGATATCTGCCACCGCGTCAGTCAATACAGCTTCATTTGTTCTGTTTAGTAAAGCGTTCAGAGGTTGTTTAGTGAGTTGTTCTTCATTTGTTTTCTTGTCAATGACAGGCCTAACCAGTTCGCTGGTAGAGTGTGGAAGCTGGAACTGTGGTTGTTGAGCCTGTTTTGTAAAATCGAGCACTTGCGCAAGCTCATTCTTTACGGCTGTTGCAGGCAGTGACTCAAAGCTTATGGCACGTATTTCTATTCCCGATTTTTCCGCCAGTTTTATCAATCCACCTAAAGTCTTTGGAAGTTCTTTTATATCGACTTTTTTTGTTATTTGCTCTTTGAGATAGTTTTTTGCTTCGCCGATGAGTTGTCGAAGATTCTGTTTGAAGTCAGTAAGAGGAAGTGCCTTTAGAATATCAGGATGGATGAGCTCTTCCTCGTTTTCTCCTGTTTTTCCAAGTTCAAACAGCTGCGAAAGGAGTGATTTTTCTGTTGCTTTCTCAGCGTTTTTAATTTTTGCATCCAAGAGTGAGTCCAACCCTTTTGCATCTGTTTTGGCCAAGGAGAAAGATTGGAGTAAGAGAGAGAACTTGTCGTCTTTAAGATCAGGTTTTAATCCTAGTAGGTTGGCTAACAGACTTTTTTGTTCTGTAGCCTTCTCAGGTGACAATCCCAACATGTTTTCTCCTTTACAGTAATAGTAAAGAAGAAAAGCATTTTTTATTCCATAATAGAGTTTATCATCGAGCTCTTTTTTTAATATTGAAGGTTTTGTCTATTGTCCAGATGTTTATATCGTGTCGTTGAGAGACATTTTCAAGTCGCTCGAGATATTTTTCATCTTTTTGAGTATCTTCGATGATTAACAGTACGGCAGCCCTACGTTCAGTTTGCGATGCGTAATAGAGTGATTGGCCTATACTTTCTGCCCATTTTTGTGCAAAATCGACTTCGATGGCATATTCCTCCAATAGACAATCCACCCGCGTCTTGTCTTTGAGCCTGTACTCCATGGTTCCGCCAAAGTGAGTGCAAAAGTGCTCCTGATATATCTTTTCCTTGTTGATATGTCCCGCGTTGAGCGTCAGCGTGATTGCTAAACAGAAAAGAAGCGGTCTAAGCATTGTCGTTATCTCGCGGAGATATTCTTTCTTCTATCAATCGGATGACACAGCTTTCTATCATTTTAAACACTTTGTC